>CAZWPT010000065.1:0-60207 GCA_964635675.1 uncultured Nitrososphaerota archaeon | reverse complement strand
CCCTCCTAATGTAGGGAAGGGTGTTGAGCAGGAACGATGCTAGAGCTACAGGTGGTAGGCTAGAGGCCCCGAGGGATTTTTCGAAGACGAAGAGGTAGTGTGACCTGACCAGCTGCTGAGCCATGTGGCTGCTTAAACCAGTTGCCTCAAGCTCCCTAACCTTCTCCCTAGGCCTCTTGGGAAGCATAGACCTTATTCTCTCAAGCCTCTCCCTGGACACTGGGATGGGTGGGACATCCGTCTCGGGATACATTCTCGCCGACCCTGGGAGGGGCCTAAGATAGTCGGTGTTACCGTCTTCAAGAGCCCTCCTCGTCTCGGAGGGAACGCCTTGAAACGCTTTAAGCATCCTGCTGTAAACAGCTTTCAAAGCAGCCTCAACCCTCCCGTGCTCCCCTACAATGATTACAGCAGCATCATTGTCGGAAAGCCCGAGCAGCTCAGACACCTTTACGACTTCCTCCCGGGATATTCCGTATCCTGGAAGCTCATCCGTGTGAATTATGCCCTGCAGCCCTCCCCAAACCCTAGCGTAGTCGGCGAGCTCTGTCCCGAACCTCCTGCCGGGTTGAAGCTCCATCCCCAGCAGGCCCTTGAAACCAGGAGCCTTCAAACCGTAGACAACCTCCCCCTTGGATAATGCTCTAGATATCATCTTGGAGGCGGTTCCCCTGAAGACCTCCGTCAGGTCGACAGGATTATAGGGGAAGCTGCCCTGGGAGCATCTTTCCCTCAAAATGTCTCTGAGCCTAATCAGGCTGCTCTGCCTCAAAGCTTCCCTCTCAACTATCTGAGGGATCAGCTTAAGATTCTGAACGCCTTTAATCTCCTGCCTGGCGCCGCCCTCAATACTTATGTTGATATCCTGCCTTATGGTGCCGAGGCCCCTCATAACCTTGCCGGTCATCCTTAAGGCTAGCCCCACCTCTTCAGCAGCCTCCAGGGCCTGCGAGGGACTCTTAATATCAGGTTCAGTAGCTATTTCGACAAGCGGGATGCCCAGCCTGTCAAGCCTGTACTCTGCAGCCTCTCTTCCGCTTTCAACTATGAAGGCCGACTCCTCCTCGAGGCAGAGGCTCTTCAGCCTCACAGGGCCCTCGCTCGTCTCAACAACCGAATCATTGTTTCCCAGCGCCACCAACAGTGTTCTCTGGAAGCCCGACGTATTGCTGCCGTCAATCACAGTCTTCCTCATAACCCTAGCCTCGTCGACAACAGTCATGTTGAAGTAGAGAGCCATCTCGAGAGCGGCGTCAAGAACCTTTTCGTCAATAGGGTGGGGAGGCTCCTCGTCGAGCTCGACGAGACAGTTGAACGAATCGTCAACATGGTACGTGAAAACCCTGCTTCTGGATGCTTCAGCCAGCGCAGCCGGGTCCAGCTCACCGAGCTCGCTTGCCGAGGCCCTAAGTCTCCTAACTACTTTACCCGAGGCTTCTTCAAATGATGCGGAGGGGCAGCTGCAGAAAAGCTTGTGGAATGCTAGGCGCTGGTGGAACTCCAAGCCTACTTTCAGAGAGCTCAATACGAGCTGGAATGCTTACAGAGGTATTTTAACCTTAATGGTCACGGCTGTTTTCACGTCGTACCGTATCTTGTTTCGACGGGTGGGGCTTCACTGGAAAAAAGAATAATATGCGAGCCTATATTCAGGTGATCCCCAGCCTATTCTTTATTAGAGCCACGTCTCTCTCCAGCGTTGTTAACCGTCTATCAAGCATAGATTTCAAGTCTTCTCTAAGACCATCGATTTTCACGCCCAAGTTATCCACTTTCGCTCCAAGTCCATCTATTTTTTCGATCATCATATCTTGTTTCTCAAGCATCTGATCCTGTCTCTGCAACACCGCATCCTGTTTCTCAAGCATCAAGTCTTGCTTCTCAAGCATCAAGTCTTGCTTCTCAATCATTAAGTCTTGCTTTTCCAGCATCTGATCTAGCTTTCCTAACATTCTATCCTGTTTACCAAGCATCAAGTCCTGTTTATCAAGCATTTTATCCTGTTTATCGAGCATCGAGTCCTGCTTACTTAGCGAATTATCTTGCTTACCGATCATCTCTAAGCCTATTTCAACAATCTTCCCAAGCTGCATTGTCGTGAACTCGCTTCGAAATACCTCTATTCTTTTCACTGGGCCATCGTATTCTTTAAACTCGATGCTGGAAACTTCAGCCTCCCTAGGCGAGAATTCTTTAACCTTCTCCACAAATTCCCGAATCTCCTGATCACCACCCTCGTATAACACTTCAACGCAATCGGTACCGATGTTCCTAGCCTGGAAGCCCGTCAAGCTCGATTCGCCCGCCAGGTTTAACAGGAAGAGCCTGTAGCCGATATCTTGCACCCTTGGGCCTTTGACTAGGACCCTACCCTTGCTCATTTTACCTATAAGATTAGTACCGCCAACAGTTTAAAAGCATAGCTACTGAACACAATTGTATTATAAGGATGTAAAAGATGCTTGTTAACAACATGATAATGGAGAAAAGAAGACTAAGTAACTATGTTTCCCGTATCTTCTGCATTATGGCTGAATAAACTTTCTCAACATCCTCTTCGGAATAATTCATAGTGGTAAATGGCCCCAGTTTTTTAATTCCAAGATCATGCTCCAGATTCAGGTACTTGTCGTATTTGATCCCCAAGTCATCCAGTATTTTTCTTGAACACTCATTGCGGCAACCGTCGACAACGATAAGGCGTTTAATCTCCTTAACAAGCATGACTTGCCTCGGAATCTTGTTGGCTAACGCGGGCAACGAGCATATTCCTACTCTATCGCTTCCCAGCTTCTCAACAACTTTAAGCGCAGCCAACCCTGTCAGTTGCCCAGTGTTTGAAGCCCCGCTGTTGCACACGACAAGCCCGGTCTCAGGAATTTCCAATCTACACACCTTTATTCCTCAAGATTGCGGAACACTTATTAGTTTTTCCGGGGCCTCATCCATGGTTTGAGGCTCGCTAGCCTCGGCTTGACTAACGTTTTTCAAGCTATTCACCACCTCCTCCCAGTATCTCTGGTTTATGCTGCAGCCAGGATCTGGGCCTTGTAGGTCGTTGAAGTAAGCGTAGGCTCTTGCCCTGCACCCTCCACATATGTATTTGTACTCGCACTCTCCGCATCCCTTGAAAAGATCTCTGTTCCTTATCTGCTTCAAGACTGGGGATTTCCTCCAGATGCTAATCAAGCTCTGCTCCCGAATGTTTCCAACTTTTATTGGGATGAAGACGCAGGGTTCTATATCCCCGTTTGGCTCCATGCCGCAGTAAAGGCGGCCAGCGCCGCAGCCACCAATAAACTCTACTAGGGAGCGCGTCTTCCCCCTGAGCGCTTCCATGACCTCTTTGTTCACGAAGTGCGTGGCGACTGCGGGTCCGAAGGCAAACTTGTAGGATGTTACCGCGTATTGGGGAGCTGTTGAGAGTACCTCCAATTTACTGCTCTTGTCAACTAGTTTCGAATACAGAAAATCTAGGAGCTCTTCCCTTTCCTTTGGAGTTAGGTCTTGGTCCGCTATTTCTTTACCCCTGCTCACGGGAATGAAGTTAAATACTATGAAACGTTTCACGTGGAGGTCTTTCTCGATGAACTCTGCGAGTTTGGGTATCTCATTCAAATTATAATGGGTCGCAGTCGTCGCAACGCAGGTGTATAGGCCAGTCTCGACGCAGTTTTTAATTCCCTCTACAGTTCTTTTCCAGGCGCCCTGTATCCCTCTGAATTCATCGTGGGTTTTTTCGAATCCGTCTAAGGAAATCTCGACGTATTGAATACCTGCTTCTTTCATCTTCTGCGCAACCCTTTTGGTGATCAGCGTTCCGTTGGATGCTACTGAAACGTAAAATCCCTTATCAGCAGCATACCTAGCTACTTCGAAGAAGTCCTTCCTTGCCAAAGGTTCTCCGCCGGAAAATGCAAGGGCGACGACCCCTGCTGCCGCAAACTCGTCTATGGCATGTTTCGCCTCTTCGGTTGTTAGCTCATCAGGTGCAGGCTTTGGACCAGCGTTTTCATAACAGTGTTTGCACCTCAAGTTGCACTGTTTCGTGAAATTCCACACTATCAGAAACGGGGCCGCCGCTGTTTGAGGTCTCTGCACGCCATAGTATCCTATGCCTTCAAGGACGTTGGCGATGCTCCTCCGCATTATAGGGTCTTTTAGAGATGCCTTCATCTGCTCCACGGAGACACCGAAAGACTTGGAGCCCTTATCCAGTGCTAGCTTGACTACCAGGTAGGCTAGCCTTTCTTGGATGCTTAATTCTCCCGGCTCGCCCACGTATCTTCTTAATGCAGAGTCTAGTTTGCTGCCTCTTTTAGTCCTTCTTGAAACCCATTTCAACAGAATCCTGGAAATGGGGTTGCCGAGCCATGTTTCAACAGCACTTACAACTAGATCTGCCTCGCGCGTTTTATCCCCCTCCTGGAGGAGACTTCGAACCCTCGATGGAGAAGAACCTGGCGATTTCGTCCTTTGCGGTAGATAGGCCCCAAGAGTATGCGCCTGCTACTACTGGCTTCATGATCATGTAGGTCGCTATCATCGCTGAGAACAGCCTCGTGGATATGGCTCCGGAGTTTAACAGAAGCGTCTCGGCGATGATGCTTGTACTGAACTTCGTGCAGAGCCCGATTCCCATTATGAAAGCGTATTTAAGCCCGAGAAGCTTGTTGAAGAACAGGGTGGAGGCTGAAACCCTCGAGCTAAACGAAACCAGAAAGATTATTACGATTAGCAGCGGGAAGGCGAGGATTGAGGCGAGGGAAACACTGGCTCCCAAGCCTAGGAAGAAGAATGGGGAGAGGAAGAAGTTGCCTAGGAAACCTATGGACTTCCTGCTCTCCTTGAGAACCTTCTCAGGGAAAACTTGCTGCGTAACTATGCCACCCATTATCGAGGCCACCGGGGCCAATGTCTCATACACGAGTGCGCCGGAAGCGGCGAAGGAAAAGAACACTAGGAATATTAGGAAAGGCGGAATATATGGCGGGCTACGTACAATATTTTCTAATATTCTTCTAACCCGCCCCCCGGTCCTCACTATTACAAACGTTGCCAGAAGCAGGAGTAAAAGGTAAGAAACTAAAGGAAGCATGAGGCTTGAGGCTTGCGCCACGTTGCTTGAAGAGAAGACCGGTAGACTAGCTACGGCTGCGAGCATCGCAACCTCCATCACGTCGTCGAAAACACCGATCCCCAGCGTGAGCTGGCCGAACTTCGTGTTCACCAGGCCGAATTCAGAGAGGATAGCGAACAAGACCACTTCGCCAATCGTTCCAAAGGTTATGCCAGTGATCAAAGCGATGGTGAAGGAATTATTCACATCAGCCGGAAGCCAGAAGTAGAATAGGAGTGCGAGCATCAAGCCTTCGAAAAGACAGAGGAAAATGCTGCCTGCCGCGATGTATGCTCCCAGGGACCTCATCTCCTTCAAGTTAAGGTCTAGGCCGATCATGAAGAGGAGTGCGAGCATCCCTAGTTTCGCCAGCAGCTGGAAGCCGGCGTCGTTTATGACTGGAGTGAAGAAGCCCATGGCGGAGAAGACCATGCCGAATAGAACCAGCGTGAACATCCAGGGCATTCGAAGAAACCTCTCCAAGAGGTAGCCGAAGACCAGTGCGATCGAGTAGGTTATTGCTGTTAGGAGCAGGGTTTCAGCCA
Organism: uncultured Nitrososphaerota archaeon; assembly: GCA_964635675.1. Taxonomy (GTDB): domain Archaea; phylum Thermoproteota; class EX4484-205; order EX4484-205; family JAAOZP01; genus JAAOZP01. The sequence goes on along the minus strand of CAZWPT010000065.1, from coordinate 54,543 downwards.
GCACCATCGCTACTTCACCACGAGCACGGGGCAGGAGGCATGCCTCACCACACCCTCGCTAACGCTTCCCAAGATAACCTCCTTAACCCTGCTTAGGCCCCTAGCACCCATTATAATCATGCCGAACCCTCTTTCCCTGCACGTTTTGACTATCTGGTCGACCGGGCGTCCCTCTACCAGCAGCTTCTCCACCTCGACGCCTTCGGATTTAACCCTCTTCTCCCCGTCGGCAAGGATGTCGACCCCCATCTTACGTACTGCCTCAATAAACTCGTTAACTGGCGTCGGGGAGATGGCGAAGCCACCCACCTGGTATACGTGTATTAAGGTGATTCTACCACCAAACTTCAGAGCTATTTGAACAGCAGTTTTCAATGCTTTTATGGAATGCTCGGAACCGTCCAACGGCACCAGGATCCTCTTAAACGGAAGGGTTTCGCTTTCAGCCGTTGAACTCTTTGCCTCCTCATCGTTTTCCTCCCGGGCATCCGGGCTACGCGTCAACTCCTCCTCCATGCTCATCTTCTACTCACCTTTCTTACAAAACGAAAGAGATATATACGCCTTATGTTTCAAATTGTAATAGAATGGCCATGGATGAATTGGATAAAAAGATCGTGTCAATCCTTCAGGAAGACGGCCGGACATCCCTCTCGGCAATGAGCAGGGAGCTCGGTTTGTCGCATGTAGCAATAGGAAAAAGGCTGGAGAAGCTTTGCGAAAACCTGGTTAAGGTTTCAGCCGGGCTCAACGCGGAGAATCTGGGTTTTCGCATCGCCATCGTGAACGCGGAGGTTGAAACACCCCAGCGTCTACGGGAGCTCGTAAACATGTTTTCCAAGTGTCCGAGAATAGTGTTTCTAGCCATGACGACAGGCGCCTACAACCTGATGACCATCATGGTGGCGGAGGACGCTGACACGCTGAACGCTATAATAGAAAGGTGCTCCGTGAGAGCGCGGACGGGCGGCATTAGACGTTCAGAAGCCATAATAGGCGAGGCGCCAGCAGTCCCTAAGTATCTGCCGGTAAAAATTGTTGCGACCAAAACGGAGGAGGATGCTCCATGCGGAATAAATTGCAGCAGGTGTTTACGCTACCATGAGAAGAAGTGTTTAGGCTGCCCTTCTACAAAGTATTACCGAGGCCCGCTTTAGCCTCCGTTAAAAATATTGAGCACCGCAATATTTGCGGCACCTGTTGTTCAGAGATTTTTAACCATGTAGGTGCCGTCGAAGAAATAGCCAAGCCTCCTGTAGTATTCCCTCACGCCGACAGCCGATGTGACGAGTATCTTACGTGCACCCTGTTTCCTCGCCAGCTCCTCAGCCTCAGCCATAAGCCTGGCACCCAGACCCCTATGTTGCCAAGACTCGCTGCTTCTAGCTTTAAGCGGCAGAGCCCTTCCAAGAGCCTTCAGCTCCCTAACTATCATCGAATGAGTCTCCCTAATCTCCGGCCTATGAGCATTCGGAGAGGGTTCCCTGAGCCTCAGGTAGGCTAGGAGCACATCGTTCTCAACATCCTCGAAGCTTAGGAAGTACTCCACTCCCTCCGAAGCCCCATAGCTTCTCACGACGAGCTTCACGTTCTCAGGGTTGGCCTTAGCCTTCGCGAAGCCCGTCTCCCTGCATCTTACGCAGCGGCACCTAACCCCTCTTGATTCAAGAATCCTATGGGCTAGCTCTCTCAGGTTACTCTTCTTAACCCCTGCGGCAATAGCGTATGCAGGTATATCCCTCTGAACCCTCATAATCCTTACCCATGGCGGAGTAAACTCGAGAACCCTGGCAACCAGTTGAGCAGCCTCCTCGTCTTCAAGCGGCCTATATTCTCCCCTGGCCCAGGCCTCGTAGAGCCCGGTCCCCTCAACAACTAGAGTGGGGTAGATCTTAACCATGTCTGGCCTAAACCTTTCGTCGAAATAGAGGGTTTTAAAGTCTTCAATAGATTCTTCAAAGCTGAGGCCCGGTAGCCCAGGCATCATGTGTGCAACAATCTTCAAGCCGGCGTCCTTGGCAACCCTGAAAGCGTTGACAATATCCTCGACGCTATGCCCCCTTTTGACAAGACTCAGAACATCGCCTCTAAGCGTTTGAACACCTATCTCAACTCTCGTAACACCCATTTTAAGCATTGCATCCACATGCTCCTCCCTGCAGTAGTCAGGCCTCGTCTCAACAGTTAGGCCTACACACCTTAATCTTGAGGACTCGTTAAGCCTATGAGCCTCCTCTAAAGAACCCGATGCAATACCGTTCAAAGCGTCGAAACAACCTTTAACAAAATCCTTCTGGTATTCCAATGGGGCTGCTGGAAAGGTTCCCCCCATTATTATCAGCTCAACCTTCTGCGCAGAATGCCCACCCGCCTCAAGCTGCCTAATCCTCTGGGAAACCTGTTTGAAAGCATCGTAATCATTCTGAATAGCCCTCATCGCAGCCGGCTCAAGGCCAGTGTAGCTCTGAGGAGTATTCGTAGAAGGACCTCCTGGACAGTAGAAGCACCTCCCATGGGGACAGGGCATGGGCATGGCCATCGCTGCAACAACCACGACTCCGGATGAGCTTCTAGAAGGCTTAACCATCAGAATGCTTCTAAGCCTATCCCTAAGATCCTCTCGAACACTTGCAAGAATATCGCTGTTAGAAGGAACCATAAGAAGCCTGAATCTTGAGGAAACCTTGAGCTTAACCCTGTGAACAACCCTCCTGTCAACATGCTTCTCCGAGGCAAGGATCCTAGCTATTTCTCTGCAGGCAGCCCAGTAATTCTCAGTCTTAACAGTCTCCTCGGGCTTCATTCTAATTCCGGCGCTTCACTCTTAGGAAACTACCTTGCTTATTAAATTTGCAGTAGCGAACAGGAAAGGGCTCGGGGAAAAATAGTATGCAGCTACATATAAACTGAGACCTGTGAACCCATGTTTTAACCATCTTCCGATCCACTTCAGGACGGTTTAGGCTAAGCACAGCGTTTCCAAACCCTCGACCATAGATACCTCGGCAAGCCTCCTATCCCCCGTTACGAGATTACGCGCATTCGCCTGTTTGGCAGAGATTATTTGAATAGCGTCAGCTACATACAAGTGGTATTTGAAAACGAGTTTCACTGATTCCCTTATTGTTTTCGGAGTCACGTTAACTATAATCGCAGAACGCGCCCTGCAAAGCATCCTGAGCTCTCTAAGCATCGTCTTAAATACTTCACTACTCTTTAACCCTAGTTTTTCACCATACTTGTCGAAGACAACAGCCGCTTCACCAACATTCCAGTATGAGAAGACTATTGTCACCGACCCCTTATGCGCCTTGTCAAACAAGTCGTCCACTATTTTGCTACCGAGTTCACTGACATACCTCTTAACGATAGCGCTTGTATCCAAGTAGTAGCATTTACTCAAAAGAGACACCTGTCGCAGAGGATCTTTTCCTAAGCTCCCTAACTGTCTTAGCAGAATCATATCCCTCAGGCCTCGAACCAGGTATGTCAGCAGGGTTGAGCGGGTCTAAACCGCCTAAGCCGAGGTCGACAGCCATTTCTTCGACCCATCTTGCCGTCAGAGAACTCAGAAACTCTTCGACAACCTGGCTTAAACTATATCCTTCTCCAGCCAATATTCCTTTAACCTCCCTAATCAGGTTTTCATCTATGCTTAGTGTGAGCTTCCTCTTAGCCATATACGTACACCCGTACATACGTATTTTTTCCATATATAAGCTTTCGTAGCAGGAATAGGTCTTAAAAGCAAAGCTTATATATAAATTATACATGTAATACTTGTATGACAATAATTACGATAAGAGTAGACGAAGAAACCAAGAAGATGATGAAAGAGATTAAAGTTAATTGGAGTGATTTCATCAGAAATGCGATAAGAATGAAGGTGGAAGAGGAAAAAAGAAAAAACTTGGCGAAAGCAGTTCTAATAAACGAAAAAATAAGAAAGAAAAGCAGAGGTGAAGCTAGGGCTGAAGAGATCATACGGAAGTTCAGGGAAGAACGGCATGTCGGTAGCAGTAGTTGATGCAAGCGTAGTGGTGAAGTGGTTTGTTGAGGAAGAGAATTCTGAAAAAGCCATGAAGATTAGAGATAAATATATAGAAGGAGAATTAAAACTTATAGCTCCTGAAATCATTAACTTTGAAGTTTTAAATGCGTTGTATTATAAAAAACTCTTTTCAGAAAGCGAGATAAAAGAAGTTTCAGAGGCCTTAGACGCATACTTTTTAGATTTGTATCCCCTCAGAGGCAGATATGCCGAAAAAACTATAGAGGTTGCGTTCAAAAACAATATAACAATTTATGACGCTTCCTATATTTCCCTAGCGATCATGAAAAATAGTTACATGTATACGGCAGACGAGAAACTCGTAGAAAGATTGAAAGAAGACTGCTTAAAGCACATTAGAAGAATAAAAGATATCTAACACGGAGAAATAAGTAAAGAAGTAACGTAAAATTTGCATAGCGCGCAGCCCAGTAATCCTCGGTCTTAACAGTTCTGGGGCTTTCTAATCCCAGCACTTCACTCTTAGGAAACTACACGGGTTACCAAATTTGCGGTATCAGCAGAAAACGGCTATACTAGAAGTAGTTAGTATACAAGCTACTCATAAACCGAGCACGTGCTAGTTTTATATATAATTAAAGATGCAATACTTGTATGATAATAATTACGACAAGAGTAGACGAAGAAACTAGTGATGAAACCTCTACGAATTGTACTCCAACGAGGTTAAATTTTACATTATAAAAAGACTGAAAGCAGGGTAAAAGCAATTATGAGAAGAACGCGTTCTTATCCCATCAAAATAATCAGAATGCTGCAAAGCCCCTAAAACAGGTTAACGCTAACCCATCTACAGCACACGAATGCATGCATATAAGGAAAACAATTAAGTATCTAGTACACTAAACACGCATCTGCTTCCAAATCTGACCGGGCTGCCTGTTCAAAACAACCCTCTTACGATAAATACTCCTAACCCTCCTACGCGGCATATCTGGAGGACGCTCACGAGCCGCAACCTTAGGAGTAAGACTGCGAACTTTACCTGCGAGGGTTACGTTCCCGTGGGTGACCATTCCCATCAACACCTCTCTATATTTCTCCTGCTTAGGAAGCGCGGGAGGCTACTTTTAAACGTTTCTCCTCATCGAAATGATTTCCGGCATCTCCTGCTCCGGCCTTAGCGCGCGCTGGCTAAACCCTGCACAAATCCCGTTGGTAAGAGAAATGGGTGGAGAATACATAATCTATAAGGAGCATGTTCTATGGATGCGATGAAAAAGGTGAAAACGTTACTCATTCTTTTTTGCATAGGCGCTTAAATAATATGCTTGGTTGTGTTAATGAAAATAGGGTTGATCGCCTTCCTTAAAGAACTTGCCTACGATTACCTTCTGCTGGTTAACCTCGTGGGCTTCATCCTTATGGGTGTTGACAAGGCTAGCGCTATTCGAAACGAGCCGAGGATACCGGAGAAATGGTTCTTCACGGTTTCCATGGCTGGAGGACCGTTCGGAGTATTCCTAGGGATGATCGTCTTCCGCCACAAGACTAGGAAAACATGCTTCGGACTTATAATTGCCCTGACGCTCGCGATATACGTTTTCATCCTCCTCGTTCTAGCAGGACCATAAGCCAGCTTATTGATGTATATCGAAACATCGTCAATAGGCTACGCTTAAGCAGGATAAAAACGGTACTAAGTTTCTATCTGCCTATCGAAACCTCCCATCTCCAATTATCTATAAATCGCTATGGGTGTGACTACGATAGCCGGGTAACTTATTCTGAAATCTTCTATTTCAAATGGCTCTACTACGGTCGGTTACTCGTAACATATAAACCTCCAGCGCTAAGGAGATTTCCACTCAAAGAGACACTAAGATTTCTCTCGCAATAATATTAACCGCCATTTTTAAAAGAATACGGTGATTGCGTATTGGGTTTTTCTGTAATCCATTAGATTTAATAACATGGGGTGTTAGTAACTAACAGGTGGTGTTAGTATGTACTTTCAGTTGGGCGTCAAAGAGTCTAAAAAAGACTTCTTCAATTTCGAAGCAAAGCTGGAAGGGTTGGTTAGAGAATTGAATGAGCCTGAAACACGGATGATAGTGGTTAAGGGCATAAGGAGGACTGGAAAATCATCGCTTCTGAGGGTTGGGCTGGCCGAATCCGGGCTTCCCCATCTCCTCCTCGACGCCAGGGCTTTTGGACCCTTCAGTCCAGATCAGCTCTACGATATTATGGCAAGCTCGCTTTCAAAGCTTGCTGCGAAATACCGTGCGCTAGAGAACCTACTACAAAACGTGAGGGGAATATCGGTTTCAGGAGTCACGGTGGACTTTACGGCTAAAAGTAGACCTACGCTTCTAGGAGTACTTGAAAAGCTTAGCAGGTGGGGAGAGTCGACAGGGAAGCCCGTGGTACTCGTCCTGGATGAGGCACAGGAGTTCATGCTTTTCCCAAAGTTCGACAGCCTTTTAGCATATGTTTATGATTCCTTTAAGGGGATCAAGTTGGTTCTGAGCGGTTCTGAAGTAGGAGTTTTAGACAGGATGCTGGGTAGAACGAAGCCGAAGGCACCGCTATTCGGACGTCCATATTTCGAAATAGAGATGGGACGTCTCCCAAGGCACAGGGCTCAGGAGTTTCTCAGGGCTGGTTTTGAGCAAATTGGGAGAAACGTCATAGAGGAGGACATCATGGAAGCTGTTGACCGTTTCGACGGAATCATAGGTTGGCTGACGAACTATGGTTATTACGCCACAAGATTTGGGCATAAGGAGGCGATAATGAAAACCCTTGAGGAGGGTGCGAGGCTCGTTAGAGAAGAGCTTAACTCCTTTCTCGCCCAGAGACGTCAAGCTAGAAATAGGTATCTCAGCATTCTTAGAATAATCGCTACGCCGTCGGTCTGGTCTGAGGTTAAGTATGGATTAAGCGCGAAGCTTGGGGCGAAGGTGAGCGACAAGCAGCTGAGCAGGTATCTCTCAGAGCTCGTCGACTATGGTTTCGCCGCCAAGGCGGATAACAGATATGCTTTAGCCGATCCCCTAATAGTTCACGCATTAATCGGCACATATTAGGTGGTTTCTAGCGCGCTAAAGATATTTGCTTGATGATCGATCCATGTGTTAAGGTAATCTTGAAACGAAACAACAGCTTCCTTAAGGCCACCTTAGCTATTGCTTGCCTATCATATAAGATTTTATTGACTATTTTTCTTCATGGCAGCTTTAGCGTCAGATTAGTTTTAGAACGCGCTGCCTCAGCTCCGGCCTAAATCTCCTCAGGTAAATGTTTAGCTTACGCTTATCTATTTTCCTCCTCATCTCGTCCAATACTTCTCTGCCCGGTATCTCGTTAAAATAGACTAGGTCTATCAAGGTTTTCTCAATATCTGAAACCGGGATGAAAAACTCGCCGTATTTCAAGTATTCGAATCCAAAGAAGTATTTTCCGCTAATCCTGTGAACGATTACGTTGCTGTCGAAGATTTTTCTTACGCCTGTTCTTATTCTCCGCGTAGAAACTATTACGACGTTTGTCTCTTGATCCCAAAGATTATGGAGGCTTAGGGCTTCCTGAAGCCCTATGTAGGCGGGCTTGAAGCAGAAAACAGCAACCACAGGATCGTCGAATAGGCTATACCAGCCTTTTACAACTCTTTTAACCTCGCCCTTCTCTGAAAGCTTGTGGAGAATCAGGTGAGCGTACCCCCTGCTTCCGGTTAAGACCTCCACATCCCTGGCTCTGAAAACCGGCGTGACCTTGAAGAATCCTCTCAGCTTATCCATGTATACTATTCTGCCCATCTCCTCACAGACTCCAGCATCTCCTCTGCCTTAGGTATGCTTCCGGAGATAATTAATGCTTTCAACTCTTTTTCATCAATAGGCATAGTAAACTTCTCAACCAGTTTTAATGCACTGCCTCTTACTCTCTGCTTCTCAACTGTTCTCGTCAGGAAAAAAACGTCGTATAGATCTCTAACCTTTCTCCTCTCAAAGTACGTCCTTATCTTTTCCTCAAGCATTTCCTCGGGCTTTAAGGTGTTGACGAGAATAAACGTGCCGTCTGTCATTTCAAATTTCCTCAAGACAGGGGCCTTAACCTTCTTAAAGACAGCCTCGAGCCTTACTGCCACTCCTAAATAAGAGTATTTTGAAAATATAGAGCTTTCGGTTTTCTTGAACTTTTCTATTATGAAGCCTTTTCCCAGCAACCCGTCCAGCAGGCTTCTAAAGCTTTCTTTTCTAGCACTGATAGGTAAATATAGATCGATGTCTTCGGAAAACCTGTTGCTTCCATAGCAACGCCACAACGCGGTTCCACCATGGACGACTGCCTGTGGAAAACCGTTATAAACCTCCATGATCAATATATCCTGGGCTAGGGCTATGTTTCTGTGTGACTGCTTCTTCAGCCTTTTATCCAGCGGCAGTACCACCATGGGCTTATGAATTAACCGTTCTTATATTTAAGTATAATTTAGGTTGAACATACTCGAACCACGACAACAGACAGGAGGAAGATTCCCCGCCCAGCTTAAGTCTCGCATGTCTTTCCAAAAATTTTTAAAACGCTTAAATATTGTCTCCGCCATGTTTATTCGACGCTGCAGATGCCCGTCGAGGACCATGCGAACCTCCATACAGACAGGGAGAAGATTCTCGAGGCGATAACTCAGGCAAAGCTCCTCTACGCTGTAACGCCCAGGGTTCCGGAGTATAGGAAGATAATCCTGATAATACGGCCTAAAAGCCCTCCCCGGGGATACTCGCTCTGGGTTAAGGAGTCTTACGAGGCCTACAGGAGGAGCCGCGTCTAGTTTAAAGCCTGGGAAAAGTTAATACCCCCGGGCGATGGGGTGAAACAGGTTGGAGGAGAGCCTTAGCATAGTGGAGACTGCTGCAGGCCTTATTGTTTTCGAAGGAGACGAGGCTGAGCCATATCTATTCAAGAGTGTCGACGAGGCTGCGGAGCATTACAGCGGCGCTATTCCCCAGGGTGTCGCAGCCTTCCTCAGAAGCTGGAGGGGGAGGAGCATAATGGTTGAGAGGAGGAGCCTCGCTGAAGCCTTGACACGCCTAGGCTTGAAGCCTGTTGTGGAGGAGCCTTTGAAGAAGGCTGTTGAGCTTAGGGCTGACGTTGAGAAAACATTGAGGATACTTGGCTTAAGCGTGAATGATTACCGGGGTTTCGCCGCAAAGGTTGCTGCGAGGCTTGCCCAGGCCAGGGTTGAGGAGCTTGCTAAAAGCAGTGACCTAGATATTGTTATCGCGATGCAGGCTTACGACGAGCTTGTAAAGATGCTTAACATTCTTCAAGACAGGATCATGATATGGGTTAAGGAGCGGGAGCCACGCTTGCTCGAGGAGGGCAAGGATGCTGAGAAGATTGTTAAGCGAATAGTTTCTTCAAACACTCCTGGTTACGTTAGGAGGATTGCTGAGCTCTATCTTGAGACTGAGGATTGCAGGGGGGTTGTCGAGAAGCATATAAGCATGCTCATGGATGAGGCTGCTCCGAATCTCAGCGCGGTCATCGGCCCGCTGCTTGGCGCCAGGCTCATTTCTAAAACAGGCTCGCTATCCAGGCTTGCCAGCCTGCCCGCCTCAACCATCCAGATACTTGGAGCCGAGAAGGCTCTCTTCAGGGCCTTGAGGAAAAGAGGCAGGCCTCCTAAACACGGTATAATCTTCCAGCATCCTTATGTTCACACTTGCCCCAGGAAGATTAGAGGCAAGGTTGCTAGGCTGCTCGCCAGCAGGATAGCTGTCGCAGCCAGGGTTGACTACTTTTCTGGAAGATTCATAGGGGAGGAGTTGAAGAAGGATGTTGAGAACAGGCTTAAGGCTTTGAAGGAGGGTGTGGGATGATGGTTAGAGAAGTGTTTAAAGGGGTTTACGAGGTTGAGGATGAGGAGGGTGCTCGCTTAGCGACGCTGAGCCTCGCACCCGGAACCCTGGTCTACGGTGAGAAAACGATTAGGGTTGGGAACGCTGAATACAGGGTTTGGAACCCGTACAGGAGTAAGATAGCCGCTGCCCTGCTTAAGGGTCTGCGCAGCTTCTTCATACAGCCGGGCTGGAGGATTCTTTATCTTGGAGCAGCCTCCGGAACTACTGTCAGCCATGTTTCAGACATAGTTGGGCCCACGGGGTTTGTCTACGCGGTTGAAGTCGCCCACAGGCCTTTCAGAGATTTTCTCGAGAAGGTTTCCGGGAAGAGGAGCAACGTGGTTCCTATTCTCGCCGACGCTAGGAGGGTTTTCGAGTATGCTTGGCTTCTTGAGCAGGTTGACACTGTTTACTGCGACGTTGCTCAGCCTGACGAGGTTGACATAGCGGTTAGGAACGCTGACCTGTTCCTCAGGGAGAAAGGGTTCCTCGTGGTCGCGTTGAAAGCCAGCAGCGTCGACTCGGCAAGGAAGCCGAGCGAGATATACAGGGCTGAGGAAGCCAAGCTGGAGGCTACTGGCAGGTACGTGGTGGAGGAGACCGTTAACCTAGAGCCCTTCGCCATGATGCATGAGCTGATCGTCTCCAGACGGGTCTAGAGGAACCTGCTTAGACTATCCTGGTTTAAGCTCGCCCTTATCCTTCCCACGGTGCTCCAGCTCCGCCTAACCATCCTTGTCTTAGAACCCGACTGAATAAGCTGCTCCACAATCCTTACCGTCCTAGGGTCGCTTGAGTAGCCTGAGCACTCCGGCAGCCCGGCTTTCCCCAGAAGACTCTTAACAGCCCTGTCCCGCTCCACCTTAGCTATTATGCTTGCAGCGCCAACCATAGGGTTAGACTCGTCCAAATAGTTCCTAACGATAAGAACACCTTTGAAGCCGGGCGCGTGCCTCAGCATCATCATTCTGAACCTTTCACAATCCCTGTCCACGGAGTCCACGTAGAATACTCCCCGGCGATGCTTGCTCAGAATGCTTCCTATAAGCATGGCCTCAATCTCGTTCAGGCTCACGCCCTTAGCCCTGAGACTGTCTATGCGGCTGGCGCTCACCCTCCTGGTTTCAACAACCCTAGCTATCCTCCTTATGCTTGAAGCAACCTGAACCCTCCTCCGTGGGCTGAGCCTCTTAGAGTCTTTAACGCCTGCTTCAACAAGCCTTGGAACACTCTTCTCCACAACGCCTACTGCAGCTATAACAAGCGGGCCTATCACGCACCCCCTTCCAGCCTCGTCGACGCCGGCTATTAAAACCATTTCCCATCAGTATGATTTCGCGAAGTAGACTATTTTTGAAGCAGGCCTGCCGCATTTAACGCATCCTGAGAACACCGGCTCCTCTTGGAACGGGATCAGCCTTATCGACGCCCCCGTCTCACTCTTAACAGCCTCGTCGCACTCTTTCGAGCCGCACCAACATGCTTTAACCATCATACCTCTGGAAACCATTTCCGAGAGCTCGCTCATCGTCTCAGCCCTGCCTGTTTTCTCCATCATCATCCTCCTAGCCTTCTCATACATGTTTCTCTGAATATCGTCTAGAAGCCTCGCCGCCTCCTCCTCGAGGCTGCCGTCAGGAATCCTAACCCGTTTAAACTCATCCCTCCTGAAGACAGTCAGCATGCTCTCCCTAACATCCCTCGGGCCGATCTCTATTCTCACAGGGACGCCTTTAAGCTCCCAATCGTTATACTTCCAGCCCGGCGTGTAGTCCTCCCTGAGGTCAGCCTGGGCTGAAAAACCTTTTTTCAAAAGCCTCTGCTCAACCTCCCTGCACTTGGAAACCACCATCCTCCTCTCCTCATCATTGTAGAAAATTGGAATTATGGCAACCTGTGTGGGCGCTATCCGTGGTGGAAGCACAAGTCCCTTGTCGTCTCCGTGAACCATCACCACGGCGCCTATGAGCCTAGTGGAAACACCCCAAGATGTTTGCCAAACATAGCTCGTGGAACCACTCCGGTCTAGGAAAGTTATTTCGAAAGCCTTTGAAAAGTTTTGGCCGAGAAAGTGTGAGGTTCCTGCTTGAAGAGCCCTACCGTCAGGCATTAAAGCCTCGATCGTGAAAGTGGCTTCTGCGCCGGCGAACTTTTCCCAATCGGTTTTAACACCGTCTAAAACAGGTATCGCCAAGTATTCTTCGACAAACCTCTTGTATATTCCAAGTATCTCCAGCGCCTGCTGCAACGCCTCCTCCCTCGTGGCGTGTGCAGTATGCCCCTCCTGCCAGAGAAACTCAGTGTTCCTGAGAAAAGGCTTAGTAGACTTTATCTCCCACCTTACAATGTTACACCACTGGTTAAGCTTAAGCGGCAGATCCCTCCAACTCCTAACCCATTTGGCGTACATTTCGTACATTATGGTCTCTGACGTGGGCCTTATCGCAAGCTTTTCTGAAAGAGGCTCGTCACCACCCTGAGTAACCCAGGCGACTTCAACTGTGAAGCCCTTGAAGTGTTCAGCCTCCTTTCTAAGGAGCCTCTCAGGAATTAGAAGCGGGAAGTAAACATTCTTAACCCCCGTCTTCTTGAACTCTGAGTCAAGTATGCTCATCACCCTTTCCCATATCGCGTAGGCCAGCTCCCTGAAGACTATGCAGCCATGCACGGGCGCGTAGTCCGCTAAACCGGATTTTATGACGACCTGGCTGTACCATTCCGCGAAATCCTCGTTTTTACCCACTGTTAAGCCTATTTCCCCTCTATCAACAGTCAAGCCCGTAGTTCCAGCCGCCCAGGGTTTTTAAAATATTGCGGCATGAAAAAGCTAAATACGGGGCTTGTACAAGTGTAAAATGGTGAAAATGGGTAAGAAAAGAAAGTCTAGGGGACGGTCGAAAGGCGGGAAGGGAAGGTCCGAATACGTCAGCTGTACGAATTGCGGAAGCAGAATCCCCATAGACAAGGCTATAAAAGCCACTAAAAGAGTCTCATACGTCGACCCGGTTCTCGCGAGAGAACTAAAGAAAACCGGAACCTTCCTGCCCCGGGTCAGCGTCACAAGATACTACTGCGTCTCCTGCGCCGTCCACGCCGGAATAGTGAGAGTAAGATCCAGAGAAGAAAGACTGGGGGCAGAATAAAAATGGCATACGAGAGACTAGTAGAAAAACTCACGAAGGAAAACCTATGGCTATACATACTAACAATGCTGAAAGACAAACCGATGTACGGATATGAAATAGCTGGGAGGCTTAAGACTGATTTTAAAATCCCTATTGCTACGATAACGGCTTACGTCGTACTCTACAAGATGGAGAGGGAAGGTCTTGTAGAGAGAATGGAGCATCTCGAAACCGGAAGTGGAAAAGTAAATATTAGAAAAGTCTACTACAGGCAGACTGATAAGGGTAGGGAGACGCTTGAGAAGGGTATTGAGTATCTTAGGAGCAGGCTCCAACTCCTGGAGGGGGCTGGGCAGGGTGGTTCTGGGGAGCCTGAGGAAAAAGAGTGAGAAGTTCTTCTCCAGGATTGGGAGAATCCTCTCCCCTGTAATAACCCCCATGGGGCTAACCATCCTTGGGCTTCTGTCAGCTGTGGTTGCAACCTTTTTCTACTCTTACAGGCATCTCTTCTTCGCAGGCGTCGCAATACTCTTCTCAGGGCTCTTCGACGTTCTGGACGGGGTTGTTGCGAGGCTCAGCAACAGGGCGAGCGGGTTCGGCGGGACCTTGGATGCCCTTGTGGATAGATACACTGAGTTCTTCTATGTTCTCGGCCCGGTGCTCGGCGGCTATGTGGACTGGCCGCTGGCCTTCGTGACGATGTTCAGCATAATTGCTTCGAGCTACGTTAGGGCGAGGGCTGAAAGCACCGGGGGTATGAAGGATGCTTCGGTCGGCGTTCTTGAAAGGGTTGAGAAGATACTTATAATTGCGGCTGCAACATTCCTCAACCCTCTGATAGACGGAGTGATATGGTTCTCCATGATCCTTATGATTGTGCTCGGCCAGATAACCGTGCTTCAAAGGCTCTACGCGACCTGGAAGTTCTGGGCCTCTAAGAGGACTGACATTCGAGCAGTCGTCTGAGAAACTAATGTTTTTATAAGTGGCTGACAGGGGTTAGCTGGATTTGGGCAGGGTGGAGAAGGGTGTTAAGTGCAGCGTAGCCGGATGCCAGGCTGACGCGGTCAGGTCGATAGCGTTCAAGAGGGCTAGTGAGGCGGGACTCAGGCTCAGAGGTGAGTCTAGGAGAGCATACTTGTGCGAGGCGCATTACAAGGAGTTTAAGAAGGCTAGGAGAAGCGTTGATAAAGTTGAGAGGATGAGGTGGAAGCCTTAAGTTTTCGATGCGAAAATAAGTACAGCGTAAAGAAAACAGCTAGGAGTTTAAATCATGAAGATTATGGGTGTCTATACTTCAAGACCCAGCGAAAGCCTTCTGTAGATCCGCCTCTGGATATCCAGTTTCACAAGCCTCCTGCACTCCAGCTCCCGGGCTCTATCCTCCGGTGGTATTAGCTCATACATCCATCCCTTCTTCGTGAAGGGATAGGAGGACAGTATGCAGTCCCGCTCCGCCTCAAGGAGCGCCCGTTCCACCTCCTCCGTAGAAAGCCCCTTGCGGGTTAGAATCTCCTTCAGCTCATTCTCGGAGAGCTCCTCCACACCCTTCTCCATGAAGACCTCCTCGACAAGCTTTTCGAGCTCTCTAGTCCTCTGTTTTTCCATCTCCCTCCTCGCTGGAGGGATCCAGAGATACGTGGACCATGTTCCATAGTTGATTGTGATCACTTTTTCCCTCTCAGCCTCATTGATCACGTCCTCCGTGTCATCATAGGATACGCCCCTTTCCTTCAGTTTATCAAGAAGCTCTTTTCTCGTCATTGCCTTTATTTTTCCATCCTCGAATATCGAACTGATTAGTGAAGGAGCCTGCTGGATGGCCTCGCGCCACTTCTTAATCACCTTCTCCTCGTCTAAGTCGTCTGGGTATTCCATTTCTCTCATTCCTCACGACGACGTTTATCCTTCGGCAACCTAAGCCCTTCAATCACTCTGTTGCGCTCCTCCTTCTGGGCGATGTTTACGCACCACGTTATTCGATACTCGCCTTTCGTCGTGATATACATATCCTTGGGTTTGGGCTCGGGCTTCACACCGCATGTCTCCTCCAAAATTTTCATTTCCTCTTCTAAGAAGGGAGGTTTCGATTTCTCTATAACCTCCCATATTTCGGGATGTTCTTCCTGAATTTCTTTTGACATATCTGTATTAAGGTAGACGCAATGGTAAGCATCCCCTGTTGGATATCTCCTTTCCTCGCTAAGCAACTTATCAAGGTATTTCTTGTCATCCTCTGAAAGCCCGCTAGGATCAAGAGCTCCGGTTTGTAAATAGGAGAGGTTATATCTTTCAGGGCTCCAAGATCCTTCGTCCATCATAGTCTGATATAGATAAGCCCTTTTTATATTCTCATCGCCCTGTCTGACAACTCTTGGCACGTGATAGTTCTGCCCAACCTTCTCGCCAACTGGTACGCCCATTTTCTCCAGTGCACTTACTATTGCAAGACTATGATAAGATATTTCACTCCTCTCCTTACTCTCGTGAGGCTCTACTTCTCCGAAGACTTTCCTAACAGCTTCCTTAACCCTTTCCCTATTCTTCTCATTCTTATTATAGTATGCGAACCAGTAACCTCTCGGCTCTTCTTCCTTGTGGAGGGTGCCGTCCTTCAGGGCAGCAGCAAGCACGATGGCGCCTGCTTCAGAGTTGAAATCGAAGGGTAGATCGGGATTGTTTATTGCGTAAGGGTCTCCCTGCCTTCCGATGCAGTATATCAAACTATCCATCTCGTCATAAGGGATTCCCACAATATCTAACAGTGCTTTAAGCTTCCCAACTGTTATAGTGTCCCGGCCCTCATACAGTATCTCTCGTTGGTCAGGCCCGCTCATAACATTCTCTTTTCCCAATTCAGTTATGCCCACTATGTCTCTCGCTTCCTTCACAACCTCCACTAATTCATCGCGGTCAACGTACAGTATTACAGTATCTGGCAATTCGTACCAATCCACAGTCGACTTAACGTAGTGCTCCTCAAGCGCATCTATGAGGCTCTCCTCCCTCGGACTCTCGCTAAGCCTCTCATACCTCCTCTCGGCATTGTGTTCACTGCTGTACTGACCCATTCCCCTAGGTTCCTCGAATCAGCTCCATTGAGCCGTCTTCCCTTACCAGCAGTATATCCGTAACGTCTGGGATGAAGCCGCCCTCCCTGTCCTTATGCGTCCGGGTTTGCCAAGAGCCCAGCATAGCGATCCCCCGCTCAGGGTTGAAAAACGACCTGTGGTAATGTCCTATTATGCAAATCTCCTCCGGGGATTTCTCATCTAAGAGGGTTTTCGCTATTTCCTCCGGCCTGTCCGTTTTGCTAAAGCCTAATCCGTGGCCATGCTCGAACACGGCAATCCTGCCGTCTGCCAGCTTCACCTTCACCTCCTCCTTAGCAATAGCGTAGAATGCTAACAGGTTCTTTATCGCTAAGGCCCTTATCAGATTCGGCTTCAACAATTGGAGCCTGAAGGGTTTCCTGCTAAGCGACAGGTCCTGTAACGCGTCGAAAAGCCTTGTTTGACTTGAGTCGGCACAGCCAAGTACCGGAATTACTTCAGCCTCCATCTCCCTCAACCCTCTGAAGAAGCCTGCTACTTCCCACAGGGAGGGTTTCCCGTCAACCAGATCGAACGTGTCCCCGAGGAGGACCAGATAGGAAGGCTTGATTTCCCTGAGTCTCGAAAGACATTGCTCCCAGAGGGTTTGCGGCGTCCCGATATGAAGGTCTCCCACGACGGCCATCGTCCCCTTCTCCAATATGGCGTCAAACACGTTGATCACGCTTTCCCTCCTCCCCTCAACGAAGTTTTTGAATTGAACCAGGTTATGCTCAGCTATATCCTCTATGCTTCTCGAAACCTGATTGGTAGACTTGCCGAGACAGGCTTCGCAACCACACTCCATGACGCAGTTCTTTAAGTCAAGGCTCTCCATGCGATTGTATGCGACGAATTCCCTGGCTTTAAGCAGCCAGCTCATTCCGGCGAAGGAGGACTCTACATACCTCCTGTATAATAAGGGGGGAAACGACTTCGGGCCCATAACCCCTATCACCAGCGGCTCCGCCCCCATCCTTATTATCTCTTCCAATGCCTTTCCGTAAAGGTCTCGAGCCAGTTCCTCATCATAGTGCAAAATATACTCGGTAGCGTGAAGCCCGATTCGCTTGAATCCCAGCTTCTTAAGCCACTGCGAATGAGTTTCCATCTCCCTTGGGTCGCTTCCCTTAAGAAGAGGTATTGTAGGAACCCCCTCCTCGATATATCTGATCGTAAACAGGGTGGCGGAAACAAGGTTAACCAGGTTCACCGCCTTTGGGAAGTCGATGTAAACCGGCATATCCCAGCCGACGACGCCGTCGAAGCCTCCTTCCTTAATGAGTCCCAAGGTTGTTTTAAACGTCTCCTCGTTGAGAAGCTCATCCGGCATGATGGTGGACAGCAATATCATCCCGTCAAAACCGAGGAATCTGCGAACACCTTCGCTCCTCGCCTTCTCAATGTTTTCATCCTTGGTGTTGAGAAAAGTAACGAGGATAGCTTTTACACCAAGCTTATCCCATCTCAGCCTTACCGGCTCCTCCAGCGGTATCTCAGGTATGAAGCGGGGCAGCTTCACAACAGGAGGCTCTAGGCTCCAAGACTCCAGAATGGAGCGAAGCCCATGAAGCTTATCAGCCTCCGGCGGCGAAAACGATCCGGACTTCACACAGGCAGAAGCTAAAACGCAGGCTTTACAACCCATCGTTACCCCCCTTATCTTCAAGCCCCTGGAGATGCATAAGTTGACTAGGCAATTATTACTCCTTAAGGGGCTGCATCCTCCGCATAACTGGTATAGCTCGCACTCCTCACATGCCTTTCCGCATTTGCGAGCTACTCTCATAATACTCACATCCACCAAACCTACTGAATCATATCATGTTTAATATTTTAAAGGTTAAAGGAAGGAGAGCCAGAGTGTAGGAGGCTTGGGAAGTTACATACAGAGAGATGGCTCTACGAGAAACACATGTATGGGTTTAAGGTTTAGTCGCCCGAAATGAAGGTTTTTATAGACGAGGCTGGTGGAATATGAAGGCTTGAGAATACTTCTTATTCACTGCGAGGAATTCGAGTACAGCGCTAGGGAGAAGGCCGTGGAGGGGGCTGAGGAGCTTGACGATTCAAACAAGTCCGGCAGGTTCAAGAATGTATTAGTGGTCTTCACGACTGTTGAGCGAGAGGATGTGAAGGACCCGGATGGCGTGGCGGAGCAGGCTAGTCGAGAAATATTTGACGTTTTCTCTAAAGTCAAGGCTGAGTCCGTAGCGCTCTATCCCTATGCCCATCTCTCGAGCGACCTTGCTGGGGCGAGCGACGCCGTAAGCATCCTCAGGAAAACCAGGAGCAGGCTGCTCGAAAAAGGGGTTGAGACACACGCAGCACCCTTCGGCTGGTATAAGAGCTTCACCCTCGTCAACAAGGGGCATGCTTTGGCGGAGCTTTCGCGCAGCATTAAGCCAGGGATTGTTGAGAAGCCCGTTGAGAAGAAGGAGAAGTTCCACAGGTTCATAGTTATGGATGAGGACGGTGTGGAGTACGAGGTCACTAGGGAGAACTGGAGGAGCTGCGAAGCATTCTCAAAGAGCAGAAGGGGGATGATGCTTAAACAATTCGTTGAGAACGAGCTTGAGGAGAAGGCTGGAAGAGGAGAAGAGCCTAGCCACATCGTCAACATGAGGAAGCTCGAGCTCGTCGACTACTGCCCGGAGAGCGACGTCGGAAACCTCAAATGGTATCCAAGCGGGATTCTCTTGAAGGACCTTATTATGGACTACGCTTTCAAGAATATTGCCCTTCCCTGGGGGGCTATGAAGATGCAGAACCCGCTTCTCTACAGGACTGACGTCGAGGCTATAAGGCAGCTTCAGGGCGAGTTCCACGAGAGGGATTACAGGGTTGAAGATGGACTGGTTTTAAGGTTTGCAAGCGACCCCGGCGCGTTCCCATTCATCCAGAAGACCGTTTTCACTTACAGGAATATGCCTGTCAAGATTTATGAGGAGGCAATATGCTTCAGGAGGGAGCAGAAGGGCGAGCTCACCGGGCTTATGAGGGTTAGGAACTTCTGGATGACGGACATGCATGCTTTCTGCAGGGATGGGGAGCAGGCCGCGGAGGAGTATTTGAGGCTTAGCGTTCTTTTCGGGGGGCTTATGGATAATGTTATTGCTGGTGGAAGCTGGGTTCTTGGTTTCGAGGTTGTTGAAGAGTATTACGAGAAGTACAGGTGGCTTTTCAAAAGGATCGTTGAGACGCTGAGGGTTCCGGCTTTCTTCAAGCTTATGAGGGAGATGACTCACTACTATGCTTTCAAAAACGAGTTTCAAGCAATATTTCCGAACGGTGAGAACCTTCAGATTTCGACGGTGCAGTGGGATGTGAAGAACGGTGAGAGGTTCAACATCTGCTACTATGATGCTGACGGTGTTAAGAAGCCTGTTGGCGTTATTATCCATGCTTCATCGTTTGGAAGCGTTGAGAGGGCTGTTGCAGCGATGCTTGAGAACGCTGCAGGCAGGGTTTCGGAAGGTAAGCCGCCGATGCTTCCGGTCTGGCTCTCCCCGGAGCAGGTTAGGATAATACCTGTTGACGTTGAGAAGCACCTTGGGCAGAGCATTAGGGTTGCTGAGAGGCTTGAGAAGGAGGGTGCTAGGGTCGGTGTTGACGACAGGAGCCTGACGGTTTCGAAAAGGGTTGCTGAGGCTAAGACTCGCTGGATACCTTTCATAATAGTCTATGGGGAGAGGGAGGAGCGGAGTGGAAGCCTGAGGATCGTGGTCAGGGAGGAGTCTACTCTGGAGAAGGACCATGTTGAGGAGATGAGCCTGGAGGAGTTTGCAGAATACTTCCGGAGGAGGGTTGAGGGAATGCCGTCTAGGCCCCTCTACGTCCCCCGTGAATTGAGCAGGAGAATAGTCTTCGTGCCGATGAGAAGCTAGCAGGTATTTTAAGAGCATAGCTTAAGCGGGTGATGCATCCTTGCGTCCTCTTCAATCTATAAGATGATTAGGTGTTGCGCGGCCTTCTGAAAGTGGCTGGAGAACGATACTTATTTAACATGCGTCGTCATTACTTGTCAACCGCCTTCACGGGTCTAGGAGGCTGAAGCTTAAGGCTTTACCGTCTAAGACCGTTTTCAACCTGTTGAGGACGTCTCGACCAAGAAGCGCGTCGCGACGTTGGGCATGGATAACTTCAACCATCTTATACTCGAAGCCGTCGAGATAAATGTTTACAAAATACGTGTATCTCCAAAACTTCCGCCCGTTGAACGAGGAAACGGATATGCGGCTTACCGGAATCAGCCCGAGCTCATCCACAGCGTGTTGTGGAATAACTGCCATGTCTGCACCCGTATCCAACTTAGCCTAGAACTCCAGTGAACGGTCTGAGAAGGGCCTGGTAAACCTGACCTTTAAAGAAGGAGCTGGTGGAGAATACTCGAAACTGTAGTTCATGGCCGGGCCAACTCGGGCGACGGTATCTCAACATGTCTTTCGCCAAGAGCCACCCTGTCGATATATATTGGAATATACCCGTGTTTCTTATAGACTGTTTCCACCAGCCTCGTCTTCTCCTCATCGCATCCTATGACCGACCCCCTGAAAACAGCAACGTACTTCCCGTTGTAAAACGGGTCGCGGATGAGCTTATCTCTGATTTTAAGAAAAGCCTCCCGCTCCTCTTCCATCCGGAGAATGTACTCGAGTTGCTGCTCGTCAACAAGCAAGCCTCTCTGCTCAACATAGTCCCTCAGTATCTCGACAATAACCTCATTCTTTTTCAGATCACCCCTTTCTCGGAGTACGATTAGGCTGAACCGCCTCCACAAATCCTCGTCAACTTCGATTGTTGTCTTAACCATTACCGCATATAAGGATTCCCGTTAACCCTCATAAACGTTTTTCAAGGGAACAGCTAGAAAGACTGCTGAAAAAAACACGTATAAGCCGCGTGCTCAAACGCTCGAGAAGCGCAGAGCCATATAGCCGTAGCGAGATTCCAACCCGAACTTAGAACATGGTTAGAAGAATGCCTGCAACCATGCTCGTCAGGAAGAGCAGCAGGAGGATTATTGCAGCCGCCTTCCTGTTCACCTAGACGCTCACCCCTGTGAAATACTTGTGGACCCTTAGAAGCTGTATTGTTAAGCCTATTACTATTACTAGCCCAACGAGGCCGGCTGCGAAGTTTTCGAAAACCGGTGTACCTATCGGCGATGGGGATGTGGAGGGTGGGGAGGCAGCGTAGATGATCTGTAGTATTGACACGGGTATCTCTAGGAGCACTAGGGCGAGCACTATGTAGAAGAGTGGGCGTATAACCATTAGGAGGCCTATGGCTGAGAGTATTGAAAGCACTCCTATGACCGTGTTGAAGACGGCGGGCGGGACTATTGAAAGCGGCGGGGGGAGCTGCGGCTGGATGAAGCCCATTGAGGAAACCACTGCGACGCCGAAGTTCCAGACAGCCCATATTATGAGCATGAGCGCAGTCATGGGGACTCCTTCAAGCTGGTAGCCTTCGAAGCTGAAGAACTCCCTTCTAGAGTAGGTTTGCTTGACGCCCTGCTGCTTCATCCTTAGCCTCATTCTCGCGACCTCAAGGTTGAACCCGCAGTTGGGGCAGAACTTCAAGTCCTCCCTGACGGGAGTGTTGCAGTTTGGACACTTCTTTAAAACCACCGTCTTGGGAGGGGCGGGCTTAACCGCGGCAGGCCTGCGTTGAACAGGTTTCTCAATGGTTTTCACCGGTTTTTTAACAGGAGGCTTTTCGGGAACATACTCCTCAGTCGAGTCTCGCCTGCTTTCAACAGCCTCTTCAAAAACCTCCTCTGGACCCGGTTTCGGGAGGCGGAGGCCGCACAGGCTGCAGAACTCGTCGTCTTCGCTTACTGCTGCACCGCACCTAGGGCATATTCTTCCTTTACTCAAGACAGTTGTTTCAACGCTGCCTTGTTAAAAAAGGTTTCTAAACTATTAATCAGCGATAAAAAGATGCGGCGGACTGCTTAGAAGAGGAGAAAAAGAAAGAAAAAAGGGGGAATAGGGTTAGAGTGTTCTACTTTGGTCCTGTCGGTGCTCCGAAGAGCTGCGGAAGCCTCTTACGCCTGTAGATGTGGTACTCGTGTATCACGATGGCGAGCACTATCACGATGATTATGATCATCACTATGAACAGCAGGAACTGGGCCATGCTCATGCCTACGCCTAGGAACTCTATGAACACGTCTAGGTTAACGGTCTTAAGAGTGTCAGCAGTCATGGATACTGAGTCAGTCTTTCCGAACTGGCCGTATGTCACCTCGATGTTGTAGCTCGCGTCTGGAAGCTCTATCTCAGCCTTGCCATCCTTATCCGTCAGCCTCGTAACCTCGACAGCGCCCTTCGTCACCTTCACCGTAGCACCCTCCAGGGCCTGTCCCTGAGCACCGATCACCCTGACAGTAAGCCTGTGCAGGTTTGTCGGCGTCAGAGTCACGGATCCAGGTGCGGATACTACGAGCGAGGGCAGGCTTAGAGCAGTGTCGAGCCATGAGGCTGCAACACTGTATGATCCAGGCGGTATCTGAGGCACCATCACCTCTCCGGTTGCGGATGTTGCTCCAACATCTACGCCAGCAACCTTCACTGGAACACCGACCAGCGGTGTTCCCCTCGGCGTCAGGAGCCTCAGGGTGACGTCGTAAACGGATAGTGATATTGAGGTCTGAGTCTCGGTGATTGAGGCGGTTCCAGTCGCCTTCGTACCGTACTTGCTTGTCCACTCAACCTGTACAGAGTAGCTTGTCCCAGGCTTCAGAGGAACCTTCTCAAGCGTCGCAGTATTCGTCTCAACACTAATCGCCTTGCCAAGCTCAGTCTCCCAGCCGTAGACCGGGTGTTTAGCCTTCACGCTCACACCAGTCAACGGTCTGCCAACGGAGTCAGTGAAGCTCATCACGAGATCCCTTACTGCAGCACGGAACGTCTTCGCCTGGCTTGGACTATACTCAGACACTGGGGCAAGAGCCTCAGGATGTATGCCCAGGTATATGTACTGGTGCTGAGGCTCATCAGTATAGCTGTCGAACACCACCTCTGAGAACACTGGTCCCTGCACTTCGCTGCATCCAGCAGGCTTATAGTAGACCACGATGTAGTACTTCCCGTAGAACCTCATGCACTCATACTCCTCGAAACCGTTCGGCAATGAACCGTATCCATCATACCAATACCATCCGCACTGTATGTACTCGGCTCCAGTGGGCTGCGGCGGTTCCTCCGGCCAGCTTCCAGGATTCTGGACATTAATAGCCCACGATGGATTGACAGCTATCCCGGTCAGCCTCTTGTGCTCATCAACATAGTACCATCCTCTTAGCAGGTTGAACCCTATGTCAACCCTGTCGCCGGGCTCAATCTTCAAGTGTTCAGCAGCGTTCCCAGCTCCAACGAAGAGTGTTCCAGCATGACCATAGTTGTCTGTTATCGCAGCGGTCACGTTGCCCCTCGTGTAAGCATCTATGACGTACACCCATGCTTTCTCCAAAGGCTTCCCGTCTCCAGTCAGTATCGTTACACTGAGCCTCGCGGGCCAGTCTAGGTAGACCATGCCCGAGGTCCAGTCTACTTCTCCACCCGGCAGTTTCTCGACGAGGAACTGCGGGTCGTTCAGCTTAAGCAGTGTATTCGTCATTCCCTTGGTCAGGTTCTCAGTCTTGACTGTGAAGTCGTAGATGCCCCAGAGTATGTTGCTCGGCGTCGACCTCAGGTATAGCACGTAGTAGTCAGTCGGGTCAGCGTTTGGCTTCGTAGGAGTCCAGTCCTCCATCAGCACCTTGCTGTCAGCAATCTTCGTCGAGTCGACGTATATCGCGTCCCTTGTTATAGTCACCTTCTGGTTCGGCAGCCCAACCTTAACAATGTTCCTAACCACGACGCCGATGTCGTTCGCTATGATTCTCTCCTCGGCCTTAGCGTAGCAGTTCGCAGCGGGCTGAGGCGGCGAGACTGTTGTCCCAGTCTCGCTGTCAGGAGTCCTGTGCTGGAATGCTCCTCCAGCCAACATTCCTACTCCAGCCCACCACTTATCCTTGTAGGCGGATCGGTAGGTCGTGTTGAGCGAGACACCGTCCTTGTAGACGGAGTCACCGTTAGCATAGGTTATTTTGACCCTAGTGTTCTCCCAGGTCTTCGTAGCAGGGTTAACCAGGCCTGTTGCGTTCATGGAGTGCTGTATCCACCTGGCGTATGCGGAGGTGGTTAACACTCCAACCAGCCTCGGAACATCTTTGTCAGGAATGTTGTTCGTCACTCCCGGCACGGTTGTGAAGTTCGCGTAGACAGGTGTTCCGAAGAGCGCTCCAGTCCTGTTTGCTCCAGCAGTAATCAGGTTTATCGCCAGCGGGCCTGCAGTCTTGTTCCACGGGTGCCTCGGCCCACCTGCATACGCATCAAGCTGACGTATTTTCGGACCAACATTGTCGTAATAACCGTCGGTAGTCAGCCACGTGTATATCTTCGAGGTCACACTGTAGTTCCAGACAGGTATTAGGAAGGTTGCCTTCCCGTTGGAGTCGGTTAACGCCGACTCCACGACAACCATGCTGCTGAAGTATGGCGGCACAGGCTGGTACGGTATGTTCTCCAAGTATCTCGACACCACCTGCACTGGTCCCCACAGCCTCTTCACGACGCTCATGTTGAAGCCCTTGTCGAGCTTGCTGGCGTTCAGAAGCGAGAACTCTATCGGCGCGGTCTCGTAGGTCAGGTGTTTCGTGGGCCACCATGTGACGTTCAGCCCTGCCCAGAACACTGTCACCTTTATGTTGGCTATTCCGAAGATCGTCCCGCCTTTAAGCGGGTCGTTCGTAACCCTGAACACGTACGGGTAGACTGAAGTCGTCAACTTGTGCTCCTTGCTCACGTACGGGTTGCTCAGAACCGTGGACTCGTTGTAGACTAGGATACCCTTGTAGTAAACCATGATCCTGTATTTCGGCGTAGTCTTCTTCACTGGAGATGCGACTCCAGTGATCTGCCATGTGCCGGCACTCTCACCTATCAGGTACCTGCTCTGGTTCGGGTATTTCTTAGCAACCCATCCGGTGGTCGGGTTCCACAGGTCAGGGTCGTTGGGCGGGGAAACACTGGTCGCGTTGACTGAGCTCAGCTTCACCATGCCATTGCTATCGGTAGCGTTCTTCCTAACCAGGTAAGCATTGTAGGGTGCGGAAGTTACTCCGCCCGGTGTGCCTATCGTCACAAGCGACGTCGGGTCTATCTGCTGCCTGTAGTAAAGCAGGTTACCCGTGTCCCAAGGCTCCGCGAGTATCAGCGCGGAGCTCATGGTCTCGTCGAAGACGAGTGGTGCTCCGCAAGCAGTCTTCAAAGCAATCTTCGGGTCGTACACGTAGGTGTAAACTATGTACGGGTTGCTGTTCCCGTAGCAGGCGCTCAGGTGGAGCGGCTTGTTCCACGGGTCTCCGCTCCAGTAGAGCGTCGCGTTAGCATCCACTGCTCTGAAGCCAGAGTTCATAGCCTTCTGCTTGTCGGCCGGAACATTAACCCATATCCAGTAGTCCTTCTCAGGCAGGTACGTCCAAGACGGGTGCACATTCCACAGGTTGGTCTGAGTGTCAGTATGGTAGTATATCACTGGGTAGCCGTATTGATCCGTGCCAATCTTGAAGACTTTCCAGCCTGGTGGGAGAACATACTTAGCGTACATACTGTGCTCGTCAATAATCTGTTCAATCATCCTCTTGGTTATGCCCATTCCCGGAGCTATTCCGAAGTCGCTCACTGAGAACAGGGTCACGTTAACGTTGACTATTCTGAACGGGTCTTGGCTCCACGTATCGATAGTTAAGTTCCAGAGCTTGAAGTAGAGCTGAATATTCCTCATGTTCTTAGTCAGACTAATCGGCTCCTTTAGCTCAACGTCGGCGGTCCCGTTGTAGTAAAGTATCTTATACGGCCTCAGGAGGCTCATCTGCCAGACTATTGCGAAGTTACTGTAGTTTCCAGTCGGCGCTTTAACTATGTCAACCTTTCCGTCTGTAACAGCCTTGGGACCCACTAGCCCGAGCTCAGCGTTGGGGTGTGTGAAGAAGAAGGGCACGCCTGTTGGGGCGTCCATCTTCAACCCGCAGGCCTCAAGGATTATGCGGAAGCCTATCTCATAGATTTTCAGCGTGAAGTTGTAGTGGCAATCCGTGCTGCCAGGCGGAGTGCTTGCACAGCACTCGAGCTTGAGGCTTAAGCCCTCCTCATACGTGTCGAGCACCTTAACGCCCTCATACCAGACTTCGAAGTCAACCCATCCTACTTCCCTTGTCGGGAGCCAGCCCTGGCCTCCGAAGCCGCCTGCTGCACCATAGTATTGACTCATATCCTCATAGAAATCGTCGAAGCCCATGCCTGCTGCTACTCCATACGGGTCTAGCTGATCCATTGTTGACGGGTTGGGGCCGGCGTAGAACTCCATGTCCGGTAGGACTACGAAACCGTTCCTACCGTTCCACCAGAATGTTAAGGGTGCTTCCTTCCTGAAGCCCATAGTCGCGGGAAGCCATATTTTAGCCGCGAAGTCAGCCGGCTGCTGCGGCAGCTCGGCTGCGCTCCAGAAGTTCACGTCAACCCACGTCATGTTACACGTTACTTCAACACTTTCCTCCAGATAGTCTACGTCCACGCCTACGGCGTAGTTTGCAATGGCGACAGTGCTGAAATACCATTCAACAGCCAGCCTTATCGTAGTGGTTCCAACGGCGGGAACAGGATATCTTAACGCGAATACTCCTGGACCAATCCTTGTAGCCGCCAGCGGGAACATGTTCTTGAAAGCCGTGTCGAAAGCATAGACCTCGGCCTTCATCGTCCACCAGTTGTTACCGTAGCAGTCTAGCAGGGTTACTTGGGTCCATTCCACGTTATCAACCGTGAAGACGTATGTCCCGTTAGCCGCTAAATCACCCTCGACGAACGTTCTTCTAAACACTGTCGTGTTAGTCTTGTAGAGCAGTATGAAACTCATGTTGTTAACGAGGGACGAGCCTGCGCCTGTTGTGGAGCTTATCCTGGGAAGCCTGAGCACTACCCACCCAACCTTGAGGTTAGGCGTGTAGGGAGCAATGCCGCCGGTGAGCGTAGTACTCTTTACGAATTCCGACCCAACCGTCCCGTTGGTGAAATACTTGCCGTAGAGCTTTCTCACCCAGCCGCTGACAGGAGTGTTCTGAATGTATGTTTTACCATTGTAGGATGAGTTGTAGAAAACCCTTAGCTCAGCCCCGGCTATCGGGAACCCGAGCTCATCCTGGAACTGCATCGTAACATAGTAGAGCCAGACCTCGTATACCCCGTACTTCTTGCCTCCAACGGTCACGGTGGAGTCCACTGTGTGTGGGCTCGTTATCCAGCTCTTTCCCGGATACGACCCCTCAATGGTTGTTGCGTTCAGAAGGGTGTATAGTCCTACAGCCTGGGGTGTACCAGACTGGTAGCCTATTTTCAGGACGGTGTAGTTGAAAATCGTTATCGGCGTAACCTCTGTGCCTATCTTCAGCTTTATTATCAGCGTGTAGTTTATCTCCCCATCTGTTATGTTGCACCTGTCCCAAGCGTCTCCAGGCAGCTCAGGAATGGTTACCCATCCATCGGCGTTTGCCTCACCCCATTTCACCAGCGGCCAGTTTTCAAAGCTCCATGTCCCACTCCAGCTTGCTGGCTTAGTGCTGTTGTAAAGGTATGCTACTGCGCCTGAAACTGGTTTTCCCCAGTCGTCAACGATTTTGAACTTCCATTCTCCAGGCGGGTACGCCCATTGGGCTGTTACAGCCAGCGGCGTAACCACCAGGATTATCGCGAGTATTGCTGCGATCGAGCATGTTTTCTTTAAACTTAGGTGATTCAAATCCGTTTCACCTTCGGTTTAGCCCGAATAGGCTTGTTTAAAAGGTTTCCTTGTTCCAGCTTAGCGTAACGTTGCTTAGAAAGTTCTAGTGAAGTGGAACACTGTTTTCAGGCTGTTTTAACCCTTTAACTCCACCTCGGCTTCCACTGGAGCCGCTCTTTCGACATTAGCCGTATCCAAAAGTTTTCCGCTTATTCTTTCCCCAAGATTTCCACAGATCTTCCCCAGCGTAGCCAACTAAGCTATAAAAAGTCTAGGCTCAGACAGGTTCTCCCTCTCCGAGAGTATTCAGGATCATTTTCCAGGCTTGTAGCCTTTCCCCGCAGTGTAAGCTGGCGCTGTGCCGGTTCAGAGTAAACTAGCAGCCTGTTTGAAAAGCTATGTGCATGATGAATCAGGAAGAAGCAGTATAGTGATGCATACTACTGATTTCTTCAAGAGGTGAAAGCAAAACTGGTGTATGAAACTGGTTTCTCTTTAAACCAGCTGGGCTGGTTCCGCCCTCGGGACCTCCAGTCCGTCGAAATGCTTGTCGAAAGAAACTATGTCTTTCACCCCGAGCGACACGGCTGCCGAATACTGTATGGCATCATCCAGATCTAAGCGTTTCTTCCTCATTGTATCTATTGCTCTCAACAAGTCTTTAAGCCCGTTTCGGTGTATCGTAAGTCCCTTATAAGCTGAAAGGCTTGAAAGGAAAATTTTCAACTCATTCAGCTTGGAAAGGCTTGTCATTATAATCATTATGGAGTATATTGAGAAATCTGTGACGAACGCCTTTGAAACACCCTCCTTAACGCTTTTCAGAAAGACTTCACACTCTTTGCTTCTGGCTTGAGAAAGCATGACTTCTAGAAAAATATTCGTGTCAACGAGGTACATTTTCAGAAGCAGCCTCGAACCACGATTTTGCAGCCGAGTGCTGCAGTTCGACGGAGCTAACCTTGATGTCTGAAAGGAGCCCTTTTATAGCCTCGACAGGATCCTCTTCAAAAACAACCCCCTCAATGCTGGAGAGCCATTTTTCAATAGCCTCTTCAGCAGCACGGCTGAGAGCCCCCTTTGAATAGCCGAACCTGCGCATCGCAGCTTCTCTGAACCTAGCCTCTAAATCCCTCCTTATTTGAATCCTGAGACCAGGCATGTAAAAAAAAGACCATATTACTATTTAACCTTTTCTCCACAAGTCCTTATAGTGCGCGCTAGCACGCTTATTTCTATTCACCATAGAGCGCCTGCAAGAGTAAAACCTGCTTAATTTCAGGGTCGGGCCCGCACCATCTAGTAAGCAGTAGCACGCGCAAAAACTCGGTCTTTCTTTTAAACGTGGAAACGTAAGCCTTTCGCATTGGAAGCGATTTCAATCAGCACATAATCAAAGCGCGCTCAAAAGGATATTGCGCCAGGGCTTAAATGCCTCAAACAAGTTTTCCTCAGACGAGAAACAAACCCGTGCGTCAAATTAGACATCCTCCATCCTTCGCGAAGAGGCCTTGAGCTAACATACTTTGGAAGAACCTTAGAAAAAGCTGACGTGTTTTTCATTCCATGATAAAATAAATACGGATTGAATGTTTAATCCTCTATCTCTTTCCCAATTATCAGTCACGCTCTCCTCAGCCTTTTTCCTTATTTCCTTCCGATTTCTCTTTCAGCCGTTAAGATCACTAAGTATTTCAACGGCTCCCTCTTATACTTGCTTCTGGCAGCCTCGGCTTTCCTCATAAGCTTATCGACCTCTTCAAGACTCTCAGCGTGGGATGTTACCTCCCGACGATGAGAGGACCCTCTAAAAACATGTCTATCTCCTCACGTCTGTTGAGTCCTAGATCACGGATAAAGAAATAGTATGTTTACGTAGAGTGGCAAGGTCGAAAAAGACATTTAAACGCTCTCCCGGTAGGCTGAGGCATGCTCATGAGGAGGAGGGAGGATGAGAACCTGCCCCCGCCGCCGGTTGAGGAGGCTGAGGAGGAGCACGCTCAAGAATACTCTTTGAGAACCCCAACGGGCATAGCTGGTTTAGACAAGATTATAGACGGGGGCCTGCTGAGGGGTAAAACATATCTTGTCGCGGGGGAAACCGGGACGGGTAAGACTATTTTCAGCCTAAGGTTTATTCTTAAGGGGCTTGAGATAGGGGAGCCATGTGTTTATGTTCCTTTCGACGAGACTGTTGAGAGCACTGTCGAGGGAGCTTTGACACTCGGCTGGGACCTTGAGACACCGATGAGGAGAAACATGCTTAGGATACTTGACGCTAGGCCCTTCTTCGCAGAGGTTACCCGGGAGAAGTTCATGGCTGAGGTTGTCAGGGAGATCGTTAAGGAGCTTAAGAGGCATGTTGCAGAGATAGGGGCTAAGAGGCTCGTCATAGATCCTGTTGCACCGCTCGTCGGAGAGGTTGTCGACGTTTCATGGACGAGGGACTTCATAAGGGGCTTCGTCACCGCCGTGGAAAAGTTTCTAGGCTGCACAACCATCATAACCAGCGAGGTCCCTACTGGCAGCGGCCTCCTAAGCAGGTTCGGAGTGGAGGAGTTCCTCTCCTCAGGGATAATAAAGCTCTCAATAACCCCGATTGAGAACAGGAATCTTAGGACGCTTATGGTTAGGAAGCTCAGGTGGACAAGGGTTGACCTGACTCCCTACGTGTACGAGATTAAGCCGCTGGAGGGGATAGTTATACTGGAGCCCCTCCACGAGTATGTTAAGAAGCTTAGGGAGCAGTAGGCTTTAAAACAGGGTTTTAAACCATGAATTGCTGGATGGCTGCCCCCAGGTAGAGCATTAGGAACGAGGTTAGCATCGCAGCCTGGGGGCTCGCTTTAAACCAGCATACTATCGCTGCTGAAAGCAGGAGCGCGCTCAACCCTCCTGAAAATACTTGAATAAGCCCTGTGGCGAGGCTGGGCGGGTTTGAGACAGCCAGGATCAGGCCGTAGACGAGCTGGGGTAGGAAGCAGAACGGTAGGGCTGTTAGGAAGCCTGTTTCAACACTCCTCTTCTGGAAAACCGTTCTGGGGACGAGGTAGGCGAGAAGGAGGCTTAGGGCGACGCTTCCAAGCGTCGAGGAGAAGCTTACGTTAGCAACCGGGATCAGGAGGGCTAGACCCATCTTAGCGTATAGGCTTGAGGCTGAGAGGCTTAACACTATTAGGGCAGCCATGGGCGCCACAATCCTGCTCGGCATCCCGGTGAAGAACCATACTGGGACGAGGGTTTCGAAAACCCTGGGCAGCTCCCCTGAAGCCGGGGGAGGCAGTAGGCCTGATTTCAAAGCGAGGTAGACCCTCCTGCCCTGCTCGCTTAAAGCATACTTCTTGTCACTGGTCTGCTCAACGAGCTCGCCGAGCGCGAGGAGATTATGGTAGAGGCTGCCCGTGCTCAGGCCCAGCTCCCTCTTAAGATCCTTAATGCTCATCGACCCGGATTCCCCTAGCTTCATAAGCAGGGCTCTCCTCTTACCGTATGAGAGGGCCAGTATAACCTTCTCCAGGCCGTCCTCCTCCACAGGCTTTAAACGGGGCTGGAGGAATATAAAAACATCATGTATGCTGAGCGTCAAAAGGCCTTGAGGCCGGAGCAGGCTGCGAAGCCTGAGCTGCGCATGCTTATTGAAGCCTTTGGAGCCTAGTGTTCAGCAGGCCTGTAGGAGCCGAGTAGCCTAATCTCCACAGCCCTGCGCTTAAGCTTCTCCAGCGCCACGCGCACCCCCCGGTTCCAGGAGGCGCCTTCAAACTCGACTAGAAACATGTATTCCCAGGGCTTGCCCCTGACCGGTCTAGACTCTATCCTAGTCAGGTTTAGACCATGCTTCGCGAACACTCCGAGAGCCCTGTAGAGGGAGCCGGGCTTGTGCTCAAGAATCATTATCAGCATTGTTCTCGCAGCCCCTTTAAACCTCTTGGAGGCTTCTCTCGAGAGGATGAGGAATCGAGTGTAGTTCTCCCGCTCATCATGAATATTCCTCGCCAGGATTCTCAAGCCGTATTCTCTGGCAGCAGCCTCCGAGCACACTGCTGCACCCCCCCTGGTTTTAGCAGCCATGGAGGCGGCTGCAGAAGTGCTTGAAACCTCCCTTATCCGCGCGTCGGGCAGAACCCTGTCTAGAAAAAGCCTGACCTGCGCGAGGGCGTGGGGATTGGAGAAAACAATCCTGACGTCTTCAAGCCTCCTCTCCCTGGATGAGAGGTGGAACGCTATTTTCAAAACCTCCTCGCCCACGATGCTTAGTCTAGAGGAGGCTAGGCAGTCCAGGGTCTCGGAAACAGGGCCTTCAAGACTGTTTTCAACCGGCGCAACCCCGTAGTCTACCTCAGCATCCTCAACGCTTCTGAACACGCTTCTAATCGTCGGGTAGGGCTGGAGAGCATACGGCTTGCCGGAGAAGTATTTCTCAGCCGCCTCCATCGTGAAGGAGCCTCTGGGCCCAAGGTAGCCGACTTTGAAACACCCCTGGATCCTCCTGCTGTGGTCTATGAGGAGGCTGAAAACCTTTTCAACCAGACGAGTGTCTAAGCCTCTTTCAGAAGCCTTTTCAACGACATGCTTGTAAACCTCCCTCTCCCTCTTCTCGTCGACAACCGGGATACTCTTTCTCCTCTTCTCCCCGCCTATCATTCTCGCAATCCTGATCCTCTCAGCCATAGCGTCAACAAGCTTCTCGTCAACCCTGTCGATCATCCTTCTCAGTTCTTCAAGGCTCAATCCTTAACAATCCTCCCGACGAGGCCTGCTCTAGCATAGTGGTCGATGAGAACCATTGCTGCAGCAGCCTCAACCACGGGGACAGCCCTGGGAGCGATGCAGACGTCGAACCTTCCCCCGGAGAGATCAAGGTTGACGCTCCTCATCTCCTCAAGGTTTACTGTGCGCTGAACCCTCCCTATGGAGGGAGCGGGTTTAACGGCTGCTCTGAAAACTATCACGCTCCCCGTTGAAACACCGCCGACAACACCCCCGTCGCTAACACCCGTGACCTCAATCCTCCCGTTCCTGAGGGCCAGCTCATCGTTGAACACGCTCCCCCTCATGCAGGAGGCTTCGAAACCCCTGCCGAACTCAACCCCTTTAACGCTTGGAATAGACATTACTGCTCTTGCTAGCTCAACGTCAAGCCCCTCGACAAGCGGGTCACCGATTCCCGGGGGCACGCCGTAGACCCTGCACTCCACAACCCCGCCGACACTGTCCCCTTCACGGGAAGCATCGTCAATCTCCCTCATCATCATTCTTGAAGCATCCGGGTCGACGCACCTGACTGGGGACTCGTAAACCCTTTTCAAGTCCTCCTCGCTCGGCTCACCCTTGTAGAAGACCCTGCCTATCCTGGTGACGTGCGCGTATATTCTCACCCCTTTTTTCTCTAGAACCTGGGCTGCTAGCGAGCCCGCTGCAACCCAGCCTGCGGTGAACCTTCCCGAGGAGAAGCCGCCTCCCCTGTAGTCGTTGAAGCCGCCGTACCTAACCCTGTAGGGGTAGTCAACGTGGCTAGGCCTAGGCGTGCTCCTAATCCTCTCGTAGAAGCCCTGGTCAGCCTCCTTGTTCCAAACCACTATTAGCAGGGGGGCTCCTGTTGTGAAGCCTTTGAAAACCCCGGTGAGGATTTCGAAAGAATCCTCCTCAACCCTCGCTGTTGAGCCGTAGCCAGTCCTCCTGCGGGAGAGGCTGAGCCTAACCCTGTCCTCGTCAACCCTTAGGCCAGCTGGGAAGCCCTGTATTAGTGTTCCAACAAGCCTGCCGTGGCTCTCGCCGAAGAAGCTGAACACGACCAGCCTGCCTAGAGTGTTTAAACCCATTTGAGCTCAACCCCCGTCTCCAAGACCCAGTCGTAGAACCCTGGGTTAGACTTTGAGACGGAGCCCGCGTTGAGAATTGTTGTCTCACCCTCAGCCACAGCCCCCGCCACTATAAGCATCATCTCTATCCTGTGGTCTCCGCCAGCGTCCACGGTTGCACCCCTGAGCCTGCACGGCCCTTCGACAATAATCTCCCGGTTGTTGAAAAACGTTTTCACACCCATTTCTGAAAGGGCACGGGTGATGAGTGTCGCCCTCGCCGACTCTTTCGCTTCAAGCCTGCCAACGTTCTTCAGAACAGTCTCACCCTCCGCGGCTGTCGCGGCAAGCGCTAGAGCCGGAACCAGGTCCGGGTTTCCCGAGCAGTCCACTACGCATGCTTTCAAGAGGCCAGTGTTCTCAGCTATAAGCGTATTGCCGGACCACTCTATTTTAAGCCCCATCCGCCTCAGTGTTTCGACAACCTCCCTATCAGGCTGAGGCTCGTCCACAAGCCCATGAACCATAATCTTGCTGCCTGAAACCGCGGCCATTGCCAGGGGTATTGCTGAAAGAGAATAGTCGCCTGGAACAGTATGGTTGAAAGGCTTAGGCTCCCCGGGCTCAACCATTATAAACCCTTCCCCCACCCGGGTTTCCACGCCATGCATACGGAGCATTCTGAGAGTCAGGTCCACGTAGGGCTTTGAGACTAGAACCCTGTTTTTCAAGACAATGGTGAAGCCGCTTCTAAGACTGGCTCCAGCGATAAGGAAGCCTGAAACATGCTGGCTGGACTCTGAAGCATCTAGGAGAACAGTACTAGCCTTGAAGCCGCTGCTCCTGACGGTTAAAGGAGGCTTCCCGTTGACTGAGCCTGCTTCAACACCAAGCGTGGCGAACGCCTCCTCAAGCATGTCAACGGGTCTCCTTCTAAGGCTCTCGTCACCCGTGTAGACCGCGTGGGAGGGCTTAGCAGCCACGATGGGGGCCAGCATCCTTAGCGTTGAGGCTGAGCCGCCGCAGTCAACCTCCCCGCTTGGGCTCCGGAGCCCGCCGCCTTCGACAAGCGTTTCACCACCCCGTTTTGAAACGCGTACGCCGGTTAGGCTGAGCGCTCTCAGAGTCGCCTCCACATCGTCGCACAGGGATAGCCCGGTTATTCTTGAAACCCCTTTCGAAACAGCGGAAATCAGGAGGCTCCTGTGAGAGTATGGTTTCGAGGGTGGAGCCGTGTAGCTGATTCTTCCAGCCCAGCCCCCCTTAATCTTCAACACTCTACTCGACGCTCGCATTCTCGTTGCACACTCCTGTTTCAACAACCCTGCCGAACCTTGAAAGGGCTCTGCTGACTCTTTCAACATCCTGAGGCCTTACTACGGAGGCTACGGCAGGCCCCTTGCCGGAAACCCCGGCGGCGACAGCACCGTTCTTCAAAGCCTCTAAGGCTGGCTTAACGTCTAAGCCGAGGGCTGTTGAGACAGCGAGCCCGTTTAGAGTCATCGCCAGCCATTCCTCCCCGTTTAAAGCCAGCCTGTGGGCTAGACTCATCAAGGGTTCAACAGGCTTGAAGAGACTTGTGTCAACCTTCCCGCTGAGCATCCCGCCGGGGGGGATGAGTATTACGATCCTAAGATCATCCTCCACCAGCCTCCTGGCGAGGAGCCTCCTCTCAAAATTATCCGTAACCACCAATCCCCCGAGGAGGCATGCTGCAGCATCGTCGAAGGCTCCTGTCACCGACACGCCTGTCTGGATGCTTGCTTCAACAGAGTACTTGGCTGCCTCCATCAGCCCGGCTTCGCCTGAAACCTCTTTAAGGCAGACGAGGGCGACAGCTGAGGATACGGCGCTGCTCGACTTCAAGCCTTTCCTAGCGGGTATTTCAGAGTAGATGCTTACTTCACAGCCCTTCTGAAGGCCGTGGTCTCCAAGTATTAGCCTGCAAACCTTTTCAGGCAGGCTTCCAGGCTTGAGAAACCTTTCTCCCGAGCGTACTCTGAACACGGGCTCCTCAACAAGCCTGCAGCTCGCCTCAACCCTTAGCCCAACTCCCAGGGCTGCGCCCAGACCGTTCGCCATCGCGTTGACAATGCTTACGGCTCCGTGAACCCTGGCCCTGCTCAACCCTTAAGCCTCCTTAATGCTTCGTCCCTCATCTCCTCCAGCGGAGGCTTCACGCCGAACCATATTTCGAAGCTTGCAGCAGCCTGGTGGATGAGCATTTCAACACCCGGCACAATGGTCAACCCTTTTTCAGAAGCCTCCTTGACAAGTCTCGTCGGGTGAGGGGTGTAAACCATGTCTAGAAGAGTCTGACCCCTCCTTAGGAAGCTTGTTGGAAAAGGCGTTTCAAAACCATCCCCCATCCCCACCGGCGTCGCGTTGACAACTAGGTCAGCCTCCTGAATAGCCTGCTGAGCATCCTGTAGGCTCCGCGTCTCAACCCTCATACCCTTCTTTGAGAAATGCTTCTCGAGTTCAAGCATCCTGCCCGGGCTCCTGTTCAAAACCACGACCCTGCACCCTATTGACAGCAAAGCTAGGACAGCTGCCCTAGCACCCCCGCCGGCGCCTACGACGGCTGCAACACCCCCGCCTCTGAAGCCGGCGTCCACCAGGGATTTCTCAACCCCGGCTACGTCCGTGTTGAAACCCTCAAGCCTGTCTCCAACCCTGACTGTGTTGACGCAGCCCGTGAGCTCAGCCGACTCATCCAGCGTGTCTACAAGGCTTGCTACAGCAATCTTATGCGGTATTGTGACGTTGAAGCCCAGCACCCTGTTCAGCCTGCACATGGAGAGGAAGCATCCGAGCATTTCCCCGGTTACTCTCAGCGCGAGGTAGACGGCGTCGATGCCCAGCCTCCTTATAGCCCTGTTATGGATCGCTGGGCTTACTGAGTGTGAAACAGGGTCTCCTATTACGAAGAGCAGCCTCGACTCCGATGTTGGAAGCCACCCTACCATACGCCCATTCTCCTGTATATTGAAACCATTCTCCTCAGGTCTATCTGGCCCGGTGCAAGAGCCTCACTGTACGAGGCGTAGGTCATGAAGCCTCCGAGCAGGGGTGCGAGAATCCTTGTGGCTAAACCCTGCTCCCCCATGCCGAAGCACACGACCCTGCTACCCCGGATGCTGCTGAGGAAGAAAAGTAGACTAGACTCGTCAAACGGGCTCCTAACCGTCGTGACAATCTTATATATTTCAGCCTTCCTCTTCTTCATCGCTGAAAGCATTCTGAACAGGGTTTTAACGCTGGGGGTGCGGGACCACTCGTGGCGTGAAAGAATCAGCCCAACGCCCTTTTCCGAAGCCAGTCTTGAAACCCCGTCGGCAATCCTGGATTTCTGCTCAACATCCACATACCGGAAAGGTGCTTCCAGAGCCTTCTCGAACAGTCTCAGCCTCTCCTCCTCACTGCCACGGTAAGCACCGCCGTCCCAGCTCGGCCTTATCGTCGCAACGCAGCAGACGCGTGAGGACTCGACGACCTTCAAAACAGCCTCGTACTGCTTCCCACTCGAATAGTCCAGCCTGAGCTCAACAAGGCTGGCGCCAAGCCTGCTTGAAGCATCAAGCGCCCTTGAAACCCTTGAGACACTGTCCGCCTTGACTGAAACGCATATCCTCGGCCTCAAAACTCGAGCATCAGCTCCCCTTCCACAGGGGTGCCGAAATGCCTCCCAACCCTTCTGGGAGCGTAGGCAATAACCCTGTCACCGGGTTTAAGGTCTCTAACGCTCACTGAGCCGCCTGGGCTCACAACCCTTATGGTTTCAGCATCCTGCAGGAAAACCTTACCCCTTGAACCGTTTAAACAGATCTCAACCATTCTGAGAGGCCTCTTCTCAACCTTCATCCTGCATATTGTTAGGGCCCTGGCCTCGCCTGTTCTCGAAACAGCGAGGACAACGTCCCCAGACCTGAGGTCGCTGACGTATGGTGAAAGCCCCCTGGTTGAGAGGACATACTGGGATATTGCTCCAGCGTTAACCCTGAAGGGCCTTGGCTTCGTGAAGCCGGATTCAGCAACCTCCGCCTCGACGAGAACCAGGATTGACGAGAATGCTCCTATAAGCATGCCCTCCCCGGGGCTCATGTTGTCGCAAGCATCTATGCATGCTCTTAATCCAACCCCTGCTTCAGAAACCTTTTCAACAGTCGCCTCGCGAAGCCTCAACACTGCTTCAATACTCTTAAGCTCCTCCGCGGCTTTAGA
The DNA here is from genome assembly GCA_964635675.1 of uncultured Nitrososphaerota archaeon. GTDB lineage: Archaea > Thermoproteota > EX4484-205 > EX4484-205 > JAAOZP01 > JAAOZP01. The sequence goes on along the minus strand of CAZWPT010000065.1, from coordinate 16,557 downwards.
AGCCTCTTCAAGAGGCATGTCGAGCGCCACAGCATCAACGCCGAGCTCAAGAGCCCTGAGGGCTAGCTTAGCCTCCTCGATGCTGGATGCCTCGGCGATAATCATAGCCCTGCCCCTCAGCTTCGCGACAAGGTTCTCCCAGGGTATAACCTTCCAGTCGGATGTTTTCACAAGAATCCTTCTGAAGCCTTTCTCCACAGCGTTCAAAGCCTCCTCCTCGTCCCCCGAGCACCTCACCTCCAGTTCAAGCACTGTTGAACCAGGGTCGACGGGTTCACGAGGCTCCTGGGAGCCCCATTTCAACAGCCTAAGGCTCTCACCCCTGCCCTCCACCATCCCCCGGCTTCTTGAGACAAACCTGTCTACGGCAGGAGCCTGGCCCACGCTCTCCGCGAAAACCCAGACCTCCTTCAATCCTCAGCGACCTCCAGCGCGTAGTCTATGGAAGCGTTCTCGTGAACAATCGCCTTAAGAGCCTCAGCCATCCTCCTCGGGCTATCATGCTGGAAAACATTCCTGCCTATCGAGACTCCGGCGGCACCAGCTGAAACAGCCTCGCTAACCATCTTTAGGAATTCCCTGGCCGACGAGGTTTTTGGACCGCCCGCTATAACCACGGGTATGCGCGTAGACTCCACTATGATCCTAAACGACTCCGCGGAGCCAGTGTAGTTCGTCTTAACAACGTCGGCGCCTAGCTCCACTCCTATTCTCGCGGCGTGAGCAACCTCTCTAGGGGAATGCTCGTCAGCTATCTTCATGCCCCTGGGGTACATCATGGCTAGAAGAGGCATGCCTAGAACGCTGCAGACCCTTGCAGACTCAGCTAGGAATGCAAGCTGCTCAACGTCTGTTTCAGAGCCAACGTTGACATGCAGGGAGAAGCCGTCTGCACCGAGTGAAAGAGCCTCGAGAGGGGTTGCGCAGCGAGTCTTCCTAAGCCTGTCTGGGCTGAGGTCTGTCCCAGCTGAGCCGTGAACAATCATCCCCAGCCCCGGGGCGTCGATCCTCCTAGCCCAACCCTTGTGGACAACGATAGCGTCGACACCACCCTTAGCCAGCTCACCCACCAGCCTAGCCATGTCCTCAAGGCCCTTCACCAGCCCTATGGAGACACCGTGGTCCATAGGAACTATGACGCTCCTCCCATCCTCCCTGAAAATCCTTCTAAGCCTCCTCCTCTTACCTGGCTCAGGAAAATCCAGCATGCTCAAACGAGCCTCATCTCCCTAAGCAGCTCCGCCACGAGCATCGAGCCTCCTGCAGCACCCCTCACAGTATTGTGTGAGAGAGCAGCATACTTAACCGTTAAAAAGCCGCATTTCGTAACCCTCCCCACGACAACCCCCATTCCCCCCTTGTAATCCCTGTCAAGCCTGGGCTGAGGCCTGTCCTCCTCCTCCCTAACCTGTATAACAGGGTCTGGAGCAGAGTATAGGCCCATCCTCTGCGGCAACGGTTTAAACCCCCTCAGCACCCTCTTAACCTCCTCGGCTTCAACGTCTTTCTCAAGCTCGGCGAAAACATGGAGCAGATGCCCGTCTATGGTTGGAACCCTGTTAACACTAGCCAAAACCGGTATGTTGAGCGGCCTACCTGGCTCACCCAGTATCTTGAGGGTCTCAGCCTGAAGCTTCTCCTCCTCACCCTTTATGAAGGGTATTACGTTGTCAACTATGTCGAGCGACTGGACACCCGGGTAGCCTGCCCCGCTCAAGGCCTGCAGCGAAACAGTCACAACCCTTCTCAAGCCGAAGGCGTCTAGAAGAGGCTTCAGCGAGATTACGAGCGGCATCGTCGTGCAGTTCGACTTCGTGACGAGAAAGCCCTTCCAACGCTTCTCCTCACGCTGCCTGTCTATTATGCGTAAATGTTCAGGGTTGACTTCGGGGATTATCATGGGTACAAGCGGGTCCATCCTGAAGGCGCTTGCAGTGGAGACGATTTTAAAGCCCTGCTCGGCGAGCATGGGCTCAAATTTCAAAGCAGCGTCGCTAGGTAGGCTTGAGAAAACAAGCTCGACATCCCTTAATGCCTCAACCCTTGTTTCCTGGATAATCATCTCTGAAGCGGGCTCAGGCGGGTCGCCTCCTAGAAGCCAGTGCGCAGCCTCCCTGTACTTCCTCCCCGCAGACCTCTCAGAGGCTGTTAAAACCCTTATTTCGAATAACGGGTGGCTGGAAAGCAGCTTCACAAACCTTTGCCCAACCAGGCCAGTGGCCCCGAGGACTGCTACGCTAATCCTCCTCAATCCTGAAAGCCTCCTCCAGAAGCCTGAAAGCCTTCTCAACATGCTCCTCGGGGAGGAGCACTATGAAGTAGGAGCCGAGCGTCAGTATGCCGTGTATGTTAATCCCCTCTTTAGCCATGGGTGCGGAAATCCTGTAAAGGACCCCGGGCGTCTCGTGAAGGTCTGTCCCCCTTATGAGTATTCCCCGCAGGCCCTGTCTCACCGCGAGGCCTACAGCATCCTCCCCTAGAAGGAACTCGTCATGCATTTTTTGAACAGTCTCCTCCCGGAGGCTCCCGGAGAAGTATGCGAGCACCTCCCTGTTGTTTGCGACGATTCCGAGGAGTCGTGGCTCGCTCGCGTCGACGCTTCTCAAAACATCCATAGCCCTGCCGACAGCCCTTAGGCTCCTGCCGACGAACATGACTGCAGAGACGCTGCCGTTAATAACCTCCATGCTTAACGGCGGTGTCGAGGCAAGTATGAGCGTCCCTCCGCCGCTCAGACTCTTAGAATCATAGCTTATAACCCTGACCTTCAGCGAGGGCGGAATATATTTTAAGGATGACTTATGTATGAACTTAACCCCGACGTCTGCGAGGGCTGCGAGCTCCTCGGTCGTAAGCTCCTCCAGCCTCCTGGCAGACTTCACCAGCCGCGGGTCAGCCGACATTATTCCGGAGACGCTTGTAACCAGAATAGTATCCTTAGGATTTAGGGCGGAGGCAAGTATGAAGGCCGTTGAGTCGCTCCCACCCCTGCCGAGCGTCGTAACATTACCATCCTGATCCCTGCCTACGAAACCCGGGACTACAACCACGTCGAACTCCTCAAGCAGGCCTTCGAAAACCTGCCTGATCCTTCTGCAGGACTCCTGAACGATTATCCGAGCGTTACCGTAGTTGCTGTCGGTCAAGATCGGCCAGTTGTCCTGAGACGGGTCTAGGAAAGTAGTCTTAACACCCTTCGTTGAAAGCGTGGTTGAGAAAACCCTGGCGCTCGTCCTTTCACCCATTGATAGAACCTCGTCCATGAACCCGGGGTCGCCGGCCTCCTTGAAAAGCTGGAGAAGAGTATCCGTGGTTGAGCCCATTGCTGAGACGACGGCCACAACCTTGCTGCCCTTCCCAACCTCTTGAGCGACTAGTTCAGCAGCATGCTCAACCCTCTCCCTGGTTGAGAGAGCCGCGCCCCCGAACTTGACGACGAGAACCCCGTTGGAACCCATTTCCCAAAACCTCCTGAGCGTTTAATAATAGTGGAACATGGAGTAGAAGCCTTTTCCTGAAGCCGTTTCCACGGCTTCAGGAGGCTCTTCGACGCGTCTCGAAGGCTTAACCATGGGGGCGCACGACCCGGGGCGTTTAAAAACCTTACTTGACAACGCTGCCTGCTGATTACTGGCATTTATAAAAAGACAGTAGTCATGAATGGGCGCGCCCATTACACGTTATGATGTCACCTACGCCTGGCTTTTCGAACCCATATTCCCTTGCTCTTCAAGAATTCTCTTATCATCTCCTCGCTTAGAAACATCCCTCTGGCTTCGGCGATGGCATCAACTCTTTTCATGATATCATTGATTAATTGTTCATCATCCATTCCAGTTGAATTGAAGGTTGTGAAGAAGCCTGATTCAGAGTCTATCTCGAATTTAACCTCAACACCATGCTTTTCGCTCACCCTTTTAGCTATTTCAACACCCCACATATGTCTCTTGGCACAATACGAGATGATTCCTCTTTTCTTTAGATACTTTTCGAACCTTCCCTGCCTGAAGTCCTTGATGATCCTCTCCCTCTCTTTGGATTCTTCGCGATGGATTTTCTCCTTCTCCTCCTGAGTTTTAGCTTCTTCATACATGCGGTCGTACCCCTTTTTACCTAATATTCCTCTATCTCGCTTCCGGTCGGCTCGGAACCAGCGCTGATCATCACCTTCCCATTTTCATATGCCTTAATGAAGATGCCGTAGATATAAGGGTAAGGCTTAGCCATCATCCTCCACTTCACGGTTGGTAGTATGGGTGGGGGACCTACATCAACATCCTCTGGTTTAAGCTTAAACTTCTCGGCAAGCAAAACCCTCGGTTTCTCAGTGATGCTCATTTCTTAACCTCCTCCTAACAATTTCTCAAGCTCATCCCTACCATATCCAGCGACTTGCCATGCATCTTTAAACCGGCTTCTCTATGTAAGCACTTGTTACGCGGATTGTCAAGTTCGATTAATGCTGAGTAAGAAGCTGGTTAATTATCTCACAACATAGATCATTAGTTTTTATTTTTGATTTCCCCATCGAAGTAAGAAATACTTGTATCCTGTTACAAGAGCTTCCTCAGCAGCCTTCAGAATGTTTGTTGAAACACCTATCGTCGTCCACCTGCTGCCGTTGGATTCAAACTCAGCCAGTATTCTTACGGCGGCTGCAGTACCCGAGGGCGCGTCTATCTCCCTGACTCTGAACCCCGTTAGGGAAACGTATGCAATACCTGGGTAAACGGGGCTGAGAGCCTTCTTCAAAGCACTGTCGAAAGCGTTAACAGGCCCGTTTCCCTCCGCGGAGGCAGACATGCTGACCCCGCCGACCCTTACTTTGACGACGCATTCAACAATCTGCCTGTCTCCGAGCCATGTGACGATCGAGGTCCAGTGTTCAAGCTCGAAAAGCTGCGGCGGGCCGTGTAGAGCCTCGTGGAGAAGCAGGAAAAGGCTGCCTTCAGCGTCCTCGAAGACGTAGCCTTTCGACTCGAGGTCCTTAATTCTTTTCAGAGCCTCCAGGATCTTTGGATCCCTCCTGTCGGCTTCAAGACCCATTTCCCGAGCCTTGGCTGCAAGGTTAGCTGTTCCCGACTGCGAGGAAACAACTATCGCGCTCGTGCTGCCGAAGATAGCTGGATCAGTGAACTCGTAAGCCTCCCTGTTTTTCAGAACAGCGTCGCCGTGCACACCGCCCTTATGGGAGAAAGCATACTTGCCTACGAAAGGCTGCCTGGGGTTCTCCTCCAGGGAAGCTATGTCGCGCAGATACCGGGAGACTGTGGAGAGCATTCTCAGGTTGACATCCATCCTGTAGTTGAACCTTGCAGCCAAAACCCCTATAACCTGAACAAGGTCAGCGTTTCCACACCTCTCCCCTATCCCGTTTATCGTGCCCTGCACCATCACGGCCCCGGCTTTAACAGCGGCAACACTGTTAGCCACAGCCATACCAGTATCGTTGTGAGCGTGAATCCCCAACGGGGTTTTGAAAAACCCTTTAACTTTCCCGACGACTTCATAGATCTCCAGAGGGTCTGAAGCGCCACGTGTGTCAGCCAGAACCAGGAAGGAGGCGCCGGCCTTCTCAGCCGTCTTCAAAACCTCCAAGGCGTAGTCCGGATCATCCCTGTAGCCGTCGAAGAAATGCTCAGCGTCGAACACAACTTCCCTGCCAGATTCCTTCAAATACTTGACGGTATCGTAAATCATACTCAGGTTCTCGTCGAGAGTCGTGTTCAAAACATCTTTAACGTGAAGAACCCAGGATTTCCCGAATATCGTTGCAGTAGGAACACCCGGCTGAACGAGGTATTTCAAATCAGGATCCTCCTCAACCCTGACCCGTGGTTTACGCGTCCTCCCGAATGTTGAAACCTTGGCCCTCAGCCTGTATTTCAGTATTTGCTGGAAGAAGGAGACGTCTATCTGGTTGGTCTCGTTAGGCCATCCGCCCTCAATATAGTTCACACCAAGGTCGTCGAGCTTCAGGGCAATCTTAACCTTATCTTCAAGCGAGAAGTTTATTCCAACAGCCTGGTTACCATCCCTAAGGGTTGTGTCGAAAATAAGGATCTTACTCTCCTCCAAGGCTAATCTTCCCTAAGCCACTTCAACCTAGGGTCGCCGGCGACAGCCGGATGATTCGGATCCACCATCAAGACTTCAAACCACTTGTAGACCCCGTCCTCCCCAACCCAGTATGAGCCTAGAACCCTCATGTTAGGATATTTGCGGGCAGCCCTCTCCTCAGCCATCTTCCGCCTACTCTTACCCGGTTTAAACAGGACGACGCCGAGGTGCTTAGGCCTCCTCCCCGACCTGGGCCTAGGCTTCCTCCTCCCACCCTTCGTAACCCTCGACCTGACTATTATGAAGCCAGGCTTAGCCCTGTAGCCGAGCCTCCTCGCAGCATCCACGTCAGTAGGCTTCTCAACCCTGATTACAGAGGGTTGACGCCTCCACTCCATAAGCCTCTTCCTACGGATCTCCTGGACGGAAGCTAGGAGAAGCCCCTCAGAATCCTTTGAAAGCCTGATCCTCTTCACGCCGCATCACCAGCCTTAGAAAGGCTTATACTGCAGGGGGAGGGGTGTAACCCAGACCCCTGGGCTAGACCATCGTCGACCATCAGCGCTCCGCACCTCAGACTCAGCATAGCGTGGCTATCTCACCCAACCCACCCGTATATAAGCTATTCAGTCGGCTGTGCCACCTATATGTTTTTGTAAAAAACCCCGTTTAAAAGCGGAAGGAACTGATTATTATGGCCCCCGCCGGTGGGGAACAGACCCATCCATCAGAATCATCTGCTCACAGAACCCTGGAAGATTTTAGGATTCGATACTGTTGGCCGACTCACCTCTAATCGTATTCACCTCTTTTAGTTTTAGAAGCGTGCGCTAATGCTATAACTTGCTGTATAGAATATGTGTGGAATATGTCTGAGTCCGGATACCTTAGGCTTAATTCGAAATATCTTAAGGAGGCGGAGAAACTTCAAGCGGGGAAAGACTATCCTCGAGCATCTGAAAAGCTCTGGGGAGCATTTGTGGAAGCGGTGAAGGTGTTAGCTGTGAAGCAGGGTGCAAGCCTGGAAACCTATAGTAGCGTAGCTGAATTCACATCTAGGCTTCACAGGGAGCATCCTGAATGGAACCTGATGAATGCTTTTAAACATGCTGAAAGCCCGAATGTGGACTTCTATGAAAACCATCTGCCTGAGGACCATGTTATGGAGAGTAAGAAAGCTCTTGAAGAGCCCATAAGGCTGATGCTTGAGCGCAAATAGGGCGTGTTGCCCAGGAATAGCGATCTCTCGACATCCTAACAACCACCCCTATGCATTGGTTCTCATGAAATAAAGATGCCGTGAAGCTGTCAGGCAAAGAATCTAAAACGGCATACATCAAGTGATTCATGCATGTCAACTAATCTAGTCGGCAACCGCCCGCGCGAAGGAAGGCTTCTCATAAATAGTAAAGAGAGGGTAAAGAATATTGTTTAAATCCTAGTGGCGTAGTGGTTAGCCATAATGGTTACGAGACTAGTGGGCCTCAGCGGTAAGCCTAATGTGGGGAAAAGCACGCTCTACTCAGCCTTGACGCTTAACATTGTTAAGATTGCTGATTATCCTTTCACCACTTTGACTCCGAACAAGGGTGTCGGCTACTTGAGGAAGAAGTGCGTCTGCAAGAGTCTCGGAGTTACTGATAATCCTGTGAACTCCAAGTGTGTCAACGGCTTCAGGTTTATACCTGTTGAGCTCGTCGACCTTCCGGGTATTGTTCCCGGTGCGCATGAGGGCAGGGGTCTTGGCAACCAGTTTCTCTCCGAGATAAGCATGGCGGATGCTTTGATACATGTTGTCGATGCTTCAGGCAGCTTGGATGCTGAGGGCAGGCAGGCTGAGCCTGATCCTGAGAACACTCTGAGGGACATAAGGTTTCTGGAGGAGGAGTATGATCGTTGGCTAGCAGGGATTATTGAGAGGGGTGTTCAGAAGGCGCCTAGGGCGAGGCCGAGCAGGAGGAGCGTTGAGGATGTTCTCAGCCAGGTTTTAAGCGGTCTGGCGATAGGCAGGAGTGATGTTGAGAAGGCTGTTGAGAAGGCTAACCCGCCTGAAGATTTCTCCCGGTGGAGCAGGGAGACCATGATCGAGCTCGCTAGGACGGTTAGGATGACTGCTAAGCCGATGGTCATAGCGGCGAACAAGATCGACAGGAAGGGTGCTGAGGAGGGGGTTAAGCGCATGAGGGAGGCAGGCTATGACCCTATCCCGATTAGCGCTGAGGCTGAGCTCGTCCTCAGGAGGGCTGCTGAAGCAGGGCTTGTAGAATATTTCCCGGGGGACAGTGATTTCAGGATCGTCAAGCCGGAGGCTCTCAGGGAGAAGCAGAGAGAGGCTCTTGAAATGGTTAGGGAGAAGGTTTTGAAGCCGTGGGGCTCCACCGGCGTCCAGGAACTGTTGAACAACGTGTATTTCAGGGTTCTTAAAATGATAACTGTTTATCCAGTTGAGGACCCGAATAAGCTTACTGACAAGAAGGGGAATGTTCTGCCCGACGTTTACCTTGTTCCAACGGGGATGAGTGTTAGAGAGTTCGCCGGGCTTATACACAGCGACCTTATGAACAATTTTCTCTACGCTATTGACGCTAGGCGTAAGATTAGGCTGGGCGAGGAATATGTTTTGAAGGATGATGACGTGGTGAGCATTGTAGCCGTAGGCAGGCAGAAGAGTTGACCTAGGCTTAAAAATTTTAAAACTCACCCGTATTTTTCAACATAGTAGCCGGCCTGCTTCTTCGGACCGTAGAACCTTACTCCTTTCTCCATTATCTTCCTTTTTATGACTTGGGCAACCTTCTCAGGAAGCTCGTTCCTGGAGACGAGGAAGTCGATTATCTGGAAAGCCTCCTCGACACTGTCGCACCTCCTAATGTAGTCGAAAACGTTTGGAACATATCCTTTAAGAGTCTTGGGCTCAAGGCTCTCAGAGTATCCTTCAACAGCTATCTTCATCAGCTCATCCTCGCTGAGGCTTGTTGACATTTTAAGCAGCCTCGGCCAGGCTCGCCCTAACCTCCTCTAGCCTGATAGGAGACTGTAGGACCTTCAGCTTCTTAATGCCTGCCAGCTTTATCCTGTGAAACTTCTTAGTCTCATTATAGAGATCCGACTCAATCTTCCCGAAGACAAGCTCCTGAACAAGCTGGGAATAATTCAGCTTGCTGCATTTTCCTAGCACTATGTTCATCATCGCCTTCCTCATCTTCTTCTTCTGGGATTGCGAAGCACGGTAACGGGTCACAGCGATTGCTGAAACACGCATCTGGTAGCCGTCCTTCGTGGCAGCGTTGAAAATAATGTCTACCCTCGAGGAGCCTTTTCTAAGAAGGCTCCTCACAAAATCCCTGTCAAGCTCGTAGCCCCATAGTTCTGTGAAGGCAGTCTCCCCCTTCACACCCGATATTTTGAACTTTATTTTAACCGTTGTGTGAGAAGGATCGTCCGTCAGCTCGCTTAAAAGAACGCTTATAGTCCGGCCTATAAGGTCACTCGGCTCCGAGGCCAGCACACTGCCGACTAGTTTCCCCCCGAGGTAGTCGGGGGCAACCACTGGAAACCATTTTTTAGCCTTTTTCTGCTTCACCAATCTGGAAGAGGCTTGCAGACAGCGTATTTAAACTATGCTCTTTAAGAAGCCCTTGCGTCCCAGCCTTTGCCAGCATCATAACTTATAAAAGCCCGTTTTCAAGCAGGAATTGTTGTCGCAACGTTGGAGGAGAAGCAGACGGCGGTTAGAGACTTAAGGCTGAGGGTCTCGGCAGACCTTCACTTAAGCCGGGAGCTGCGCGGGGACGAGGTTGAAAAGGTTGCGGAGTATGCTGTTTCAAGCCTCCCCGGAGTGTTCTCACGGGGCGCGGTGAAAGGCGAGGAGCCGAAGATAGTTGAGCTTACCGTCACTAGGGATAGGTTAAGCATCACGGTGGAGTCCGGGAGAAGGGTTAGGGCGCACGAGGCTGTTAAAAGGGCTAGGAAGACGTTGAGCGAGGAGCTTGGGCCTAGAATGGGGCTTGGCGTCAGGGGGATAAGCGTCAAGTCTTTCGAAGTAACATTCGTAGGGGAGGGACTGAGGGAGACGAGGCTCCCGTTCGCTAGAAAGGTTGAGAGGGTTGAGGATGGTTTAAAATACTGGCTTGAGGTCGACGAGCCCAGCCTATACGCTCAGGTTCCCGACAGGATCATAAGCCTCTTTCTGGAGAAGCAGGAGGCCCGTGCAGCCGCCAGAGAGGTTCACAGGGTTGTCTGGAGGAGCCCTGAGAAGCCTGTTAAGTACACGGGAGACCCTGGCCCGCTGCTCGAGGAGGAGGGCTGGGTTAAAAGATTCCACACCGGCATATGGTATTACCTTCAACCCTACACCAGCCTTCTAAGAATACTTGAGGAAATGATAGTTGAGAAGGTTGCTAAGCCACTGGGCTTTCAAGAGGTTGTTCTGCCTAAGCTCATACCTCTGGAAGTCGCGAGAAAGAAGGGCCACCTCACCGGGATACCTAGTGAAATGCTTTACGTCTGCGAGCCCGGCTCCAGGGAGCCGTCCTACTTCGAGGACTATACTGACCTGGTGAAGGTTTTCAACGAGCCTAGGCCCGAGGTTTTGAAACAGTTTTTGAAGGAGCCCACGTTCACCCTTCCATACGCGCAGTGCGAGCCTTTCTACGAGCTTTTCGCCGGGGAGATAGTGAACCTTGACAACCCGCCTGTCAGGCTCTACGACAGGTCCGGGTTCAGCTTCAGGCATGAGGCCGGCGGCTTGAGAAGCCTGGAGAGGCTTACGGCTTTCACAAGGATAGAAATAGTCTATCTAGGAAGGCCTGAGGAGGTTGTAGAAATCAGGGATAGGCTTGTGGAGAACTATCTGAGCCTGCTTGACAAGACGCTTGACATGGAGGTCAGGTCTGCAGAAGTAACCCCAGTCTGGATGGCTCACGCAGGTGTTGTGGAGGATGTTTCGAGAAACGTGGCTGCAACCTTCGATATTGAAGCATACCTCCCGTTTAGAGGAGACAGGGAAAGCGATTGGCTTGAAATAGCTAACGCGTCGGTCCACTACGACAAGTATGTCGACTGGTTCAACATTAAGGAGAGGAGGGGGAGGGAGGTCTGGACCGGTTGCTCGGGAAATGGTCTTGAAAGATGGGTTTACGCTTTCCTAGCTAGACACGGCTTCAACGCTGAAGACTGGCCTATTGAAGTGAAGAGGCTATGGCCAAGCTTTAAGCCTGTGATCATGGACACTTGGCCTCCGAAAGCCTTGAGGAAGCCTCCTGAATCATCTTAAGGTGATTCAAGTATTCGAGCAACGTGTAGGCTAGGGACATTAATCCTCTTCTACACGCCACTTTAAGAATTATCCTCCGGCCTCTTAAACTGGACGAGGCCCTAAGCCCCTTAACCTTCAAAGCCTCATCCGGTTTCAACGCTGAGTATGCGAGCCTGGCTTCAAGCTCGCTTCTGAAAACAGCTTCAAGAACCGCGAAGCATTCTGCCGAACTGCTCTGCGACATTCTTTTCGAAGGCCTCCATAAAGGAGTGGAACCGCCTCCTAGGAACGGTTGCACCGGCTGCAACATCGTGCCCTCCTCCCAGTCCTCCGGCTTCTCTAGCAGCATTCGAAGCCAGCAGGCTCCCCCTAACACCCTTTTCAACAAGGCTCCTTGGAACCCTTATTGAAACCTTGAGCGAATCATCCTCTGAAGCGGTTACGACCAGGATCTTGCCAAGATCCTTGGGTAGGCTGGAGAATATTATTGAGGCAACCGGGCTTAATACTCTTTGATCTATTATTCCCTCACCGTTGTAAAGCAGTATTCTTTCAGACTCAACCTTTGCCCCGGGCACGCTTAGAAGGTTTGAGAGAGACTTGGAGATGGTTGTCCTGTACTCCCGGCTCACGCGTTGAGCCTCCTCAAACATTCTGCCTCTTTCACCCATTGCAACCGCCAGGCCTACGGCGGAGCGCCCCATTCTCGCGCAAGAGTTCAACAGGGCTGAGAACTCCCTCCCATCTCTTAAAACAGTGCCCCTCGGCTCTCTTTCAAAGACATAAATCGTGCCGAACAGGTTTTGAGCACTCTCCGGCGAGAAGCCTAGGTCAGCAATATACTGCATCAGCCCCGCGAGAAGCCTGGACCTCTCAGCCTGCGATAGGTCGCTGAAAGTCCTCCACTTGTCATCTGTCTTAACCTCTATGCCGAGGCTCCTCAAAAAGTTTAGAGCAACGTTCTCGTCTCCGCTCAGCCCGGGTATTATAAAGTTTGATGAAGAAGAGATTGAAACATGTATCGGCAGGGTTTCCCTACCGAAGAACACGAAGTCCTCCTCAACCCTAACTATGTTCATCTCCTCGCCTTCAAGCACTATCGTCGAGTTTAAACCTGCGAGCGACCTGTTGAAACCCACGTCCTGCATGTCAGCCAGCGCCCCGACTATGGCGAGCTCATTCATCCTGGAGAAGTCCTCAACCAGGTTTTTGAAAACAAGGTATGAAACCCCTGAGCCTGAGACTTCAGAGCCCCCGTTTAAACCATGCTCATTAGGGTTCAACATTAGAACGCTGTTTGAACCTCCCTCAACCTCGTGATGGTCGAGTATCACCACCTTCGAAGGCTCTAGAAAACTCGTTATCTCACTTAGGTACCCCGCGCCAATATCTAGGAAAAGCACCGGCCGCGGGGGGAATGCGATGCTCTCCAGAAAAGCCCTGTCTATCTGCGTCACGGATCTGGCTGAGAAGGAGACGCCCATGCTTCTCAAGGCGAGACAGGCAATTGCCGCAGCAGCGGTCCCATCCGCATCAGCGTGAAAAACTATTAGAGCATCATCCCAGTCGAAGGAGCCCAGTCTGCTCGCGAAATCCCTTGCTTCAAAAATGAATCTCCTCTGAGTCTCCGACGCATTGCTCATATCTTGGCTTCAAGAACCTTCAGGTCTGGAAGAGGCACCTTCCTTCTAGAATAGTAACGGGCAAGCCTCCTAATCTTAGACTCCACCAGTTGAAGATTGTGAACGTTGAAACGGTCAGACCTGTTCCTGGTTAAGTGAGTAACCATCCTCTCAGCCTTAGCCACAAGCCTATCCAGGTCCTCAGTCCTGGAGAACCTGACCCCCCTCTCAAGAAGTATTCTCGCAATCTTCTTACCCGTCACGTTCCTGACGGAGGGGATGCCGTACGAGTCTCTCAGGATCAACCCTATTTGAGAAGGCCCGTATCCTTCTGAAGCCAGCTTGACCACGAGCTCCTCAACCTCCTCAGGCTTCAACGATAACCATGGTGGAGCCCCGCTATACACTACTCTGCGGGAGCCCGACTTACCCTTCTTATGACTATGCATCCTAGCCAATCTTTAAGCCAAGTTCCTTCCCGCAAACCCCTATATAAGCTTCTCTGACAGCGTTACCAGGCCTATGGACACTAGTAGCACTTATTTTTTAACACTCAGGGAAGGAGCAGCAGGAGGGTTACCTGGTTAGGACAGCAGTCTGCTGGAAAGCCCGATGGCACAGCCTGGGCATAACTCTTTGTAATCATAATAATAGCGATTAAAACTATCAAGTATTAGATTCCAGATTTTTAGGCTCAAATACTGCAAGGTCTACCAGAACCTCATCCTCGGTAACATCAACATCAGAAATCTCAAGCCTATCTACGTCCAGCAAGAGTTTATAACCCAGAATACGTTTAGCCAGCTTGCTTTTAATTAAATCCTCTGATAGGGATTGAATGAATCTAAGCACCTCATTGAAGTTGAAATGTGAGGCCCCTATCGACATCCTTAATCCGTACTCGGGTTCAAGCTCGACGAACAAGCTCATATCCGGGAAGACTAATATTTTCCTCCCATCCGTTAATGGTTTCACCCGTGGATCGTCTTTAACTTTCTCAATACACATATCTACAAGAGTTTCGTACTGCTTCTCAACCTCCTCAAGTGTCTTAAGGTGTTCCTTATACGAGGCTTCCTCCATAAGAAATTCCATCGTAATTTCGTAAACCTTATTTTTCCTCATAAGGACTAGGTTAAGTAATCTTTCCACTAAAAATCCGACGTTCTTCGGATCATCCGTGTAAACATCAATCCCAAAAATCATACCTTCACGCCTATCTTTACCCACCAAAGCTATGTGACACTCTCTAGTCGCTTCTCTCCAAAACTTCTCGACACATGCTTCGCTATTGACTCTTGCCGCCTCGTATTTATCACCCCATCCCCAAACAGTGATCCTACTCATTTATTATCCTCCCTTTTTGGTCTTCCTCCCCTTAATTTACCTTCCTCATATGCCTTTAAGAATTCTTCGAATTTCTCTACATGTGCAGGGTTATAGCTTCCTATTTCTTCGATGAACCTTATTCGATCTTGAGCATATATCTCCAAATAATGTGTCCCATAAGTCCTATCCAGACGAACCTCAGAAGGTTGAAAACCTATCTTCACTAAAGCTGCTCTCACCTCTTCTAGGCAATCCCCGTACTTTGAGGATATTCTAAGTTTAATCGAATACGTTCCATGCTTTGCAACGCTTCCGTCTCCAGAGAAAAACCCTCTTAAATATGCCTTAATACCATCTTCGTCTAAATGTTCTAAAGGGACATGATACCTGTAAGGTCCGGTTTTAGCTCCGATCTCCCTCAGATCATAGTATGCCTCTTTATTTTTTATACCCGCTATAAATTCGCCCTTGCCCCGGTAAATATGCGGAGTTTTATTATAAACCTTCTCGAACAACTCGATATACCTTTTAATAAGCTCCATATCGGCAGAATGAAAGAAGATTTGGTGAGACCCTCCCTCATAGGGAGACAAGCTGCCTTCTGCAGCTATAAGGCCGCATAATTCTGCTTTCTCAGGAGTAAGAATTTCTCTAATCCCACTACTAGATATTTCTAACAATGTCCCATGGCTCAGGGGAAACAAAATCCTATCTTTCTCAATTCTTGCTTCTGCAAACGTTGAGATAACATTATTTCCTCTAAGTAGCTCATATCCTCCACTTTGTGTCAAACCCACTTTATACTCGCCGAAATCCATTACCTCTCTATAAGCCTCTTTGTGGCATTCTTCCCACTCTCCCTTTCGCTCTGTTAGAACCTGTTCTCCCTCCCGAAACCTTGATTCATATTGTTTTATTAAAGAGCCCCCGCCCAACTCTTACTTCTCCTCAACCAATCCAGCAGGTTATGGAGAGCCAGTATTCTTTTACAAGATACTGGGCTTTCCACCCATAAATTGATAAGATCCTGTGGCATCTTGCCTTTGCAAGCATCGCAATAACATTCCTTAAATCTTATTTTCTCGTCTCGCATATCGTATAATTTACCATCACGAAAATAAAGACCATGTTTAGCTTCAAGAAACCATGAAAAATTACTATAGCTTATCCCTTTGTACCAGAGTTTTCGTCCAACTCCGTAAATAAGTATTTCAAGTTTTTTATTATTAACTCTACCCAACTTCTTCAACATGATTAACACGTGGGAAAGGAGATCGTTTAACAAGCCTTGTTCAAAAAGTTCTCTTGCAGGCATAACAAATGATACATAATTCATTTCAATTTCCCTTTTAAGGGACATATGGATCTGGCGCAGATTTGCACCCTTGATTAAGCCGATTAACGGAACATCTAGATCTAGAAAATCATTTGCAAGCGATATTAATCGCATAGTTTGAGACCAAGATTGGTATAATGGAGCGTCAATATAAGTATAGTTATCGGGAATCATTGTAGCATCAGGTCTTAATTCTTTAATCAGCTTAAAGTAATCATCCTTTGTAAGCTTATCAATAAGCTCGTCAGGCATAACCGTAGACAACAATATCTTTCCGTTAAAGTTAAGAAAATCATGAAGACCTTTGCTTAAAGTCTCTGACAATAAATCGCCGTTGAGAATCAGTTGCCAGAGGGGGACAAAAATAGCAGGCGCATCTATTCCTTCTTCCCAAAACCATGTTCCACGATTGCCTATATCAATTTGAGGAACGAATGATGGAAAATTAATCTTTGGCATATCTTTTTTCCTCGAATATGGAAGTAGGACTGGAGGTGGTCTTGGCCTTCCTCCGATAGGACAGTATGCCCTTAACTTGCAGAACGATTTGGGGTATGTAATACCTGAGAAAGAAACACCCCTGAGACATGAATCTACAAGGCAACGCTCAATCGCGCAGCCTGGACATAACTCTTTGTAATCATAATAATAGCAATCCCTACATGAGATTCCACACCTACTTTTCCTCACGTTTCTTCACGAACCATGATGCAAAGCTTCTCAACGCCCTAGCCCTGTGAGAAAACTTATTCTTCTCCTCAACGCTCATCTCCGCGAAAGTCAGGTTCGAGCCGAAAGGTATGAAGACGGGGTCATAACCAAACCCTTCTTTTCCACGCGGCTCTTTGGATATTGTGCCGTCCACTCTGCCTGTGAATATTCTGATTTCTCCATGCGGCTCACCGTATGCTAGTGCAGTCATGAAGTATGCTGATCTGTCTGCTGAGCCTTCG
>CAZWPT010000064.1:0-44479 GCA_964635675.1 uncultured Nitrososphaerota archaeon | reverse complement strand
CCTGGCTACGGAGAATGGTTCGGCTACCTGCATTACGATGGCACGCTTGCAAACAGGCTTAAAGGCTCGCTCTGGAAGGGGCCGTTCCACATTCCAAGGGCTCTTCTCCAAGGATGGAAAATACTTGAGAAGATGAAGCATCCTGAGCAAGAGTTGGAGTTGTAAAGGTTTATTGCTGCAGTAACGCACGCTAAAACCTGGTGGGCAAACCGCACGGCTCATTGAAATAGAAGCCCCGCTCATGAGGCTCTAATGCACGTATATTCGCCTGTTAAGCCAGCAGCCTTTTTATGAGTGAAACGCTTTCTTCAATCAGGATCTCTGCAGAACCCTTTGCAAGACGGTTCCACCAGGTTGGGGTAACCTCGTACCCGCCCTGCTCGTACGCTTCTGAAGTAGCTATGTATCCAAGGTACCCGTTTGCGTAAGAGACTACGAGGGTCGGCCTAACGGGGGAGCCGTTCTTTATACGCATGCCGACCTCGACAATAGGCTCCCCGGGTAGTCCAACCAGCGCCGCGCTCCCGATTCTTAAAGCCTGCAGCCTGGTTTCAACACTCTTCTCAGCCGGGTTTTCACGGATCATTCTAAGGTTTTTCTCGTAATAGTTTAGAATAGCCTTGTTCCTCATTATTGTCTCCGCGTCAGCGTTCCTAGCCTTAAGCTCGGAAACATATTTCTCCTGGTTCTCGACTAGCCTGCGGGCAGCTTCCTCGGAAAGCTCCGCCAAAGGTAGCGTAACCTTCTTCTCAAAACCCCGGATAACAGGCTCCTCCTCCATCTTGATGAACCTCATAGTGTTGAGGGCTGCGTAAGCCACTACTCTCCCAATGGCTTCAACATCCTGAAAGCCCCCTGGGCAGGCATACCCCATTGAGGATACGGGGTTAACATCCCCGTCCGCGCCGTTCATGAAAAGAGCCACGTGGCCAGCGTTAAGCATTGTCTCGACGATTCTCGACACCGCGCCCGGGTAGTCTGCTGAAATAAGATAGTTAGTGTCCCCCAGCACAACCCCGTGGCACGCGTGGTTCACGAGGGAAGCAACCGGGCTGCCGGATTCATCCTTAACGAGCAGAACGCTAACGTCGGGGTCAACAGGCCCGTTGAAGCTCCTCCTGTTGAAGCCTACGATGACTCTTCCAACACCCCAGCCTAGTTTCGCCGCCCTCGCCTTCTCCACGGATTTCAAGGCTGCCGCCAGCATTCTTTCCAGGAGAATACTCGAATAGTTTCCCAAGCCTGCTCCAGAAACGTCTGCAGTAATGTCTGGGGGAAGCGAGGGGCCGGAGTGCGTGTGCGTCGCGGAAATCAGTATACGGTTCTCCTCCAGTCCAAGCCTCGCAGACAGCTCCTTCTTAACCTCCGCCGCTAACGAGTCGGGAATATTCAGAAGGTCGTTCGCGATAAGCAGTGAAGCGCCTCCACGCGCCTCAAGATAGAGCGCCCTCGTGTAGAGATTGTCATGCACACCCTCCGCCCCCTTGTATCTTGCTGCGAAACCACCCATCTTGACGCCGACGGGTGGGGTAATATCCTCCTTCGACGCTCCGGCTCGCATGCGACAACGTGTTTAACAATCCTATTAAACCTTTAAAAACAATCGTCGAGCCGAATTTTCGAGTAAACTCCCCCCATCGTGAGCATTAGCCATTTCCACCGAGTTTCCAGATAAGTTTTTTAAGGTTCTCCAAGCCGGCTTGTTTGAAAGGTAGAGGCTGGATTGGCTGAGCCTTCGAGCAGCGTCAAGATCCACCTGGTCCCGACTTTCCACTACGACCTCGCGTATTTAATGAGTTTCGAAGAGTATCTTCCAAGGCTTAGACACATTTTCACGGAGGTGTTGAACATTATGGAGAAGAACCCTGAGTACACGTACATGTTTGAGCAAGCCCTGCTGGTGAAACTGTTCCGCAGGCTCTGCCCCGAGCACTCGGAGGCTCTGAGGAAGCTGGTTTCATCCGGGAGAATCGAGGTCACCGGCCCCTACGTGCAGACTGACAACAATATTCCTTCAGGAGAATCCCTTGTCCGCAACGCGGTTCTAGGCAGAAGAACAGTTGAGGAAACAGGGGGGAGCGCTAAAACAGCCTGGATGGGCGACGTCTTCGGGCAGAACGCTCAGACCCCGCAGATCGCCAGGCTCTGCGGCTATGAATACTTGCAGTTTAGCCGAGGCCTTTCCAGGGAAGGCGTTAAACCATTATTCCTCTGGGAAGCCCTGGACGGCACGAGGCTGTTAACCTACTGCGGCGAGTACGGAGGCGTCCAGTTCACGCAGAGCGTTGAGGAAAACCTGAGGAGGATAAGCGCGATGGTTGAAAAACTATTAGGCTGCTCGGCTGCCGGCGAGGCTCTTCTCCCAAGCGGGGGCGACTGGGCTGTTCCAGCTCAGAACGCTCCTGAAACCGTGAGAAGATGGAACCAGGAGAATACTGTAAAGATCTTTTTCTCAACCGCCACCGGGTTCTTCGAATCCGTGGCTGGGGAAACAGTTGGGCTGCAGGTCGTCAAGGGGGATATGAACCCGGTGATGCGTGGAACCTACAGCAGCAGGATCCGGCTTAAGATTCGAAACAGGGAGGTGGAGAACCTGCTTATCACTGCTGAGAAGCTTTCAACAATCTGCTCCCTGATTGGGGCTGAGTATCCGCGTGAAAAACTGGAGGAGGCTTGGGAGAAAGTCCTGCTCAACCAGTTTCACGACGTTATCTGTGGGAGCTGCGTGGACACTGCTTTCGAGCAGGCTTTACAATGGTATGCGGAGAGCGAGAGGGTTGCGAGCAGGATTATAGACGAGAGTCTTGAGTACTTATCCAGGAGGATTGACTCAAGCAGGGGTGAGGGCAGGGCGATACTCGTGTTCAACCCCCTGGGCTTCGACAGGCGTGACGTGGTGAAGCTGCGCGTTAGTTTCGTAAAGCCTGGTGTTAGAGCAGTCCAGGTTTTCGACGACGAGGGCAGGGAGGTCCCCGTGCAGCTTGCGGAGAAGAAGTATTACGGTGAAGAACCACCGCCCCACCTGCCTGTAAGCGCGAAGATCGAGTTCCGCGAGGAGCCGGCTGAGCCCGGCTACACGAGGGTTGAGAAAAGCCCCTCCGGAAGGGTTGAAGCCAGAGACCTCAGGGAGGCTGTGGTGATGTTCATCGCGGAGGTGCCGGCCCTGGGCTACAGGGTTTTCCACCTGCAGGAGGCGAGCGGGGAGCGGGAGTATTCGAGCAGCCTCCGTGTCTCCGGAAACGTTTTAGAGAACAGTTTTCACAGGATTGTTTTCAACGAGGACGGGACGATAAGAAGCATTGTCGACAAGGAGACTGGGTTAGAGTATGTTGACCCGGAGAAGCCTTTCGCAAACAATCTCCTGCTCCAGATCGACCGGGGAGACCTGTACACTATCATGCCTATGCTCGACCCCAGGGATCCCCTGCCCATGCTGGTGAGGGAGAAGCTTGCTCAACTAGCCCGGGAGTTCCACCTGGAGGACCTTAAGCTCTGGGACCATGTTGAGTCGAGAAACATGCCTGTGAAAATAGAGGTTTTAGAGGAGGGTCCTGTCAGGGCCACCATCAGGGTATCCGGGGTCCTCAGGTTCTGGGTTGGCATAAGCGTAGCATTCACCCAGCTTATCCACCTCTACGACGGTTTGAAAAGAATAGATTTTGAAACAAGGCTAACTCCCTCCGGTAAACAGTACAGGGTTAGAGTATGCTTCCCCACCAGCATTAGGAACGGGACGATAAGGCATGAAACGCCTTTCGGCCATGTTGAGCGTCCCGAGGGAGAGTATCCCGCGCAGAACTGGATTGACTACAGCGACGGCGAGAAGGGGTTGTGCGTGGTTAACTGCGGCCTCCCGGGGAACAATGTTGTCGACAACGTTGCAACAATCTCGCTTCTGAGAAGCGTCGCCTTCGAGTATAAGGGTGTTAGCGAGAAAGGGTTTGAGGAGAATGTGCCGCACTCTTTCAAATACTCTCTCATCCCGTTTAAGAAGGGCGACCCGGATTACCAGCCTTGGAACCATGGTGCTGAGCCTAACAACACGCTTATCGCGAAAACAGTTTCAAAATCCACCGGGCTGCTTCCCCCGAGGCACAGCTTCCTCAGAACTGAGCCGAGCAGCATAGTTTTATCCTCACTGACGCGGGAGGGCGGTCATACTCTAGTAAGGGTTTACGAGGCGAAGGGTGTGAAGACCCCTTGCAGAATATGGACTACACTGCCGTTTAAACGGGTGGCGGAGGTCGACTGTTTAAACAGGGAGACGGGAGGCCGGGTTGAGGCCCTTGGTGAAACCGTGAGTCTCGAGGTCAACGCTTTCCAGATTAAAACAGTTAGGCTATGCTAGTGGAATGCTTAAATCCAGGAGCATGCTTTAACCGGAGAGTGGTGCCGGATGTCTGAAAAGGTTAGGTTAGGGTTTGTAGGCTGCGGCGGGATAGCTGTGGCACACGCTAAGGCTCTTGTCAACAACCCGAGTGTGGAGCTAGTCGCCTTCTGCGACGTGAACCTTGAGCGCGCTAAAAACCTAGCCTCCCAGTATGGCAAGAGTGGAGCAGTCTTCTACAGCAGGGCTGAGGAAATGTTTAGGAACACTGTGCTGGACGCTGTTTACTTCTGCCTGCCGCCTTTCGCCCACGGGGCTGAGTTTGAAGCCATAGACCGGGGAATACCCTTCTTCGTGGAGAAACCGGTAAACCTCTACCTGGAGCAGGCTAGGGAGATAGCTGCGGCCGTTGAGAGAAAAAGGGTTTTAACCAGCGTCGGGTACATGAATCGTTACCGCGCCGGGGTGCAGAGGGTGAGGGAGATTCTGAAGAACGACCCGCCGATACTCGTGCTCGGAGGATGGATTGGGCAGACTCCACGCCTCACGCCTGAGGCGGCGATCTACAGCTGGTGGATCGTGAAGGAGAAGAGCGGGGGCCAGTTCCACGAGCAGGTTACTCACACGGTTGACCTAGTGAGGTTCATGTGCGGAGAGATCACTGAGGTTCAGGCCTATCCTGCGACAGGGTTTAACAAGGGGGTTTCGCCAAACTACAGTATTGAGGACGCTAGCGTGGTGAACATTAAGCTGGCTAACGGGGCTGTTGGAAGCCTCTGGGCATCCTGCTCGGCAAACGGTGGCGGAGGAGGAGTGAGCCTAAGCGTCTACGCGAGCAATACTACAGCCCTCTTCACAGGATGGGAGCACTCCCTACGCCTCCTGCGGGCCGGTGTTGAGCCTGAGGAGACGGCTGGGGAGCCGAATATTTTCGAAATAGAGGATAATGCTTTCATCGAAGCCGTCAGGCTTAAGGATGCTTCGAAAATACTCTGCCCGTACTCAGACGGCTTGAAAACTCTTGAGGTTACGCTCGCAGCCAACAAGTCGATGGGGAGCGGAGAGCCAGTCAGGATCCCTGTGAAACAGTAAGGCTGATTCCTCCCAGGGTAGACGCGCGTCGCATGCTGTGGAAAAGCTTTAATAATCAACAGGCTTATCACCACCAGTGAAGGGGAATGGTAAGAGTCTTATACGTCGGGGACTCGGGGACGATGGCGCTGGTTTACACGGGATCACCCTTCTGGGTTGAGCAGAAGAATCTTGAAGTCAGGAACTTCGGCCTACCCCTGTTAAACGCGCTCAAGTGGGACAGCGAGATCGAGGTGACATACATGCCTACTTGGGAAGCCTACAGCAGTTTCCCTAAGCGTCTTGAAGACCTGTTGAACTACGATGTTTTAATACTGAGCGACGTTGAGTACGACTGCATAATATACTACCCGGAGTTCTACACGCCCAGCAAGTATGGCGAGCACATAGTGATGCCGAACAGGGTTGCAAACATCAGGGAGTTCGTCAGAAAGGGGAGGGGGCTGGCGATGCTGGGCGGCTGGCAGAGCTTCGCGGGGAAGTATGGGCACGCCCTGTGGCAGGGCACGCCCGTCGAGGAGGCGCTGCCGGTGAAAATGCTGGACAGAGATGACAGGGTTGAACACCCGGAGGGAGCATGGATAAAAGCGTTGAAGGAAGACCATCCTGTCATGAGGAACATAGACTGGAGTACTGCGCCACCCCTCCTAGGCTATAACAGGGTTCTGCTTAAAGACGGGTCTGAGCTTCTCGCTACAGTGGGGGAGCGGGACGTGTTAATCGCTACCTGCAGGTTCGGCGAGGGAAGAAGCTTCGTCTTCACCTCGGACCCGGCGCCCCACTGGGGTATAAACTTCATGAAGTGGCGCTACTACGAAGCCTTCTGGAGGCAAGCCGTTAAATGGTTGGCTGGAAAAATCTAGCTGCCTAATTATGAGCACGAGCTAGAAGTCTTTAAACAACCTTTGCGTTTTACCAGTTCGTTGCATGGTGTGGAAAACTAGAAGCTTAAGATCTTTTGGAGTAAGCCGCTAAACAGCGCACGCTAAAAGAGCTCTACTTAAGAATTGCCCTGATTGGCCTTAAGACTCTTCTCAGAGGATCCAGCATCAATCCAAATATTTCGAGAGTTATTGTACCAAGCAAGTTTTCATCTTCAGACTCGCCTAGAATCACTGGACTATAGTACTGTCCATAGGGAGGAAGTTCTATAATCGTCTCGGAAAGTTGACGCGAAATTGTGGAGCCGTCTGCAAGGACAAGTTCAACCGTCCTCTTTGGAGTAAGTCCTAACCGTTGCCATACGTCGCGTTGTAGAACAGTATAAGTTGCGCCTGAATCAACAAGAAACCTGACTTTCTCCTCTTTCTCCTCACATTTTACCAGCCCCTCTATGTAAACTATGCCCATATATTATTTTCTATGTCGAAAATACTAAATAAACTTTTCTTGATAGCGAGAGCGCGCTAAGCTATCAGGTGATAAGCTTGAAGCTTACTTGCTTGAATAGTAAGTAACGCGCGCTAATGTCTCCTATCTTAGAACCAACATAGTTGCTTCCCCTTCCAATGCCTTCACAAGATTTATTAACAGCACCGCTAATTTTCGAAGGTGAAGATGAAGTGGTTCTCAAATGATGAGTCTATCGTAAAACCAAGTGATTTTGCTCCCAGGGAATTGGATTTTGTTAGACTTAGCATAATAGTTTTTATTCGCCGCGTTTACGAATGGATGAAGTCTACGGCTGCTCTTACATCTCAAATCGTGATGGAGAAAGAGGAGGGACTTATTGGAGCAAAAAGATTCTTTGCTACTAAGGAAGGGCTTGCAGTCTTCCATTCCTATTTTGGCGCCCCGCCAACGGTTACGTTAGCTGAAGCGTTAATTGCAGCTGGGATTAAGAAGAACTTAATTTTTGGTGAAGCAGGTTCCCTAAGCTCAGAAATAGGTATTGGTGAAATATTGATTCCGACATTCGCTATAAGAGAGGAAGGAACAAGTTACCATTATCTACCGTCAAACATACAAGCCAGACCCTCGGCAAACCTCTTAAAAAGAATTGAAACCATTTTAAATGAAAATAATGTTCAATATAAGGAAGGTGGAGTATGGACAACTGATGCACCTTTCAGGGAAACGATAAGCAAGGTCGCATCTTACTCGAAATCTGGGGTTTTAGCCGTAGAAATGGAATGCTCCGCGATGTTTTGTTTATCAATGTATAGACAGGCTGAAACTGCTGCAGTTTTAGTTATTTCAGACTCCCTCCACGAGGGCGTATGGAAGCCGGCTTTCACTCGGGAAGAAGTAATTAAGAGCGAAAAGGCGATTTCGGAAATTTTAATAGAGCAATGGAGTAAAATCTGTTAACTTTTTAAATCGAAGCCTCTTTTAATAAGTTTTAGCAATTCCAAATTAGATTTTCCTTAAGCAAAATCCGGATGTTTCATTGCGCGCGCTAAATAGTTCTTCATGCAAATCTCAATCCGTGTAGAAGTTTTCCTTGAAAGACTTTAAGGCATTTTCAAAACTACCCTTGAAACCGTAAAGGTAATAGCTGAAGTAGGTGGTTGTGCCTGTGTTAACCCTCATCCAGGGCTGAACCTCAATGTAGGAGTAGTGTGAATCAGGATTATCCGGAGTGTTCATCCAGACGTGGGTGAGAAACGTGGTTTTCGCATCGTAAGCCATTATGAGCCCAAGCTTCTCCTGCTCGTCGTAGCACGCAACCCAGTTCTCAGTGGGGAAAAGCCTTTTACCGTAGAGCCTACCCTTATACCTCTCCCTGAGAATACCTTTGCTCGAAGGATAGTAGATCACGTGGCTGGCGTCAACAAGGTTTCCAAGCTTGATCAAAGGGTTGACTCCGATCACGTTGAGCTCAGGGTTGACGAAATCCGCCTCATACCTTACCTCGAGAAGCGGACAGCCTCCGAAAAGCTTGAAAGTCTTTTTCAAAACGTTCCCGTTCATACAGGCCTCCGCGGAGACTACTGCACTATCCCCCTCGCTCCTCACTATTCTGATGTTGAAGTTCTCATGTTCCTCGACAGTCGGCTGCTGAATAAACTCCTCGAGGCCTCCGAACGGGTAGAACCTTCTCTTCCTGCCTGAAACCCTCCAGTCCCCAGGCTTCTTAGGGTAGAGCTTGAAAAACAAGTCTGCCCCAGGCTTCTTAAGCCTATACTGGAGCAGCCTTCCACCCGGGGAAATAACTTTAGCCAGAGTATACTCGTTTTCAAGCACGGCTTCCTCGAGACCATCCTCATCATAGTCCCCCGCGTATGCTACGGCTCCCCCTTCGAAATCGTGAATCCTAAGCCTGCAGGCCGCGTTCCCAGAGGAGAAGAATACGTTCACCAAGTATTCCCCGGGTTTAAGAGCCAGCGGAACCATGGTTCTACACGGCTCACGGAGGGGAGCCGGGATCCTCCGGGTCTCCTGGAGAACCACCCCCTCCCGGGAGGAAACCATTATCCTCAGGTCGCCGGCTTCAACACCAGTGTTGTTCCAAACAGTGACAGGTATTTCCAACCGGCCTTCTGAAACCAGCAGGGGGAAGGTGGAAACCATTGGCGGAGCCTCAACATAGCAGAGGCTTCTCCAGCAATTATCCTTTGAAGAGAACTCGACCAGCAGCAGCCCGTATGAGCCGCTTAGCTCCTCGGAAACCGATACTTCGAAGTTAGCCTGGCGCCTTCCTCCCCCTTCTAGACGCACAGCCTTCTCACCGGGCGGGTTCACTACCACCCCGCGGCTAGCCTTAACCCTTAGGAAACCGTCTAAAGGCTCGTTAAGCCTGTTCTCCATGGAGACTCTAAGGAGCCCGCCCTCAAGCTTTGAAGACAGTGAGAAGAATGTTCCGAAAACCCTGCGGAGACACTGCTTGTCTGCGAGAAGTATTCTCAAAAGAGTTACGAGCATCCGCGGGCCAACAGTCTCACCGTCTTCAAAAACCCCTACTGCTTTACGCTTCAAGACTGCCTTCACGATCTTCTCCCGCGGGGAGCCCGCGTCCTCCTTGTCGACAAGCAGCCAGAGTGAAGGAGGCAGCTCACCCCACTCCACATGGTTAGGAACTATCAGGAAGGGTTTACCAGTCTCCTCAACATGCTCACTGTTCCCCTCGTGGAAAACATAGCCGTCTAAATAATCCTCCAGGAGGTCGATGTCTGAGTCAAGAATATTGTTGAAAACTCCGAAGAGCATTCCCCCGGGCCTCCTGGTTCTACACGCATCCGCCGCGTCGGAGGACTGTGGGTCAGGATACTCGTCCCAGTTAACCATTAGACACTTGCCGTCGCCAGTGAACTGGCCTGAGAAAACAGTGAAGCCGAGGCCAAGCTCCCCTATCTTCCGCTCAAGCTCGCTAGCCGTCAGGTCCTCGCCGGGGCCGACTAGGAAAAACCATTTGCAACCCAGCCTTAGCGCGTCACCCAGTATTTTACCCGGGTGCCTGGGCAGGGGGGTCACCATATGCCTGCCGCTCGCGGAAAACGGCCAGCCCTTCCAGATTTCATGGGTTTTAAAAAGCCTCTTCAAATCGTTAAGCAGCTCCAGCAATCTTTTCGACTCCGCTAGATCCTTGGCGGCGATAATCATCACGGTCACCCGGTCGCCGCTAAACCGGCTGTGAAGAAGGAAAACGTCACTGTCCCAGTGTTCCCTAGGAACATGGTGTTTAAGCGTTGCGAAGAGCTGAGCGTTAAAATCCAGGAGTACAATCAGGTTGAACCCGGCTGAACCGCTCTGAAACTCCTCTGGAAGAGGGTTGGAGACAACCTTGAAATCCTCCAGCTTAAGAAACTTTTCGAAGAACCCCTCCTCCATCCAGAATCTTCCGAAACCCTTTAGAAAACTGTTTCTACCCTCAATACTCCTCACCTTCGAGTCCAGGTTTTCGAAGCAGAAATCCACCCCCAGGTATGAGGCTGCTAACCATTCCCTCCTCACCCATTCGCGCGAAAACCCTTCAAACCCGTCTTTGAAAAGCGTGAAATCATGCGGACGGCTTCCGGAGGCTTCACCCTGCATTTTAAAACACTAACTGCCTAAATAAATATAAAGTTTAAAGATGAAGTGGTCCCGGTTCGAACACGCGTGTCGCAACCCGTTTCCTCAAAGCCTGAGCCGGCTCGCGTCGCTCAACAGACAGCGTCAACATCACGTGTGAACCGGCCTGTACGAATGAGCGCAAGAATGCATTTAGGCAAAAACGTTTAAGAACTCTTCCCCGGGGCCGCTTGAAAAGGTGGAAGGAGCGCTGGAGAAATGGTGGAGGAGAAGCCTAGGGTTCTAGTGCTAGACAGTTTCGACGAGGAGTTTTTCAAAGAGCTTAGGAAGAAGTGCGAGGTTCTGGATGAGAAACGTATGGGGGAGGCGGAAATACTGGTGGTTAGGAGCAACACTAGGGTTGACAGGGATTTCATATCCCGGCTTCCGAACCTTAGGCTCGTAGTGACCGCTACGCACGGCGAGGACCATATTGATAAGCAGGCTCTGGCAGAGAGGGGGGTAGAGTGGCATACTGCTCCTGTTCAAAGCTACGATGTTGCCCAGAGCGTGATGGCCTACGTCTTCGCGTTCGCGACAAACATGGTTACGGCGGACAGGTCTATGAAGAGGGGCGAGTGGAGGAAGAAGGAGCTCGTGGGGTTCAGGGTCGAGGGTAAGACGCTCGGCATAGTGGGCTACGGGCGCATAGGGAGGGAGGTTGCTAGACAGGCTTTAGCGAACGGCCTGAAAGTAGTCGTCTACGATAAGGATCCTGAAGCTAGGCTTGGGAACAAGCTGCCCGTGAGGTTCGCCGAGACGCTGGAGGAGCTTCTCTCAAGCTCCGACATAATCACGATACATGTTCCCCTGACTGATGAGACCAGGGGCTTGATCGGCGAGCGCGAGCTGGCTGCTGTTAAGAAAGGCGCCTTCCTGATAAACACCGCTAGGGGCGGTATTGTGGATGAGGAAGCGTTGCTTAAAGCGCTGGAAACGGGCCGGCTCGCCGGCGCCGCCCTGGACGTTTTCCACCATCAGCCGCCTCTGGTTAACAACTCTTCTGAAAAGCTTGCACGCCACGAGAAGGTAATCGCCTCACCCCACAGCATTGCCCAGACCAGGGAGACCCTGAGGCAGAAGGGTGAAACAGTGCTGGGAATAATTAAGAAATACGTTGAGTCAAGGGGCTCCGGGGCTTCAACAGCGTGAACGGTTTAGAATCAAGGCGGTGTGCGAGAAGCCTTTTTGAAACGTTTCCACCCTCCCTACCCCTTCCAAAGCCCGAGCAGCAGCCCGATTAGGAAGGTTGCTGAAGAGTATGGAAGCACGTTTTGAAGGCTTCCGCCCAGCTCAACCACCTTCGGCAGAAGCTCCATAGCCCTGTCGAAAAGGTCTTGGAAAGTCAGGCTAACGTAGCCCGTGGCCACGAGTATTATGATTAGTATAAGGAGGGCCAGCACGAGCGTTACGGCGCGCTTAATAATGAGGCCTACTAGAAGCCCAATGATGAACGGGACGACGACTGGAACAATCCACGCGAACTCCGGGGGAATAGTTGCGGCAGGCATCTTGAGGAAAAGGTTTAAACAGGTTTAAAAAGTTAGCGTTAGCAGCGCTCCAAGCCAGCGGGGATGGGGCAAACGCTTGTTAAGCCTGCTAGACGTGCAGGAGGAAGTCGTAAACCGGTCCCTTAAGCATCATTCTCTCGAAAACCTCGGAGCGGCTCGCCTTAAGCACAACAGGCTTCACGCAGCCGCCGAAGCCGAGCATCCCCCCGGAGTAGACGACACACCCCTCCACGCCTCTTATTGAAAGAGCCAGCTTAACAGCCTCCTCCAAGGATTCTCTGCAACCCGATTTCACACTGTTTCCCACGCGGGTTGAAACCGCGTCGGCGAGCGCAGCGTTCTCAGCGACAACAACAGCGGCGTCAGCATTCCCCAGGGAGAGAGCGTGGCTCACGCTGCTGGAGCTCGTGGACACTCCTATTGCTCCCCGGGAGCCGTCGAGAATAAGCCCAAGGTTAAGCTCCCTCCCCGTGTAAACTCCAATAAGGGCTTCCCTGCTTATCCTCATGGAAACCTCCCCGCCGTTTTCAACGATCACGGTCTTAGCTCCGTGTTTAAGCATGGCTTGCAGAACCGTGTCGGCAAGCGCGCCTGGGAGCGCAGCCATCGGCCCGACACCCGCTTTTACCGAGGCTTCCATGGCTGCCGCAGCCACGCCCGGAGCCTCCTCGTCGGGCTTAACCGGCTCAAGACTGTAGAGGAACTCTGGGTGTTTCTCAACATAGGTCTGAACAGTCTCCCTCGCCTCTATGAATCCTTTTAAACCGGTGCTTAACAGGGAAGCCTGCTCGCACGCTAAAAGAAGGTCCGCCTCCCTGTATCTAGTCCTCATGTAGAAGAGACCGTTTCTAAACGCGAGGACTGTTTGACCCTTCACCTGTAGAGCGTCACCGCCTTAACCGGGCATGCTTTCAAACAGTTTCCGCAGAGCACGCACTTCTCCTCGTTTAGAGTAAGCCTAGCCTCATGGTTAAGCGTTAAAGCATCCGTGGGGCAGACGCTGGTGCACGCTCCGCAGTCGACACACTTGCCCCTATCGATCTCAACATACCTAGGTATCTCCTTAATCTGGACGCCGCTCGACCTCAGTATTTCAGTAATCTTCGAAACAGCCTTCTCGTCAGCATCCATCTCGATAGTCATCAGCCCCTCGGAGGCAGTCAGCCTAGCGTTTAGAATGTTGACGAGTACTCCTGACTCGAGAATCGCCCTGGAGAGAATCGGCTTGTTAACGTGAGCCGGGGAATACTTGAGTTCAAGCCTGACCTTCAACGACAACACCTCCTTCAGGAGTCTTCAAAAGCCTGGAGAGGTCTGCGCTCGTAATAAGCCCGAGCACACGGTTATCGTCGTCAACCACGGGCAGCCCAGTGATGTCATGCTGCTCCATTCTTTTAGCAACCATGTCGATAGTCTCATAAGGCTTCGCGACTATAACGTTCCTAGTCATTATCGCCTCAAGCCTTTCAGCGTTAGCGGCGACAGCCTTAGCAATATCCCACGTCGTCACAATGCCTAGAAGCCTGTTCTCCCCGTCCACCACCGGAACATGGTCAACGCTCTCCCTAACCATTTTCATGGAGACGTCTCTAATAGTGTCAGTGAGCCTCGCAGTCGGAATGCCTGTCTTCATAAGCTCCGAAACCCTGGGCTCATACCTCCTGAGAGGCATTGTTTTCGGCACGCTTTCCCTGCTTAACGGGGCGACTGGCCTAGTGAGAAGGAAGCCGCCCTCCATAATCCATTTCTTAAGGGTTTCAGCAACCTCCCTGGCCTTCCTGATGCTCGACATGCTTCCCGCTTTCACAGTCCTACCGTTAACCTCAACCCTGCCCCGCTTAAGCTCCCAGTAGCTAACCCTCTTTAAAACCGGCCTGTTTACGGAGGGCACGCTGTAGTCAATGAGCTCCGTGAAAATCTGCTCATCCGGGGTGGCAGCGTTCCTGGCAACATTCATGTTGACCAAGGGTATCGGTATCCCGACGCCAACGTAGAGCGTCGCGCCATACTTGTAGAACGTAGCCCCCTTTAGAAAGCTGGGGCTCATCTTCTTCAAATCCCCGGCGACCATTATCGTCGACAAGTTTTTAGAAGGATAATGCTGGGTTCCCTCTCCTATAACGTAACCCACTCCCCCGCCGAGGAATATTCTTGTCCCAACGCCTATCGTCTCAAGATCCCTATCCTTGTAAAGCGGGCTCAGCTCCCCTGAGCCTGAGAAGCCAACGTTACCATAGTCCGGCAGAAGCGTCCCAAGGTATGTGTAGAGCGTCCTGTCGCTTGAATTCGTAGCGGCAAAATACCTCTGGTAAGCGTTCCGAGGGTTCACTAGAACCGCCTGGTTCAAATCATCTATTCTCACAACGGTTTCAACGCGTCTCCTAGGATAGCAGTCGGTCCCGTAGCCCTCTCCCTTCAAGACAAGCTCCCTCCCGCTTACAAGATCCTCTATAACGTGTCCCCCGCCATACTCAATCCCCCTGGTCTCGCTGTAGGCTGCTGCACCAATATACCCGTCTACCGCGGCCAGACCCTTGTAGACGGGGACATCGTTCAACCAGGCTCTAGTCATCTTTATAGGCGGGTCTGCGTGCCCGAAGTTCAGGAAGGCGCCGGAGCTGCACATGGCTCCGAAAGTCCCCGTCGTAACAACGTCGACTTCTCTCGCAGCCCTTTCAAGACCCGAGCTTTCCGCAAGCCTCGCAAACTCTTCAGCGGTTAAAACGGTGACGTCGCCCCTGGATATTTTCTCGTTCACCTGCTCTATCGTCCTAAGGGACTCACCCATCCTTTTTTAATCACCCGAGCCGCCGGGAACCGGCTGAATCATAAAAACCTTTACGGGAAGCGTGTTAAACCAGCTGCTTCTAATTACTCAGGGTAATAGTATTCCCCGGTGAGCATCGTTTCAACGCTTCAAGACTCAACAGGGCTCCATAATGCTTCCGCCTCAACCGCGAGCGACAACAATCCTAGACGCGTACTCCTGTCCAGCCTCGTTAAATCAGCAACGTAGATCCCGCTGAAGGTTAAGATGGACAGCCTGCTCCCCTGGACGACAATAGTGCTCGGCAGAACAGCCTCCCTCCTAATGTTCCCGTTCTCATCCTCGAAAACAATAATGACGTTAGCACTCCTCCTCCCCCTGCCCACGGGCAGGATTTCAACAATCCTTTTTATCCGCGCCACGTTATACTTCCTAGTGAGGTAGCCGGCTACCGCGCTCCTGCTCTCCGCGTCAAGCCTCCTATAATCCTCTGTGACGCCGAGCTCATCCCCCTTCTCGTCGTAAAGTATAATCATGTTCGGGTAGGAAACCGGGAAGGGTAGTCTCGCGCTAACGTTGCGCAAAGCATAGCCCTCCCGGGTTGAAACCTTCAGAGAATTGTTTTCACAGCTAATCTTCACGCCAGCCGGGTCTATTAAAGCCACGCGGCCAGCGTCACCAGGCGTAGGCCTCTCCCCGAGGAGACCGTTAAACTCGTTCACAACAGTCCCGTCGTAAACCTCCACCATCCTGTTCACATACTTCGACAGAGTCGGGCGGTGGGAAACCAGGATTATCGTTGAATCAGGCAGATGGCTTAAAACACCCTTCACAATATCCTCCTCAAGGTCTACAGCGATGTTTGAAGTAGACTCGTCTAGGAAAAGCACGCGCGGCCTCCTCACGAGCGCTCTAGCTATGCACACCATCTGCTTCTGCCCCCCGGAGAGCCTCCTCCCCGCTTCACCAATATCCGTGTCGTAGGCTAGTGGAAGCGTCATGACGAACCCGTGGGCACGGCTTATTTTCGAGGCTGCTAGCACATCTATCGGGGAAGCCTCGTTACACCCGTGGACAATGTTTAGGGCGATTGAACCCGGGAGGAGAAGAGGCTCCTGCGAAACCATTGCAACCTGGCTTCTGAAAGTGCTCAGCTTAAGCTTCCTCAGGTCAACCCCGTCGTAAAGAATCCTGCCCTCGCCGGGGTCGTAGAGCCTGGTGAGAAGCCTCACGAGCGTCGTCTTGCCTGAGCCGTTCGGCCCCACTATGCCGACCACCTCACCCCTGTCAACACTTAGGGAAACACCTTTAAGAACCGGTTTCTCAGAGTAGGCGAAATACACGTTTTCAACCCTTATGCTCCCCTCTATGCTCTTGTCAACAGGGTTCTCATCCTCCTTCACGGAGGGCTCCATGTTTAAAACCTCAAGAATCTTCTCGTAAGCGGTTTCAGCCTGCACGTAGATGGTTGTCATCTGGCTTAGGCTCCGGATCGGAGTGTAGACCTGCGCCACGTAGCCTAGGAAGGCAACTATCGTCCCAACCGTCGCCTCACCGTTTAAAACCATGAAGCCGCCGAACAGCATGATCAGAGTTGAAGCAAGGGTTAGCGAGAAATTCATAATCGGGAAATACTGCACGTTAACCTTAGCCAGGTTTATCTGCGCGTCGTAAATGTCCCCCGCGTACTTTTGAAACCTGTTGTTCTCAATGTTCTCAATCCCAAGTATCTTTACGAGAACTATTGAGGAGAGCACTGAAGTAACGTAGGACATGAAGTTTGAAGTAACCTTCCAAACCCTGAGGAACGCGAAGCGAACCCTCTTCTCATAGGCCCATGTTCCGAGGATTATTATCGGAACCGGGGTGAGCGCGGCTAGGGCGAGCCTAGGGTTCATCGTGAAAACTATTATCAGGGTGCACACCAGCATCAGAACGTTAACCATTACGGATTGGAGGCCGTCTATGAGGAACGACTGGATCTGCCTCGTGTAGGCGAAGATTTTCGCCACGAGATCCCCGGTTTGACTCTGGTCGAAGAAGTCTAGGCTCAGGGTCACCATGTGGGAGTAAATGCGTTTCTGAAGGCTTAGGACAACCCTGTTGTGAAGAACCTCAGCCAAGTAGCCGGCTGCGGCGGAGACCGCGATGTTTAAAACGTAAAGCCCGATCAGCAGGCCAGCCAGCTGCACCAGCAGCACAGGATTCCGCATCGGAATCAAAACCTGATCCGTTATCATCTTGCTGACGTACGGCGGAACCAGGCCTATTGCTGCGGAGACGATTGAAAGAACAATGTACAGGGTGAGCAGCTTAACGTGCGGCCTAAGCAGCCCGACGAGCCTAAGCAGGTTCCCCCCTCTCCCGGCTGGAAACACCGGGGCCCGCTTCTCAACCTCCATCTTGAGGAAGCAGCACGCGGAAGATTTAAGCGTTAAAACCGGTTATACTCTTATTAGGCGGCGAAGCGTTTCCCCAGCATGCTTCGCGAACTGTCCCGGGAGGAGCTGGAGACATACTCGAGGCAGATTGCTCTGAGAGACATAGGCGTAAGCGGGCAGGAGAAAATAAGGAGGGCGAGGGTCTGCGTCATCGGCGTCGGTGGACTCGGGTCCGCGATAGTGGCGCAGCTCGCAGGAATGGGTGTTGGACTGCTTAGAATAGTTGACCGAGACCTGGTTGAAAGAGTCAACCTTCACAGGCAGAGCCTCTACGACGTTGACTCTCTCGGCATGCCTAAGGTTGAGGCTGCTGAAAACAGGGTTAGGAGGATAAACCCTGACGTGAGGGTTGAGGCGCTCCCGCTTTCAGTCGGCGAGCATAATGCTGAGAAAGTTGTTGAAGACATGGATATTGTTCTAGACGGCCTGGATAGTCTAGCAGCCAGGAGAATCGTGAACAGGGCGTGCGTCAAACACGGGAAGCCATACTTGTTCGGAGCAGCCGTAGAAATGTTCGGGAACGCTTCGACAATAATTCCCGGGGAGACCCCGTGTCTAGACTGCTTCCTGCCTCGGCAGGAGCCCTCGGCAACGTGCGCTACAGTAGGAGTACACCCCTCCGTCGTCACGATGGTTGCTAGCATACAGGTTTCGGAGGCTGTGAAGATAATCACCGGCGCTAAGCCGTCGCTAGCCGGTAGACTGCTTTTCATCGACCTTAGAAGCCTTCTCATCGAATCCGTCGGCTTAAGCCGTTCAGACTCGTGTGAAACCTGCGGCGGGAAGCAGCCGCCGGGCTTAAAGGAGGCGGGGGAAGGCTTCACTGTTGAAGAGGCTCGTGCAGCAGGGGGTGGAGCATGCTTCACGGTTTCCCCGAGGAGTCTCTTCCAGCTTGACTTCACTAGGCTTCCCTCAGAATCCCCGGGGCTCAGGGTGGAGAAAGCGTTCAGGCTGGGGGTCACGCTCACGCTACGCGGCACTGTTGAAGTATGCTTGCTGAAATACGGTTCAAGCATAGTCAGGGGCGCTAGGGATAGGGCTGAAGCCCTGCAAGCCTACTTGGAGGCGTTAAGCCTCTTCAACCGCAGTGCAGCCACGGGCTTCAACCAGGGTTAAGCCCAAGACAGGGTTTCGGGATGATTCCGGCTGAAAAACACCCTTAGATTATGAAATATTCAGAATTAAGACTTATCTAGAGCTTTCTTAAATTACTATACGTTATGGAGAGGAGCCTAGCGCTCTTCACGGATCTCTACGAGGTTTCGATGGCTCAAGCGTATTTTAAAACCGGGAACGTTAAAGCCACTTTCGAGCTTTTCGTCAGGAGGCTTCCTCCGAACCGGGGCTACTTGATAGCGGCGGGGCTGGAAGACGTTTGCAACTATTTGTTAGGCTTCAGGTTTGAGAAGGAGGACCTGGAGTTTCTCGCGGAGAAAGGGTTTGAAAAAGGCTTTCTGAAAGCCCTGTCGAGAATAAGGTTCACCGGGGATGTTTGGGCGCTTCCCGAGGGCGAGCTGGTCTTCCAGAACGAGCCGATAATAAGGGTCACCGCGCCCATAATGGAGGCACAGTTCTTCGAAACCTTCGTGATAAACACTGTTAATTTTCAAACACTGGTAGCGACGAAGGCCTCGAGAATCGTCAACTCAGCCAGGGGCAGGCAGGTGGTTGACTTCGGCTCCAGGAGGGCCCACGGCGTAGACGCTGGGCTTAAGGCGGCGAGGGCAAGCTACATCGGCGGCTGCGTCGGGACGTCTAACGTTCTAGCCGGCAAGAAGTACGGGATACCTGTCTACGGGACGATGGCGCACTCCTATGTTGAAGCCTTCCCGAGCGAGAAGGAGGCTTTCAAAGCCTGGTTGAAAACATGGGGGACTGATACTGTTCTGCTCGTAGACACTTATGATACTCTGCGCGGCGTCAGGAACGCGATTGAAGCGGTTGAGGAGCTGACTGGGAGGAAGGAGCTTAAGGGCGTTAGAATGGACTCTGGAGACATGCTGAGCCTAAGCAAAGAGGCTAGGAGGATCCTGGATGAAGCAGGGTTCAACGCGACCAAGATATTTGTGAGCAGCGGTCTCGACGAGTACGTTATTGAAGACTACTTGAACAGGGGTGCGCAGATAGATGTTTTCGGAGTAGGCTCGTCCCTAGTGACGTCTGACGACGCTCCTAAGACAGACATGGTTTACAAGCTTGTTGAAAGCGAGGAGGACGGCAGGCTTGTTCCAAGGATGAAGATCGCCGAGGGTGAGAAGGCAACCCTTCCGGGTGCGAAGCAGGTTTACAGGGTTGAGAAGGAGGGGAAGTACGTTAAAGACATGGTTGGGCTCTGCGACGAGGATCTTGAAGGGGAGAGGAGGCTTATCCAAGTCTTCAAGGACGGCAGGCTCGTCTACAGGCTTCCGAGGCTCGACGAGATAAGGGAGAAGGCTAGGATGGAGCTTGAAAAGCTTCCGGAGCAGCATAAGAGGATTAGGAACCCGGAGCCCTACCCGGTTGGGGTGAGCGATAAAATAATGGAGCTGGGCAGACAGCTGGTTAGGAAACTCTTGTCCGAGAAGAAGGATTAGGCTCCCCGTAAAGCAGGATGTCGCTCAGCGTAACGCCTATCGCCCCTTTCAAAACCATCTCCCTAACCGCTTTCTCACCGTCACCAGGGTGAGCATCAACCCCTTTAACAGCGTCAAGCAATAGAATAGTTTCGAAGCCGAGGTCGATTGAATCCAGCACAGTAGCCTTGACACAGTAGTCCGTGGCAAGACCGCCGATGAAAAGCCTCCTGGCGCCGAGCCTGCGAAGCTCAAGGTCTAGAATAGTCTCCTGGAAGCCGGAGTAAGCGTCCCTATCCGGTGAGAAAGCCTTGTCTATAATCCTGACGCTTGAAGGAAGGCTGAGCATGCTCGATATCTCAGCGCCCCAAGTGTTCTGCACGCAGTGAGGCGGCCAGGGCCCGCCCCTAGTGTTGAAGCTCACGTGCTCCCTGGGATGCCAGTCCCTTGTGGCGAAAACCGGTAGGCCGCTGCCTGTGAAGAGACTGATATACTTGTTCAACGGCCCTATTACTGAATCCCCGTCTGGAACAGGCAGGGCTCCACCCGGCAGGAAGTCGTTCTGAACATCCACAATGACGAGGACGCTTCTCCCGGTTAGCGAGATCCTCACGGAGCCAGGTGGGCGGGGCGTGGAGTTAAGTCTTTCCCTAATTGCAAAAGGTATGTGGCCCAGGTTGGAAAAGGCTCAACCCCCACCACCGTAATGCTTAAGATTTCTCGTGGAAAACGGGTCCACCGGGTTGGAGTACCGCGAGTTCGGGAAAACCGGTTTCAAGGCTTCAGTAATAGGAATGGGAACCTACTATGATCCCGCGTACATTGTTCTGGCGAGGCTTCTGCGCCTACACAGGGGCAGGGGCTTGAAGATAGCCGCGTTGAGGAAGGGTGTTGAGCTCGGAATAAACCTTATCGACACCGCTGAGGTCTACGAGACTGAGAGGCTGGTTGCAGAGGCTTTAAAAGGCTTTAAAAGAGACGAGCTGTTCATAGCTTCAAAAGTCTGGCTGACGCACCTCCGCTACGAGAAGGTTTTGAAGGCTGCTGAAAACAGTCTCAGGAGGCTGGAGTGCTCCTGCATCGACCTATACCAGGTTCACTGGCCAAACCCCTCTGTGCCGGTTGAGGAAACCATGCGGGCGATGAGCAGGCTGGTTGACGAGGGGAAGATTAGGCACATAGGCGTTAGCAACTTTCCACTCGAGCTTTTGAAAAGGGCGCAGGAAGCGCTTCCAAGACATGAGATTGCCTCCAACCAGGTTGAATACAGCCTTGCGGTCAGGAGGATTGAGAAGGACCTGCTGCCGTACTGCGAGCAGAACAGTATAGCGGTGCTCGCGTACCGTCCCCTGGCCCACGGCGCGCTCGCCAAGCCTGGAGGCGGGCTGCAGAGGGTCCTCAGGGAAATCGGCGAGAAACACGGGGGTAAGACGCCCGCCCAGATTGCTCTCAACTGGCTCTTCAACAGGAGCAGGATGGTCTTCCCAATACCGAGGGCTTCAAAGCCGGAGAGGATTGTTGAGAACGCTGGCGCAGCAGGCTGGAGGCTCGACGAAAACGATGTGAACACGCTTCTTAAGACTTTTCAGGAAACCGGCGGCGGAAGAGCCTAGTCAAACCTTCCTCCGCAGGGCTCAAGCATCCCCCGCTCGCCCCGCGTAAGCTCGAAAACCCTTCTGAGCAGCTGCTCGTCAGCCGGCGTGAACTCCACCTCGCGCAGGGAAGCCGCCCTCCTCGCTGATTTCAAAGCCTCTTCAACACTAACCTCGCAAACAGGCTGCCCGCTGGTTTTAGCGTAGAAAACGAAGGACGGCACGTTCTCCCAGACATGCCCGTCCACCCGGGAAGCGACGCCGATGCTCCCCCCATGGTGGACGATTGTTCCAGCCGAGGCCTTAACATGGTCGGAGATGATTCCGCCGAAGCCCGGGCGCGCGCCAACCCTGCTTCCAGAGTTCGCGAACAAGGGTCCGAGCTCAACCCATTCGCCCACGTAAGCATGCCCCAGGAAGCCTGCGTGCTGCTTGTCAACATACCCGTGTATTACCGTGGCCTCAACCTCCCCGCCTATTCTGCACGCTGGCCCAATGTTCGAGCCGCCCCTGATTACTGAAGAAGGATGTATAACTGTCCCCGGCCCAATGTACGCGGGGCCCTCTATGAAGCTGCCGGCACGTATCTCACAGCCCTCGCCGACGTATATCGGGCCGTTCACCGTGTCCAGGGTCACGTACGGGTCGATCTCAGTATCCCTGCCGACGTAAACGTTCCTCCTCCTGCCTATCAGGGTCGCCTCAGGCGGTATCCTGAGCCTGAGCCTAGGCATGGTCTCGTAGTCGTCGATAATCTGCAGAGCATTCCTCTCAACAATCTCCCAGGGGCTTGTTAGGAGAGCGTCACCCCCGTACTCCGTCTTCTCAAACGCTTTCTCCAAGACTCTTCTCGAGGCTTCGACGCCGGGAGCATCCGTCAGCAGCGCCGCCACCTCCCTAGCCCTGGCCTCGCTGAACCTTGCTAGAACAATCCTGCCCTCTCTCGCCACAACCGTCTCAGGCCTGATTTTCTGAGCGATGCTGCGCAGCTCGCTGTTGAAAACCAGGAGCCCGTTTACGAAAACAGTCTCGTCGTCAACAGCCTCAGGCTCGTTAGCCCTAGCCCTCTTCCTCAGCCTAATGTGTTCAGCAATATGGCTCCTAGCCAGGAAATCAACCTGCTCAACCTGCATGAAGTGCTTAACCCGCTCAGCCAGAGTGAAAAGACCCAGCCTGAGGTCGAAAACCCCGCGGGTCAGGGCCAGCGGCTCGAAGCCGCGGGCCGCATAGTCTTCAAACACTATTATCCTCATCCAGACCCAACCGGTGGAAAGTTAACTTTAAACCTTTCCCAACGGGTTTAAGCAATTGTTCTCAAAAATGCTTGGAGAATCATCCTGGATCGGGAGGGAGGAGAGGCTTAGCATTGTTTCAAGAATGCTCGCCGACTACCCTTATTCGCAGAGCCCTGTTCAAGTAGTCGACGCCGCGCTGCAGCTGGCTGAACCATGCTGGAGGGATGTTCTGGTCGACCTGGGCTGCGGAGACGGCGCCGTGCTCGTCAGGGCTGCTGAAAAATACGGGGTTTTCAGCGTAGGCCTGGAGATTGACCCTCGTCTTATTGAAGCAGCCAGGAGGAGAGTGAGAAACGCTGGCTTAAGCCACATGGTGGACCTCGTCTACGCAGATCTTTTCCAGGTGGATTTATCAAGGTTCAGCGTTGTGTACGCATACCCTTTCCCACCGATTGTTAAAAGACTATCCTTGAAAATACTCGACGAGTGTAGGAAGGGGGCTAGGATAATTATCCACGACCATCCTCTTGAAAAACTCGAGCCGTTGAAAACAGTGGCGCTGCCTTCAGGCGGGGAGCATGTTCACAAAATATTTCTCTACAGGCTTCAATAGCAGCTGCTGGGCTTCAAGGACGGTAAGCAGCAGGCAGGGGTTAAGACAAAAATACCGGCGGCAGGCTTGAAAATACGGATGAGGATAACGGTAGTAGGCGGCTGCGGCTCAATGGGGAAGTGGATAGTCAGCCAGCTTCAGCAGGCGGGGGGCGTGCAGGTCACTGTCGCCGACCCTGATGAGATCGAGGCCTCCAGAATGGTTGAGACGATGAGGATCGAGTATGAGAAGGATAATAGGAAGGCTGCTTCAGAATCAGACGTCGTCATAGTCTCAGTGCCGGTTGAAGCGACTCCGAGAGTTATTGCTGAAGTAGCCCCGTGCATGAAGCAGGGCTCGCTCCTGATCGACGTCGCCTCGGTTAAGACGGAGGCTGTTTCAGCAATGCTGAAGCACGCTCCCCCGGGTGTTGAGCTGGTGAGCATACACCCGATGTTCGGACCCAGGGTTAGGAGCGTCAAGGGCCAGGTTGTAATACTCATACCCGTTAGAACCGGGAGATGGTTCAGCCTGGTTAAGCGTTTCCTCGAGGAGAAGGGGGCTGAGGTTGTTGAAACAACTGTTCAGAACCATGACAGGATGGTCAGCATCGTCCAGGGCCTGACGCATTTCGCAAGCATGGTTTTCGCCGGCGTAATAAGGGATATGAATGTCGACTTGAAGCAGACCAGAAGGTTTTCAAGCCCTGTTTACAACGCTCTCCTCCCGATCGTCTACAGGGTTATCTGCCAGAACCCTGAGCTTTACGCGCAGCTCCAGGTTCACAACCCGCATGTGCTAGACGTCCAGGAAGCGTTCATAACTCAAGCCGTCAACCTCTACGTTGAAACCAAGGCTAAGAACGTTAAAGGGATTGTTGAAAACGTGGCTTCATCCTGCAGACACTTCGCCTCCACAGAATCCTCCACGACGCTCCTCTCAATATCGGACAGAATGGTTTCAACAATGCTGAGGGAGAAGAATATTCTGGAGAGCCTAGTCGGGAGGAGGGTCTGCCTTGAAAACGTTCAGACGGGGAGGATCCACATCGGGGTTCTCAGAAGCGTCTCAGCCGACAGGATTGAAATAGAGGAGAGCAGGAAGAAGACGGTTAGCCTAAGCCTCTTCAACGCGATGCTTCTAGACGAGAAGGCTACGATGGAGACTAGGAGAAGCTTCTTCGGCGAGACGAGCCTAGACTTCTCCGTAATGCTCCCAACGGGTTTTGAACACGAGTTCTGCAGAGAGATTCTTGAAAAATTCATGCCTGAAGCCTCCAGAATAGAGGTTCTTGAAACATACGTTGGGGAGCAGATTCCAAGCGGGTT
Organism: uncultured Nitrososphaerota archaeon; assembly: GCA_964635675.1. GTDB lineage: Archaea > Thermoproteota > EX4484-205 > EX4484-205 > JAAOZP01 > JAAOZP01. The sequence goes on along the minus strand of CAZWPT010000064.1, from coordinate 20,050 downwards.
CAAAAGCGTCACCCTCCGGGTCTACTTCCCGAGGGACGAGGACCCGGGGGAGATTCGTGTTAAGACGGAGAGCGTTTTGAAAAGGCTCGGCGGGAAGCTGAGGTGACTCCTTCTTCAACCCGATTCCCGAACTTTTAAAGCCTTAAAAGCTTCAAAAACGTGTTTAACCCAAATGTCCGTGCAGAAGAGGAACTATTATGTTCCGCCGGACGTTAGCAACAGCGAGATTTACCATGAGGACTGGATAGACTTCAACAAGAACGGTGTTAAAGACCCTTATGAAGACCCGGGCCTGCCTGTTGAGAAGAGGGTTGAAGACCTTCTCAGCAGGATGACGCTTCAGGAGAAGCTTGCCCAGCTGAGGTCCAGCAGGCAGATGCCGGAGGGGGGTGTGGGCAACCTGACGCACGTAACCAGGGGGCTGCCGGCGAAAGAGGGGGCTGAAAAGGCGAACCAATACCAGGTTGAAGCGGTTGAGAAAACCCGTTTAGGAATACCCGTGATTATTCACGACGAGTGTCTACACGGCTGCGTGGCGAAGTTTTCAACAAGCTTCCCCCAGGCGATAGCCCTGGCGGCAACCTGGGACAGGGAGCTCATGTACAGGGTTTCCAAGGCGATTGCGAGGGAAACCAGGAGCAGGGGTATACACCAGTGTCTCTCCCCCGTCGTCAACATAGCGAGGGATGTTAGGGCTGGGAGGACTGAGGAGAGCTACGGTGAAGACCCGTTCCTGACCTCGGAAATGGGCTCATTATTCTGCAAGGCTATGTTTGAAGAAGGGGTTATAGCGACTCCGAAGCATTTCGCCGCCAACTTCGTTGGGGATGGTGGGAGAGACAGCAACGAGATCCATTTCTCAGAGAGGATTCTCAGGGAAGTCTATTTCCCAGGCTTCAAGGCGTGCGTGAAGGCTGGCGCGCTCTCCATCATGGCCGCGTACAATTCTCTAGACGGAGTCCCGTGTTCAAGCAACAAGTGGCTCCTCACCGATGTTCTCAGGCATGAATGGGGCTTCCAGGGCTTCGTCGTCTCAGACTACGGCTCAGTCGCAGGAATATTCTTCAACCACCATGTTGCCGCGACGCTGGAGGAAGCCGCTAAGCAGGCGCTTGAAGCCGGGCTGGAGGTAGAGCTTCCCGAGACGCATGTCTACGGGGAGCCGCTTGCGAAAACGGCTGGGGGAAACATGATACGCATGGAGGTTTTAGACGAGGCTGTTAGAAGAGTCTTGAGGGCGAAGTTCCTAATAGGGCTTTTCGACAAGCCTTTCACAGACCCTGAGGAGGCTGAGAAACTCTGCAACTGCGAGCAGCATGTTCAGCTGGCTCTTCAAGCAGCAAGAGAATCCATAGTTCTTCTTAAAAACGAGAATAATACGCTTCCTTTAAACAGGGAGAAGACACGCTCGATAGCGGTCCTGGGGCCTGCTTCAGACAGCGTTAAGCTAGGCGGCTACAGCACTATTCCACGGTACGCAGTCACCCCTCTTGAAGGAATAAAGAGGAAAGCCGGGCCTGGGACAAAGATACACCATGCTAAATGCTCGCCATGCGTAGGCAAGTATGTTCCAATACCCTCAAGGTTCCTGGCTCCCGGGCCCAGGGAGAAAAACCGGGGTCTCAGGGGAGAATACTTCGACAACCCTGGTTTAAACGGGAAACCCGTTTTCAAAAGGATTGACAAGCAGGTGTGTTTCAACTGGGGAGCAGGCTCGCCCGACCCGAGGCTTCCTCCGGATGATTTTTCAGTCCGCTGGACAGGGGTTTTAACCCCGCCTAAGACAGGGGTGTTTGAAATCTGTCTGGCTACTGACGACGGTGTGAGGTTCTGGCTGGACGGCAGGCTTCTCGTCGACTCCTGGCGCGACAGGGGTGTTACCATGGACACTGTTACAGTCAGGCTTGAAAAAGGAAGGAAGTATGATGTTAAGATAGAGTACTATGAGCATCTGGGCGACGCTGCTGCGTTCCTCCTCTGGGACCATGTGGACGAGTCCACCCCGGAGGTAGTGGAGGCTGTGAGCCTGGCGGGGAAATCAGACGTCGCGGTTTTCTTCGCCGAGGTCGTGGAGGGAGAGGGGAGGGACAGGGCTGTCCTCAACCTGCCGAGGCTCCAGGAAGTAATGATTGAGAAGATTGTTGAAACAGGGACTCCGACGATAGTCGTCCTCATGACTGGGAGCGCGGTCACGGGAGAATGGATTAAAAAGGTGGGTGCGCTGGTTCAAGCATGGTACCCGGGCCAGGAGGGTGGGAACGCTATAGCCGAGGCTCTCTTCGGAGACTATAGTCCCTCGGGCAGGCTCCCGTTCACCTGGCCGGTTTACGTGGGGCAGCTCCCGCTCTACTATAATCATAAGCCGACTGGCAGGGGCTACGACTATGTCGACATGACTGGGAAACCACTCTTCCCGTTTGGACACGGCTTAAGCTACACGAGGTTCGAATACAGCAACATGAGGGTTGACGCGCGTAGCGGGGAAGGACCGTTTGAAATAAGCCTCGACGTTACGAACGTCGGCGACAGGGAGGGGGATGAGGTTGTCCAGCTTTACGTTCAGGATCCTGTGGCAAGCGTCGCCAGACCGGTTAAGGAGCTTAAAGGATTCCAGAGGGTGAGGCTGAAACCCGGGGAAACCAGGAGAATAGTCTTCAACCTGACTGCCGACGACCTCGCCTTCCTGGGTGAGAACATGAGGAGGATTGTTGAACCCGGAGAGTTTAGAATAATGGTGGGAGCCTCCTCCGAGGACATTAGGCTTCAAACAATCCTCAACGTTGAGAGGAAGATTACGGCGAGGATTGAACACGAGTTTAAAACAGACAGGGGGAGCGTTGCACCAGGCGAGCCCTACACGCTGAAGATTAGGATCAGGAACAACGGGCCTATTTCAGACCTCGTCCCGCTTGGAACAGTTTTCGACGAAACTGGTCTACGCGGGATACGCGTCGACCTCTCCCCGGGTGAGACGCACGAAGCATGCTTCAGAATCCATCCCGGGGGCTCAACACCCCCCAGGGTTCTGCCCGAGTGCTTCTAGCTGCTTGAAGCAGTTCAGCGTTTAACCCTGATGCAGGATTAGAGAGTTGAAGAACTCAGCTGCCCCCCTGAATAGAACATGCTTGCCGAAATCCATCGTCGCCACGTGGCCCGAGTTCTCAAGCCACAGGACCCGTTTAACGCTTGACGACACGCTTCCATAAATGTAGTCAGCATTACCCGGGGGGACAACCCTGTCCCTCCTAGCCTGAGCTATGAGAATAGGCTGCTTAACCATGCTCAGCCCTTCACGGGTCTCCCTCACCAGCTGAAGCAGCTCAGCCACGCATGGAAGCGGAATCCTGTCGTAACGCCTCCTGTGCTCCCTCGCCACAGGATTGTCGAGAACACTCTTGTCAAGAATATCGCTCAGGTTCTCCGAGTAGTATTTCGTAAACCTTCTAACAACCGGCAGCAGGAAGCGAAGCCTCCAGTCGGACAAGTATGCTGGCGCGCAAACCGGCAGGAGGCCCCTGACCTCAGGATGCTTCTCGCCGAGGAAGAGCGTCAGCGTGCCGCCCATTGAGAGGCCTGAGACGAAAACGTTCTCAGCCCCCTCGTCCTGGAGAAGCCTCAAACCCTCCTCCACGCCCCTCACCCAGTCAGCCCGCCCAGTCTTAATCATCTCCTCCTTGCAAGAGCCGTGCCCGGGGAGAAGCGGAGCGTAAACCCTGAAGCCCCTGCTCGCAAGGAATTCACCGTACTCCCTCATCTCGTAGGGCAGCCCTGTGAAGCCGTGGATCAGGAGGACAGCGTTCCCGCCGCGGCCCAGGAGGAAAGGCTTAGCAGCCTCCGAGTACACGCTCAACCCCGCCACCGTGTTAAGCCTTGAAAAGAGGGATTTAAGCGCTTTCCAAGGCGGCCCGCAGCTAACCGGCTTGAGGCAGCAGGCGGCGAGCATTCTAGACGCTTCCCCCAGCGAGGGTAAGAAATATATTGGCTGGAGACAGCTCATACCCATGGCTCCTAAGAGGATGCAGGCGGTTGTATGCCATGGCCCCGGGGACTATAGGCTTCAATACGTCGACACTCCTGAGGCTGGGCCGGGCGACGTTCTCGTCGAAGTAGGCGCGTGCGGTGTTTGCGCGAGCGACGTTAAGTGTTACCACGGCGCGCCCTCCCTATGGGGGGGCGAGAAGCCTTATGTTAAGGCCCCGGTTATCCCTGGGCACGAGTTCATAGGCACTGTCGTAGAGCTCGGCGTCGGCGCTGAGGATCTTGGCGTCAGAGTCGGGGACAAGGCTGTCGCGGAGCAAATATTCCCGTGCAGAGCCTGCCGGTTCTGCCGGAGCGGGCAGTACTGGATGTGTGAGAGAAACTATGTTTTCGGCTTCCAGGGGGGTGTTGACGACGGGGGCTTCGCGGAGTACATGAGGTACCCGTTCGGGTCGATAGTGCACAGGGTTCCCAGAGAGATTCCGGATGAGCACGCGGTCATGATAGAGCCGTTGAGCTGCGCTATCCACGCTGTCCAGAGGGCGAGGATAGAGCTTGGAGACTTCGTCGTCATAGCTGGAATGGGCCCGCTGGGTCTGTGCATGCTTCAAGTAGCCAGGATGAAGAACCCTGGGAGACTAGTGGCGCTCGACACGAGGGACAGGAGGCTTGAGCTCGCTGAAAGACTCGGCGCAGACATGGTTATCAACGTCGCGAGGGAGGATGCTGTTAAAACGGTTAAAGGGTTAACCGGGGGATACGGGTGCGACGTCTATATTGAGGCCACAGGCTACCCGGAGGCGGTTCCACAGGGGCTTGAAATGCTGAGGAAGCTGGGGAGAATGGTTGTGTTCGGAGTCTTCAGGGAGCCCGCCACCGTAGACTGGTCTATAATAGGGGACAGGAAGGAGCTCGACATATACGGGTCGCACCTCGGGCCATACTGCTACCCTCTCGCGATAGAGTACATTAGGACGGGGAAGGTTAGGGTCGACAGGATTGTGACACACGTTTTCCCGCTTTCAGATTTCAGAAAGGCTTTCGAATACAGTGAGAAGGGGCTGGAGGGGGCGATAAAGGTTGTCCTGGTGCCCCCGTAGAGGGCTGTCAAGACCGTTTAAACCGGGGGATGCTTAATGAGCATTGTGGACTACGACGAGAAGTCGCTCAAGATCAACGGTAAACCGGTTTTCATCTACAGCGGCGAGATCCACTACTTCAGGGTTCCTAGAGAACTGTGGGAAGACAGGCTCGTCAAGATGAAGAGGGCCTTCCTAAACTCTGCGACAATATACTTCGCCTGGAACTGGCATGAGAAGACGGAGGGCTGCTTCGACTTCTCAGGCTGGCGGGACGTAGACGAGTTCCTGAGGCTCTGCGAGAAGCATGGGCTCTACGTCATAGCTAGGCCCGGGCCCTATATTTGCTCAGAGTGGGATTTCGGAGGCCTCCCGGCGTGGCTGATAGGAAGGAGCATTGTTCCGAGAAGCCTGGACGAGGGCTTCATGAGGCACGCGTTAAGATACTATGACCACGTTATTCCAGAGATAAGGAGGCACCTGGCCACCAGGGGAGGAAGCGTAATCCTGTTCCAGATTGAGAACGAGTATTTCTGGGGGAACGTGCCGTACCTGCTGAGGCTCTACGAGGCTGCTAGGGAGAAGGGTGTAGACGTGCCGATCGTGCACAACGTTGACAGGTTCCTCAGGGGTACTCAAGTCATAGACTCGATAGACATCTACCCGGACCCGTGGGCTCTCGACTGGCCTTTAAACGAGGCTGCGAGCATCGCCGCGGAGCAGCCGGGTAAGCCGAGGATGATTATGGAGTTCGAGGGAGGATGGTTCACATCCTTCGGCGGAAGGCTGCCGACTGACAGGGGAAGTATCCCAGCCGAGTGGACCGATATGCTTCTTAAAACAATGGTTTTCGAAGGCTTCAGCCTCGTAAGCTTCTACATGTTTCACGGCGGCACGAACTTCGGATACTGGACTGGGAAGAATATTGCTTCAACCTACGACTACCAGGCTGCGGTGAGAGAATGGGGCGAGCTTGGTGAAAGATACTGGGTGGTGAGGCTCATGGGAGGCCTGCTGGACTGCTTCAACGAGTTCTTCGCAGAATCCGTCGTGGACGAGACGGTTGCCGAGTGCAGAACCCCGGGTGTAAGAGTCTCGTCGAGAACCCGGAACGGTGAGAGCTTCATACTCGTCTCCAACCTGAACACTGAGGAGGCTGAGCCTGAAATACTCTTGAAGAAGCTTGGGGCTATGAGGATCAAGGTAGGCGGGAGGAGGGCGCTGGTCCTCCCCCTGAACGTTAAGCTGGCTAACGGCTGGACACTGGAGTTCTCAACATGCCAAGTGTTCTACTCGTACGATCTCAACGGGAGGACGGTGCTTATCCTATACGGCGAGCCGGGTGAGCAGCATGAGGCGACGCTGGTCCACCCGAGCGGAGCGAGGGAGACGGTGGGCTTCAAGATCTCGGAGGAGGATTACGTGAGGATCGTCGGGGCTACGCCGCCGAGGCTTCTCCTCGTCGCGTTAAGCAGGGAGCGGGCTGCGAGAACATGGTTCGCGGAGCACTGGGGTAAGAGGATCGCGATCATCTCAGGATTCAGCCTTCTCAGAGAACACGCTTGCGAAGGCGATTCCCTAAGGATGAGCATCGAGTTCAAGAAGGGCGACGGCAGGAGGGTTGCAATAATAGTCCCGTGGAGGCCTAGAGAGGTTGAGGTCAACAGGGTTCGCGCAGCAGGCTCGTACGACGGGGAGAAATGGGTCTACTCGTTCACACTTCCGGAGGAAACTTTCAGGGAGGAAGCTGTCAGCCTGAACGAGGACTGGAGAATCATGGTTGAGAACGTTGAAGAGTTCAGGCGGTGGAGATGGGTGCACACGGGGAGGCTGACCCCGCCTGAGGCGCTGGGCATGACTGGCAACGGGCACGTATGGTATTTCAACAGCTTCACCCTGAAGCCCGGGGAGGACAGGATTGTGCTCTTCATACCTAGGGTTAACGACTATGTTACGGTTTTCATAAACGGCAGGCTCGTGGGACACGCTAGGAGCGCGCTCAGGGTTGAAGTCGACAAGAGTATTCTCAGAACCGGGGTTAACGAGCTCCTTCTGCTCGTCGAGTCAACCGGGCACAGGAACGACGGCCTCATACCGCTGGCCAACGGGCTCAACCAGCCTGTCTACACTGGGAGGGAGGAGGAGGTTACGCTTAGAAACCCGTTTTTCAAGGTTTTAAGCCCAGACGGCTTGTTGAAGCCCGGCCTACCGGCTTCCGTGGACTACGCCAGGCTGCTGAACAAGCCTCTCGAAGAGATTCCGAAGCAGCTGCTGGAGGAAGGGTGGAGCAGGCTTGACAGCGTTGAGAAGCTTGCTGGCCAGAGGGGCCTAATACTTTTGAAGTACGCGGCTGAGCTCCCGGAGAACCCTGGGAGGACCTGCCTGGTTGTTCCAAGCGGCCTCCCAGCCTGGGGCAGGCTGATCATAATCGTCAACGGCGAGCATGTTGAAACAGTCTACGGGGATGAGGCGGGCGTGGGCGTAGACGTTACGCGTCTAGTGAAGCCGGGTGTCAACGAGGTGATCATTATTCTCGAGAACTTTCCGGACGCTGGGGCGTGGAGAGACCCGTGTCTAAGAACGTATGACGCTGCGCTGGAGGATGGCTGGAGGGTTTGCCTGGGGCTGAACGGGGAGGCGGAGGGCTGGTTTAAACCGGGTTTCGACGACTCGGAGTGGAGCACGGTCAGCCTCAGGGAAGCGTTGAACAAGAGGGGCGTAATATGGCTTAGGAGAAGGTTTACCCGCAGTGTTGACGGGGAAACTGTTTCACCGCTTATGCTTAGGCTTACCGGCGTCGGGTCCAAGTGTAAAATATTCTTAAACGGTGAGCTGGTGGGCAGATACATGGATAAGGGGCCTCAGAGAGACTTCTACCTGCCTGAGCCCTTCCTCAAGGGTGAGAACCTGCTTGCACTGGCTGTTGAAAACTACGGGGAGCCTGTTGAAAACCCGAGTGTCCAGCTTCTCCCCTTCTACGTTGCCAGAAGAATGAGGGTTAGCATAGGCTTCTGAAACCCTGGGCGTGCGCGCGACCCGTTTAACCCTTTCCCCCGACTGGGCTTGAAAACGGCTTTAAACATCCGGATGAACTTTCTGAAACTTTTCTGAACAGTTTAGAACGATTGCCGGAACCCTGTTGAAGCAACGATTATAAAAAGTTAAATCATTGAAGATATTAACCTTATATCCGGCTTCCCCCTGTGGGAACACGGGTTGAAGACATGGGCGTGAAAAAGCCATTGCCAAACCAGTTGGAAGGAGGCTGGGGAATGTGAATAAACGCCAGCTGATAGGGGCGGCGGTTTTCGTAATGGCGCTGGAGGGGATAATCGCGTACGGAATAATGGTTTACTACTATCCCATCCCGGTTCTCCAGCTCTCCGTCTTCATAATTGTTTCAATCATGCTCGGGTTGGCGGCGTGGATCGGCTACAGCATGATGACGAGCAAGCCTGAGGAGAAGGAGGAAGGAGAAAAGGGGAGGGGAACAGGGGAGACGGGTGGGAGAGTGGAGAGGAAGCCCCCGGGTAGAGACTAGGGTTTTCAGCGATTCTAGCCGGCTTGGAAACCGGTTTCAGCGGAGGCAATGCCGCTGTCAGCATGCACTTTAAAGCTTCTGGAAGCGTTCAGCGTGAAGACGCTTCTGAAAGAACCGTCGGCGAGCGTTCTCACAACCCCCTTCCAGACCGTCACGCCGCCCTGGTCTAAAACCTCTATCGCGACAAACTGGTTTGGAACAGGGTCGAAACCATAGGTGAGCCTATCCGTCACCACGACAGTATTGTTCGCCAACAGCTCAGCCCTGACGCTTAGCCTAGGCTTGAAAAACTCCAGTGTGAAGAGGGCGAGGAGAAAGAGGAGAGCGATGGAGAGCGAGACCAGGGTGACGTGCTTTAAACTAGTCTCTTCAACGGTTTTCCACTGTTTGAGGCTGCACGCCTTCTAGGCACTAGTCCCCCACTGTTCCCCGGTGTTTTAAGAGGGCGGTGGCGGAGGAGTCTCCTCCTTACCCTCTTCTTTCGTCTCCTTCTCTATCTCCTTCTCAATCTCTTCAATAGGCTTAGGCGGCGGAGTGGTTGCTAGAGTATAGCCTATCCAGCCTAGTATGAAGAGCACGAAGCCGACTGCGACGAATGCTGTGAGCTGAATGATGAATTGCCACCATGTTGAGAGGAAGACGAGCCAGAAGTAGAGTATTACTCCTACTATCGAAGCCAGCAGCAGCACCGCTCCAATACCCTGATCCTTGTTCATCGGTTAGAGGATAATGTTCAAAAATATAAGTTTTACTGTGGTTTAACTCTTACTGCTGCTTAGCGCGCGGCGCGCTCAGTTAATCCCCGTTGTACAACAAGGATCTTTTTAAAATGCTCGAATTTAAACATCTTTACAAGGAAAAATTTTATATCTTATTCCGGTGGCATTTAGATAGAGAAATAATGAGGAAAGCGGCATTCGACAAGTTAAAACCGCTTTCACATAAGAACCTTCTAGCCATTAGGCTGAAAGCCTATAGGAACGGGGGCTGGAGGAGGCTCAGGGGGTTTGAGAAGGCTTTGTTCAAAGCCAGTCTTGAGCTAGCCAAGCTTAGGGGAAGAATAGTGAACCCCTCGCTGATTAAAGCCGTTGAAAACATTGTTTCAAAGCTTCTCCAAACCCCCGCGGAGAAGATTCTCCAGCTCGGGAGGAGACATGCCTCCCGCCTTCTCGAGCTCTATGAGGAGAACAGGGTCTTAAAATGGGCCCCCAGCATTAGAAACTGGCTGAAAGACCCTGAATACCTGTTCTGGCTCGGGGTCAGCCAAAACACCCTGAGAAGCGTAGGATACGTGTAAAAAGAATCTAAATGTTTACAAAACTGGTTGGCGTGCACTGTACCCCTTTATACTGAAACGCTTAAACAGCAGTGTCCCGGGTAAAAGTGACGGAGGATAGTTAGATGCAGGTGGATAAGGGGAGAGTCACTATAGTGCTCCCAGCCCTGAATGAGGAGGCGGCAATAGGCATCGTCATAGACGAGCTGGTTGAAGAGGGCTACTCTAACATCCTCTTGGTGGACGGCTATTCGAAGGACAACACGGTTAGGATAGCCCTCGAGAAGGGTGTTAGAGTAGTCTACCAGCATGGGAGGGGGAAAGCCGGGGCTGTTAAGACTGGGATCGAGCACGTTGAAACACCATACCTCCTGGTCATGGATGCGGACCATACCTACGATCCCAAGGACATATGGAGGTTCCTGGAACACGCTGACGATTATGACGAGATAATAGGCGTCAGAATGAACAGGGAGAACATCCCGCTTCTGAACAGGCTTGGAAACTGGACCATTACCAGGGTCTTCAACATCCTCATGGGCACTAGGCTGAGCGATATATGCTCAGGAATATACCTTCTTAAGACTGAGAAGGCGAGGAAGCTGGATATAGAGTCAGCAAGCTTCGACATAGAGGTGGAGATAGCAACACAGCTTGCGGCGAACGGCGAGGTCACGGAGGTTCCTGTGAACTACAGGAGGAGAATAGGGAAGCAGAAGCTATCCTCTCTGAAACACGGGGCTAGAATACTCTCAACGATAATCAGCCTCGCGAGGATATACAACCCCGCCTTCCTCTTCGCAATTATAACGGCGTTATCCCTAATACCCGGGGGAATAATATACCTGTGGGTCTTCTACAGGTTCATGCTTTACGGAATATGGCACTCCGGCTGGGCTTTGCTGGGCACGGCGCTTATAATTCTCGGAGGACAGGGGCTAGTGCTCTCGACAGTAGCGTTGATGCTGAAGAGAATGGAGAAGAGGATAGCTAAAATGCTTGCGAAGCGTCGTTGAACCCAATGAGCTTCCTCTGGGCGTTTCTAACCAGAGTCAGGCTTGTCCTCGCGCTAGCGGCGTTAGCCTTCTCAGCCTCAATGGTAAGCCTGGCTTTGAAAAGCGGTTTTCAATGGGGATACGTATACGGCGGCTTCCAATGGTGGGTCGTCTGCGACTACACGGCTTGGCTTGCAACCCTCCTGGCTTGCTTCGCAGCCTATCTGGACTTGAAAGCATTCTGGGGTAACTCCAGTTATGCTTCAACAATACTGCTGAGCCTAGTCGGCTTCACAACCATCGTTTTCGGAAGACTCGCCTCCATATGCTTAAACGCGTCCACCACTATCCCAGAATACGTTGGCCCACTGCTAGGCTCATACTATACTCGCGAAGGCTTTTTCTGCGCAGCAGCCTGCCTAGTTTCAGGCTCGACACTCACCACAATAGGCCTTTTCATACATGCAGTCGTAGGCAAACCGGTCGTCTTCAGACAGTCTGAAACGCCTGCGGAACTCTTTGAAAAACAGTGGCTCAAGCTTTTAAAAACGTGGGAAAGCTGTTGGAGCCGCCCCGGAACATATCTTGCAGCCGCCTTCCTAATAGGGTTTATCCATAGGCTAATCCCGGAAATCCTATGGTGGCCCCTGCCAGTGGGCTCAGACACCGTCGAGTATATTGCTCACCTCGCGGATTTCGCCGTAAGCCTAGATCCATTCAAATCCTACTACTGGATGGGGACAATGAGAAACTGCCCGCCCCTGCTCAACATCATCCTGCTACCGGTCTCAGCAATCGCAGGAGCATGGAACGCTCTAAAAATATACCCGCCAGTAGCCTACGGGATGCTAACGCTCTCCTCCGCCCTACTCGCCAGGAAAGCATACGGTCTTAACACGCCCAGCTCATTCCTCGCATCGATGATCACAGCGTTCTACGTGCTCAACCTTAGAATATCAGAAGAGTATCAACGCCAGCTCTTAGGCTCAGTATTCATGCTTCTAACTCTGGTTGCCCTAGAGTCTTGGAGGAAGCTGGACGCTAGGAAAGCGTTAAGCATAGCAGTGTTGATAGTGTGCTCAGCCCTAAGCCACGAGGTGACAGCACTCTTCTCGGCGGCGGTCTCCCTAGTTCTAACCCTCAAGTCAATAGGAGGCAGGGATTACAGGGGCTTGACGGTGGGCCTAATCGGGTTGGCGGCTTCAGCCATGCTTGAAACATGGTATTGGAAAGAACCCTATGCTCCGAACCCGGTCTTCGGCATCGTCCCCGCAGGCCTAGTCGCATACTCGGATGATGCTTCACCCATGGTTATGAGCTACCTGCTAGCCGGATACGGCTTAACCCTGCCCTTCGCAATGGCAGCACTGCTCCAGCAAAAGGAGGGGGTGACATACACTAAGGCCGGGCTCGCCGCGTTGATGCTCGCAGGCATCTCGCCCATGCTTGCACCCTATACTGCTGTGGCAACATGGTACAGGTTCTTAATCGGGACAGCACCCATAGTGTCAACACTAGCAGCCACAGGCATTTGCAGGATGAGCAGGGATAAAAGGTTCCACGCTGCCTACCTAATACTACTGATGATACCTGGATTAGCATTCACCTATAGCATATGTACACTGTCAAGGTTCGCCGGAGCGCTGAGAGAGTTCGCGAGTGGCTTCACACCCTCCCCTTCAAGCATAGAATTAGTCGACGATTTAAAAAGGCTCGCAGAATGGCTAGGCGCCAAAAATCTGAATGGAACAATAGTGGTTGACTCAAGCATAGCAAACTGGATTCACATCGTGGTGAGAAACCCTACGCCAAGCAACCTTATAAGGGTCGACGGTAGTTTGACAAGCGGAACACTGGAGGCTCTTCTCGGGGAAGAACAGGAGCAAAGGCTCTACGCAGTAACGACGGAAAACCTGACGGCGAACAGCCGGCTGCAAGTGGAGAAGCTCCGGGACGGAATATACAAGGTATACCTAGTTGAAAACAATAAGCCTTAAGGGAATGGTTTAAACAATCCTGGCGTGAGCGCGCGAGACGCTGGAACAGACCTACGTTAACTGTGAAAGACAGGTGAGGCGCACGCTGGATGCTCAGGCTCGAGACCCTCTTCAGGCTTAGGTTTCTCCTCCCAGCCGTCGCCCTGGCGGTTGTGCTTTCCTCAGTCAGGCTCCTGGTGGAGAGCGGCTTCGAGAACTGGGTTGCCTACGACTACTCCGTCTGGCTGGCTGTCCTTCTGGTTTGCCTAGGGGTCTACTTGGACCACCGGCTTCAGGCTTGGAGGTTCAGCTGCCTCTCAACACTCCTCGTGGGCCTTTGCGGTGCTGTAGTGGCTGCTGCCGGGAGGGTTGTCTCCCTCCTGTTGAACCAGACCATCTACTTCCCCTACAGGCTGATGCCGCTCTTCGGCTCCTCCTACTGCTACTACAGCTTCTTAGCATCCCTGCTCTCGATCGCTCCAGGGTCGATCCTTGCGTTCATCGCCCTCGCGTTGCATTCTATCCTCGGCAGGCCGATCGTTTTCCACGCTTCCAAATCTTTTGGTTGCACCGTTGAGGCTGCGCGGGATGCGTTGCTCCGGGCGTGGGGGAGGTTTTGGAGCCACGGGTGGCTTTACCTGCCTGCAGCCTTCCTATTCGGGTTCGCCTATAGGTTTCTCCCCGAGCTTGTTTGGTGGCCTTGGCCCTTAGGGTGGGACACCGTGGAGTACATGGCCCACCTGATGGATTTCCTGGAGAGGCTTAACCCCTTCGTGGGCTACCACTGGATGGGCGGCGTGAGGAACTGCCCGCCACTGCTGAACATGCTCCTCGCACCGTTCGGCTGCGCGTTCGGTGCTTGGCTAACCTTCAAGCTTTACCCCCCAGTTGCCTACGGCCTCCTCTCCCTCTCGTCTGCCCTAGCGGCTAGGAGGGTCTTCGGGCTGGGCGGCTACGGAGCCTTCTTCACCTCGGCCGTGACGGTGCTTTTCGTGCTCAACCTGAGGATATCTTGGGACTACCAGAGGCAGCTCCTCGGCTCGGTGTTCATGATTCTCTCCCTAGCCCTCCTGGACTCCCGCGGCGGGTGTAGGGGTTGGAGTAACGCCTTATCAGCCCTGCTCTTGGCGTGTTGCGCCTTAAGCCACGAGGTGACAGGCTTCTTCTCCGTTGTCGCCTCGGCCCTGCTAGCCTTCAAGTCCGCTAGGGAAAGGGATCAGAGGGGGCTCGCAGCAGGCCTAGCGTCGCTGGCCGTATCGGTCGCCTTGGAGGCGTGGTACTGGAGGAGGCCCTACACGCCCAACGCCTACCTCGGGGTTGTGCCTGTGGGCGTGGTCTCCTACTCCCCCCAGGTGACGCCTGCCGTCCTCAGCTACCTCATAGCTGGGTTTGGGCTTGTGCTCCCTTTCGCGGTGGTCGCCCTCCTCGACAAGGGTTCCCCAAGGGTCTTCTCGAAGATCGGGTTGACCTCCCTCGTGGCTGCCGGCGTATCACCCATGATCGCCCCCTACACGTCCGCGGCGACATGGTACAGGTTCCTAGTGGGGGCCGCACCTATTGCCTCCACGCTTGCCGGCTCATGGATCGCCAAGGCGGTTGGGGACAAGAGGTTCCACGCAACCTTCATTGTTCTGCTCCTAGCGTTAGCGTTCCCATACGCCTACGGGGTGGATGACACGTCTCGCTTCACGTCGGCCCTAACCGAGTTCCCCAGGGCCCTAGTCCCCTCGCCTATGGACACTGCCTCGCTTATGGACTTGAAGGAGCTCTCCGAGTGGTTTGAGAGGGAGAGACCTGGCTCCACGATAATAGCCGAGTCAGGGGCGGCTAGGTGGGTACACCTTTCGGTGAGGAACCCTGGGCCAAACAAGCTTTTATGGTTATGGGTGTCTCGGGTCTCGGGCTCCTCTGTCAAATCGCTCATGGAGGAAATTAGGCTGGAAAGGGTCTACGTGGTGTGCGCGTACAACCTCAGCCTCAACGTTGAAGGCCTAAGGGTCGAGAAGCTTAGAGAAGGGGCGTTCAGAGTGTACCTCGTCAGGAGGGTCGAGGGCCCTTAACGGTCCTGGGGGAAGCCAGCGCGCTTAACCGTGAATACATCGAGAAATCTGCGTTGGGTTTGTCTGTCTTGGCCGATGCTCATGTGCTTCCGTTCAGGAGTTCATGCTTCGACACCGTCCTGATAGTGGAGGTCCTTAAGCACCTGCCACGTGAAATCGAGGGTCGCGTTAACAGATAGTGGTGGGGTGCAGGAAGAAGCGTTCACATTGAGGGTTCCCGCTGTGATCTTGAGGTATAATACTGAGAGGCCTGAAACCACAATGTTTCATGTTAATGTGCTTGCCGGGGCAGACAAAGATAGAATTGTTAAGCTGGCCCTGACGCAGGCTGAAAGGTCTGAAGAAATAAGAGGATTAAGCTTCGAGAACCCCTTTGTAGATGGTTCTGCAGGCAAGCGCATAGCTCAAATACTGAAAGAAGCCGTAGAGAATGGTCTGGCTATAAAGGAGCCGTATTTAAGAGAGACGCTGGCAACGGAATATAGGCTTCTGGAAGAGGGTGGCCTAGAAAGCCCATCTTTATTTGATTTGCTTGTAACTTTTAATGAAGATGGAAGGCCTGCGCTGCCTAAAGGGAATACATTGAGGTTTCTCGCTGGGGTTAAGGGCAGATTTAATGATAAGGGTTCTCCTTATTCCAAGCAGTGACTATCTGGGCCACCCGTTCCCTCAAAGGCACAACCAGATATTCGAGAGGATCCACGACGGCAGAAACTTTGAAGTCCACGTCGTCCGGTTTAACATATTTGGGAAAGTCAAATTATCCAGCAAATGCGTTATACACGATTTCCCTTTAGAGTTTAATACAAGCAGAACCTCGGTGTATTATCTGTTAAATGCTGTGAATCATCTCAAAGAGATTTTAAAAATCGTTAGGCGTGAGTCAATCGATATCGTTATCGCTGGAAACCTTCTCCCCCCTTTTTTGCTCGAACTTTGTAAGAGGATTTCGCGTTTAAAAATACCATTCATATTTGATTTGCAGGATTACTATCCGACTTCTGCGGCTGGCTACATATGCAACGTTCACGGCTCATCCGGAACAGTTGTCAAAGGAGTCTTCGAAAGTATGACTCAAGCCTTACTCAGGATGGCTGACGCTGTAACCGTGCCTGGTTTTGCGCTTGCCATGTATGCGCGTGCTGCACGGGAAAAAGCGGGTTCTGGGCAAATTTATCTGGTTCCAAACGGGATTTCAGAACACTTCCTTAAGCCGTGTGATGGAAGCCAGATAAGGAAGAAATTCGGGTATGATGAAGGAGACTTGGTTGTGGGTTACGTCGGCAGCATCGAGTTCTGGCTTGACATGAAAACCCTGATCAGGGCTTTGTCTAAGGCTTATCGAGGAGGGCTTAGGGTTAGGTTTATGCTGGTTGGTGGGCGGCTGCAAACAGCCTACTTTAAAAACACTATGAATTGGATAAAGGATGAGGGGATAGAGCATATAACCGATTGGTTTGGTTTCGTGGGGCATGAGAAGGTTCCTGAATATGTTGCGGCAATGGATGTGGGCACAATACCCTTTGACGTAAAGAACCCTACCGCTTACTATGCAGCTCCAAACAAGTTGTGGGAATACCTATCACAGGGAGTAAACGTGGTTTCAACGCCCATACCTGAAGCACTAGCATATAGCAGCCTACTAAATATAGCTGGAAGCGAGGATGAATATGTAACTGCGCTGAACAAAGCTGAAAGAGAAAAGAATATGAGAAATCACGGCCAGAATGAGGTCAGGGCGTATTTAAAGAAGCGAGCGTGGAGTGCTAGTGCGGAGAAAGTCAGAGGAATAATGTACGGTTTGGTGCGTGGTAAATGAGGGTGATGTTTGTAGTTTCGCATTACTACCCTTATACTGGTGGCGTTGAATACGTTGTTAAGTCCGTGGCTGAGGAGCTCATTAAAAAGGGGCACAATGTAACCGTGCTATGTGGAGAGTCGAGCATCGATAATACTAGGGAGGAATGGATTAATGGTGTCCGTGTGTTTAGGTGGCCCGTCAGGGCTCCTGGAGACGCATACCATATTCCGAGAATGAGGGGCAAGCTGAAAAGCTGGCTTTTGAACGCCGTAAAAGGATGCGATGTTGTTCACTTTCACAGCATCCATAGCGTGTTGACAGTATATTCTCTAGACGCGTTGAAGGACTGCGAAGTACGCAAGGTCTTAACGCCTCACTATCACGGTACTGGGCACACTGCGTTTAGGAGGCTTTTGTGGCAGGCATGGAGGGGTTATGTTAAGAGGGCGTTGGATTCTGTTGACTTGGTTCACACGGTTTCCGATCTGGAGTCGAAGCTCATGCTCAAGGACTTCAACGTCGAGTCCGTGACCATAGGGCATGGTGTCGAGGAATGGCTCTCTGAGATTGATTGGTCGCCATCAAACTACGTGATGTACAGCGGTAGGATTGAGAGGTATAAGAACATCCACAGGCTTGCAAACATCGTGAAAATACTTAATGATATTGGGTTAGACTTAGAGTTGAAGATCTTTGGAAGCGGCTCCTATACTGGCAGGCTGGCGAAGCATCTTAAAAGAATAAATATAAAATATGAAATATTGCCTCCGCAACCATATAGGGAATACATTGCCAACCTTGCTAGAGCCTATTTCCTAGGGCTGCTCTCAGAGAAAGAAGCATTCGGACAGGTAGTCAATGAAGCGAATGCCATAGGAGTGCCAGTAGTCATAGTCGAACCCTGGGGCCGAGGCTTCTCGGAGAGAAGCAGAACTTTAATAACGCAACTCCATAAAAGCGATTTGACACTGGCTCAGGAAATAGTTGCTTTTTTAAACGAGGCTAGAAGCCAGCCTAGGTCAGAAGTTCCAAGCTGGAGTCAAATAGTTGATACTTACATTAAAAAGTTTTATTATCCATAAGGGGATTGGAAATTTATATTCCCCTATTGAAGCGTTAACAATAAAACATATCAGGCCGCGAAAACAATTTAGGAATAGAATTCATAACTATTCTAGATAGGCGTATCGCATAGGCGAGATTACAGGTAAGGAGCCGCTTTTTAAAGCTCTAGTCGTCAGGCGAGACGGACGAATGAAAAAGTTATAGTAGGGTACACTATAAGTGCAACTTAGCATGCGCGCCATATGGAGAGAATTCGGCAGAAATTATTATGAAAAGTACTTTAAGATTAAATCGTTGTATTCGTTTGAAACCAGGTATCTAAGAAAAAAGAGAGAAACAGGAAAGCTTCTGGATGTAGGATGCGGAATAGGTAATTATCTGCTTTATGTCGAAAAATACTATGAAGCCTACGGGACTGATATATCCCTCTTTGCAATACAGTATGCAAAAAAGAACCTCGAAAAGGCTATTCTTATAATATCATCTGCAAATGATCTCCCTTTTCACGATAATTCGTTTGACATTGCGACGTGTTTTGATGTCTTAGAGCATATGAAGGATCCACAGGGTGTGTTGAAAGAGATTCATCGAGTATTAAAACAAGCAGGACTACTAATGGTAAGAGTTCCGAACACTGCCTCCATAGGTAAAAATCTTAAAAAGGCGAATTGGTACGGTTTTAGAGACAAGACTCATATTTCCCTGCTTTCCAATGAGGAGTGGATTGAATTCATAGAGAGAACAGGTTTCAGCACTGTCGAGGTGTTTTATGATGGATTATGGGATACTCCTTATTTTGACAAAATCCCTGGAACAATCCAAAGTTTTTTAATTAAAATTCCATCAGTATCGCTTTTTCAGATGGGAATTAGGTTTCCAAAAACGTTAGGGGAGAATCTACACGTGGTGGCTGTTAAAAAATAAGGGTGATTGAAATGCATAAAAGTTTAAAGAATATAGGTCTATTGACCCTTGGGTGCCTGCGAGGACGGTTGGCGCGCGCTAATATTCTTAATAGAAATTTCTAGTGAGGTATCTACTATCTCTATAGCTGTTACGTGTTTCTTGCCAACCGCATAAGTAGCCTTTACAATCCATAAGAATTTGGAAAAATGTTTTAAGGCCAACCTTACTGTCCACAGGTAGACCTGCGAAACCACTTCTGAAACAGCGTCTCCTAAAGACTAGGAAGCCTATTATAAGGCGATGAGCCTCCTGCCATCAATCCTAGAATGCTTGTGAACTGTACTCGCGACTCAGCCTCCGCAAGCCTCGACTGGGTTAACGCGCGCCACGCGGCTCAGCTGGAAACCGGGAAAAAACAAACGGTTTAACGCTGTCTTAAGGCTACTCTGGTGGAAGCGGGAACCTGGCTCCGGGGCGCCTCCTGAAAGCTAAGTATCCTATTATCAGGCCTATCAGCACCCCTGCGACCAGGCCCAGAATGCTTGTGAACTGGACTCGCGACTCAGCCTCGGAAACCTTAGACTGTGTTTCAGCAAGCTGCTTCTCAAGGCTTGAAATCCTGGACTCGGCGCTCGCCAACCCGGATTGAAGCTCCGCAATAGTCTTCTGAAGGTCTGACACGGTTTTCCCACAGGCCTCAAGCTGGCTCTCCTTCTCTCCTAGCTGCTTCTCCAGGGTTCTCAGCCGGCTGAGCATGTTGACAATATCCTCAGGGGTAACGGGTTCAGCCATCACAAGGACCCTGGAGGATTCTGCTGAAGCAGGAGTGTAAGCCGGGTCGCCTACCCAGTCGACCCTAAACCTGTACTCCCCTGTTTCGCTCGGCTTGAAGACTATTGCTAGAACACCGTTTGAACCTGTTTCGAAGGAGCCTATGGTTGTCCAAGTCCCAGTCCTGTTCGAGATGTACGCGACCACCAGATACCTGTTGGCGAGAGGCGGGGTGGTGGTGACGTAGACTATCACAGTGCCGCCTACGCCGGTGATGGAGGGGGTTGCAAGCACTTCCAGGGAAACATGCGTCCTTACAACTATTCCGACAGTGTTGCTCACGCAGCCCTCATACTTGTCGTTGCCCTCCCAGGTTGCCCTCATGGTCCAGTAGCCGGGCGCGTCAGGCTTGAAAACATACGTGTACGCCCCGTACGGGCTTGAAAGCATTCTGGAAACCTCGGAACCGTTGGGGCAGGTTATCCTCAGCCTGACGGTAACATCCAGGCCAGGGCTAAGGATACATCTCACAGTCACGTTCTCGCCGAGCATGATGCTCTCCCTGTCCACGCTCAAAGTCATGGAGGTGCTCTCCTTAGGCG
>CAZWPT010000063.1:0-15875 GCA_964635675.1 uncultured Nitrososphaerota archaeon | reverse complement strand
TCATAACCAAACCCTTCTTTTCCACGCGGCTCTTTGGATATTGTGCCGTCCACTCTGCCTGTGAATATTCTGATTTCTCCATGCGGCTCACCGTATGCTAGTGCAGTCATGAAGTATGCTGATCTGTCTGCTGAGCCTTCGAGAAGCTTAAGTATTCCTTCGCAGCCGATCTTCCTGTAGACGTATGAGGAGTATACTCCTGGGAAGCCGTTTAGAGAGTTTACGAAGAGCCCGGAGTCCTCGATTATGAAGCGTTCCCCTATTTTTTTCAAAGCCTCTTGAGCGCATCTCTCGGCGACTTCTTCCAGGGTTTCCGACTGGGGTTCGATTATTTCAATGTCAGCTTGTTCAAGCGTTATCCCGAATTCTCCGAGCAGCTTCTGCGCCTCTATGAATTTCCCAGGGTTCCCAGTTATGAACAGTAGCTTCATCAGCCATTTCTCACCTTTGAGGGATATTAAAGCTTAAAACTTCTCAGGGGGCGAGTATGCGGGTAATGGAGTATCGGGACGGCGAGGCTCTGGTGTGCATAGATTGCAGTGCAACCCATGAGCCCGTGGGAAACGTGCTTGTCTGCGTGAAATGCGGAGGGCTCTTGGAGGTTGCTTACTCTAGGAGCGTTTTCAGAAGCGTCTCGTTTAACGGCAGTGGTGTTTGGAGGTATAGGAGCCTCCTTCCAAAGGTTGAGAGAATCGTCACTCTGAGCGAAGGAGACACTCCGCTGGTTAAGGCTGAAAGGCTTGGAGAATCCTTAGGCTTGAAAAACCTCTACGTTAAGTTTGAAGGGGCTAATCCAACTGGTTCTTTTAAAGACAGGGGTATGACTGTGGCAGTAAGCATCGCCCTCAAGTTTCATGCTAAGAGTGTAGCGTGTGCTTCAACGGGAAATACTTCAGCATCAATGTCAGCCTACGCGGCTAGGGCTGGCTTGAGAAGCCTCGTCTTCCTCCCGGACGGCTATGTTGCCCCCGGGAAGCTCCTCCAGGCTGTTGCCCACGGGGCTACGATAGTCAGGGTCAGGGGGAACTTCGACGAGGCTTTAGAAACGCTTCTCTCCCACAGGGAGGAGCTCGGGGTTTACGTTTTAAACTCGGTAAACCCGTATAGGGTTGAAGGCCAGAAGACAATTGCCTTCGAAATATGGGAGGGCTTGAACCGCACGCCGGATTTCGTCGTATACCCTGTTGGAAACGCTGCCAACATATCTTCAGGCTGGAAGGGTTTTAAAGAGCTTGTTGAAGCCGGGCTGGCGGAGTCTAAGCCGAGGATGATAGGTGTTCAGGCTGAGGGAGCAGCTCCAATAGCAAAGGCTTACCTCCGGGGAGGGGAAACTATAGAGCCTGTTGAGAAGCCTGATACCGTTGCAACAGCAATAAGGATCGGGAGGCCGTTTTCATGGAAAAAAGCGTTGAAGGCGATAAGAGACTCCCGTGGGACGGCGGTTACTGTGAGCGACGGTGAAATATTGAGGGCGCAGGTGGACCTAGCCAGGATGGAGGGCTTGTTCGCGGAGCCGGCTGGAGCAGCCCCGGTGGCGGGCCTAGCCAAGCTTTCTAAAGAAGGGTTCTTCAAGGGTGATGAAACAATCGTCGCCGTGGTGACTGGACACGGCTTGAAGGATCCGAGCGTCAACATAAAGCCCTATGCTGAGCTCGTGATCAACCCCGGTGAAAACCCTGCGGAGGCTTTGAGGAAACTGTTATGAGGATACTTTTAATCGGCTTTGGAAACGTTGGAAGAGCATTCCTCCAGCTGATGGAGGAGGAGAGGCGAGGGTTCAGGAGGCTCGGGGCAGACCCGAGGATCGTTGGAATAGTAGACAGGGGCGGAGCGACGCTCTCCGAGAACGGTGTTAAGGCCAGCAGCCTTTTGGCCACGAAGATTGCGAGGGGCTCCGTAGCCTATTCTGAGCAGGGGGGTTTTCCAAGCATGGATGCGGCGGAGGCGATAAGGGTTGCCCAGCCTGATGTGACGGTTGAAGCAACGCCAACGAGCAGGGGCGGCTCAGGACCGGCTTTAAGACACATTCTTAAGGCTCTCGAGCATGGTTCCCACGTTGTCTCAGCAAACAAGGCTCCTTTCGCCTATGATTATGACACTGTTATGAGGACAGCTCTGTCACGGGGGAGAATAGTGAAGTATAGCGCGACGGTCGGCGGAGGACTGCCCGTTTTGAAAACTCTCAGGACGCTCACCGTTGGGGATGTTGTCGAGGGCTTCAGAGGAGTTTTAAACGCGACCTCCAACTATATTCTCACACTGATGGAGGAGGGGAGGAGCTACGAGGAGGCTTTGAGGCTTGCGCGCGAAATAGGTATTGCTGAAGCCGACCCCACTATGGACGTCTCTGGGATGGATACTGCTTACAAGATAACCATAATAGCCAACAGTATCGAGGGAGGTCACAGGGTTGACGAGGTCGAGTTGAAGGGTATAGAGGGTGTTGAGCCAAGGGACCTGCGTGAAGCTGCTTTAAACGGCTACTCCATAAGGCTCATGGGAGAGTTCACTGAGGAGGGTAGGCTCAGGGTTGGTCCTTCAAAGCTTAAGAGGGGGAGCGTGCTTGATGTGAGCGGGACGCTGAACGCGGTGGAGTTCAGGATGAGGAGGGCTGGGCCGGTTTACCTACTCGGGAGAGGAGCTGGACCGTTTGAAACAGCCGCCGCAATAATTAGAGACATCTTCGAAATACTGGAGGAGGAGAAGCGTTGATGATTGTAAACCTTAACCTTGAGAACACGGGGCTCGAGTTGAAAGAGCTGCTGGAGAAGCTTGCTGAGAAAGCACCGCAGGGGCTGGTGATCATAGTTGAGCCGCGCGAGGAAGCCCTGAGGGTTTTAACTGAGGCTGCTGCTTCCCGAGTGGGCGAGGACGAGGCTCTTGCGAAGCTGGCTGGCGAGCTTAACAGTCTGGCGAAAGAGATTCCCGGGAGCCTGAGGAGGAGCGTTGAAGCCGAGCTTGTTGAAAGCTTGAACAGGATTGCTGAGTACCTGCATGCTGAGAAAAAGGCGGGGGGTGCAACGCCCAGGGGGCTGCATGTAATGCTAAACCTGCTTGGAAACACTGTTTCCAAGGTTGTTTCAAGCCATTTGAACGCGGTTGGCGTCGACGCTAAATGGGTTTCCGCCGGGCAAGCGGGATTCATGCTTGTAGAGGACTATGAGCCGCCGTGGAGCCATTACGTGAGCCTCGTCAACCCGGATGGGTTGAAAAGTGTTTCGAAAGGAGCCCTCGTAATATCCGGCAGGGCATGCGTCGACCACGAGGGCGGGGAAGCATCGCTCAGGAAAGGGATGGGGAGCGTAGTATCGATACTTGCTGCTAGCGAGCTTAGGGTTAACGAGGTTTATGTTCCGAAGGCTAACGGCGGCGTCTACACAGCCGACCCCTGGATTGCCGATAAGGCAAGGGTAATACCAAGCCTATCCTACTCTGAGGCGCTGGAGCTTTCAAGGCTCGGAGAATGGGTTGTGAGCCCCCAGGCTGTGGAGCTTGCCGAGGAGCTTGGAGTAAGAATCATAGTTTCAAGCATCCGGGAACCTTTCAAGGAATGCACGACAATAGGCTTTGAGAAGGCTGTTGAAAAACAGATTGTTAAGGCTGTGGCGATGATACCGGACATGAGTATTCTAACCGTCGAGGGGGCTGCGATGGCGGGGGCCCCTGGCGTGGCCTCAGCCATACTCGGCGAGGTTGCGAAGAGGGGGGTGAGCGTCTCCATGATAAGCCAGGATGCTTCAGAAATCGGCATAACCCTGCTTGTTAAAGACAGGGATCTAGACATGGCTTTGAAGGGCTTGAGGGAAGGCTTTGGCAGACAGAGGCTTGTTAAAAGAATCAGGATACAGAGGGGTGTTGCAGTAATATCCGCCGTCGGGGAGGGCATGAGGGGGACTAGGGGTGTTGCAGCCAGAATATTCTCCGCCGTTGCGGAAGCAGGGGTTAATGTTCTAGCCATAGCTCAAGGCTCGTCTGAGACAAGCATATCGTTCGCCGTGTCGATGGGTGATGCTGAGAAAGCTGTTAAAGCTGTTCACGACAGGGTTATCCTTGGTTTTTAGCCTCCTCCGGCTGACGGCAACCGGTTTCAGTATCTACGTTCCACTCTTCCCGCTGAGCCTCGTCTAAGCTCCTTCTCAACATACCTGCCCCTGCTGCCTATCTCCCTAAGCCTCTCCTCAACCCTCGCCGCGGACTCTCCGGCTGAAAGCCTGTAGCCCTCGAGGAAGGCGGCCACCAGTGTTTCAGAATCCGGGAGCGTCATTAGGCTTGAGAAAAGCGTGTAAACATCCTCAGCCTTCTTCTCAACCTCGTTTGAAAACTCTCCTAGGCCGAAATCTATCAGGGTGAGCCCGTCCCCTGAGACAAGCACGTTTGAAAGCGTTAGGTCGCCGTGAATAATCCCTGCTGAGTGAAGCCTCCCAACGATGCCTCCAAGCATGCGTATTAAACTGGCGAAAACGCTTGAGCCCTGCATGCTCCCTAGACTCTGGCCTTCAACGTAGCTCATTATTATGCGGCCCTCTAGAGGGTTCACGTGGTAGACGAAGGGAGTTTTTACACCAGCCTTCTTAGCTGAGCTCAGGAGGGATGCTTCCCTCACTGTTCTCGAGCGCCTTATAAAATCGTCAAGCTCCCTAACCCTGTAGCCTTTAGCGACCCTAGTCTTAACAACAACCCTTATCCCGAGCCATTCGCAGAGGTCTACAAACGCCTCCGCACCCTGGTATAGGGTTTTAACTCGAGTACATCCCTGGGGGAGGAGACTTGACATCGCTCAGCCTCCACCTCGGTTTAACAATAGACTCCTCAATCCTTAGAGACTCTCCCAGCCTGTACTGTACAATCCCCTCCCAAGCGACCATGACACCGTTGTCAGCATAGTACTCAACAGGGTAGTCCAGGAAGACGGCTCTCCTCTCCCTGCACATTTCCCCAGCCATCTCCCTAAGCCTCTGGTTGGCGCCTACGCCACCGGCTATTATGAACTCGTTGAGCCCGAGCATCGCCATAGCCCTCTCCGAAACCTCTATCAGCATGGAGAAAGCGGTTTCCTGCAGCGAGAAGCAGAGGTCTTCAAGCGGCTCGCTCTCAACCAGGTTTTCAAGCATCGTCAGCATTCCTGAGAAGGATACGTTCATGCCTTTAACACTGTAGGGTAGCCTTATCAGCCTGCGCGACTTTGAAGCCAGCTCCATAACTCTCGGGCCACCCGGGAACCCGAGGCCGGCTTTCCTCGCGAAAGCGTCTATAAGGTTTCCGACAGCAATATCCTCAGTCTCCCCGAGAACAACGTATCTCCCTTCAGAAGGATGAATAACCTGAGTGTTGCCCCCGGAGACATAGAGCACAACCGGGTTAGCGGCCCCGGTTAGAGCCCTCCCAATCTCCACGTGTGCAGCAGCATGGTTAACCCCCACCAGGGGTTTCCCAAGCTTTAGAGCAATCATTCTAGCCAAGGCTGCTCCAACCCTTAAACACGGCCCTAAGCCGGGGCCTCGTGAAAAGGAAACCAGGTCTATGTCTTCAACGCTTATTTTCGACAGCGCCTCCTGAAGCGCGCTGGAAGCCTTCTCCAAATGATGCTTCGCAGCCTCACTCGGATGTATGCCGCCTGACGAAGGCCTGTAAACCCTGCGGACGTCGCAAAGAGCCTCGAAAGGAGGATGCCTCACGACACCTATCCCGAAAGTATGGGCGGTGGATTCAACGCCGATGCACGTGAGACGCTCCCCCACAGGCTAGACGCTCCCCCTCACCTTTGGAACTCCGTATAGTTGCACGCGCCGCAGTGCCACCTGGGCTTGCCCTCCTTGTGGAAAGCCATGACCCTGCCGCACCTGGGGCACTTCCTGTTCCCAAGCTTCACTGAGGCCTTGCTCGCGTCAACCTCATAGTATTTCACAGTGTCCTTCATCTCTTACCACCGGCTGCCTTAGCCTTCATCTCCATCCTAATCTTCTTAAGCTCCTCTTTCCTACGCTTCTTCTCCTCCGGAGGCAGGTTCGCAACCCTGACGTGCATAGGCTCGATCTCGGCGTACTCCGGGGAAAAGTAGACATGCGCCTCGCCTATTGAAGACTGCCTGCCTGAAACGCTCTTAAGACTCCTAACGTAGACTGCCTCAACGGGGACTCTTTTCAAGGCTGAAACAGCCTCCCTGGCTTCAACAATAGTGGGCGTCCCACCCCCGGGGTGCGGAATCTCGAACACTATCTCCCTCCTCTTTAAAAGAGGGTTCTCAACCTCTTTAAGTATCCTTATCTCCGCCATTTGCTGTGCTCCCCCACGGGCAGTTAGGCTTTAAACATTACTGTAGGCAGGCCGGGTGTGGCGTGGGCATGCAACCCGCGTAACGCTCGCATTATTAGGCCCGCTGCGCCCACAGCCTCAACGCTAAAGCGGCGCGCTACCCTGAGCGGGCGCTAGTCGCACGCCTCCATTGTCCCAAGGATTTCCGAGACTGCTCTCCTGGAAGAAGCGTTAACCTCTATCAAGACCACGCCCTCCCCCGGCTGCCCGTAAACCACTAGGGAGCCGTCTGGCGCTGTTTCAACCGCTACAAGCGTCAGAAGATCCTCCTCGCCTTCAACCAGTATCGTCGAAGGCCTTAGGTCAAGCGCCTGCTTGAACACGCTCCAAGATTCCCCCGATATTGTCCCCGGAGGATTCACAAGTCTTAAGACTCTTCTCCCCTGTTGGAAGCGCTCGACACCGTGTTGGCGTGTCCGCAGGGTTTTCCCGTCGACCACGCATACACCCGGGTTGAAACCCATGTCTAACAGGCTTTGGGAAACGACGTCGCCGACGGAGACAACCACCCCTTTAAACCCTTTCAGCCTCCTTCCTAAACCATCCGTGTCAAGCAGGGCTCCCAACGGTTTTCTAACGATCCTCCTCGTCTCCTCCGAGGCTTTCAACACGCCTACCTCAGCCTCACAGCGTATCTCCCCGGAACCCTCGCCCCGATGAGTTTAGCTATTGAAGACGCCTCAGGGTTGAAAACGAGAACCTCGCCACTCCACTCCTGCGTAAACTCTTCCCCGCCGCAGTTTGGACACCGCGGCGAATCGCTTATCATTCTACAGTTTAAGCACGCTCGAAGAGGCATTAAGCATCAGTTTAGAGCATTAAGCCTTAGTTCTTTATAAGGCTTTATTTACGCTTCCTGAAGAACATTAAACCATCCTTTTCACACACGTATTCAAAGCCAACCTCGAGAAGGCTCTTAACCTCTTCAGGGGTCTTAGCAACTCTAACGGTGAACTCATCATTATTCTGGTTAAACAGGTTTTTCTCAATCTGAACGTAGAGCATGGTCTTATCCAAGTCCTTATGTCCCAACAGCTCTTTAACATGCACGATATCCTTAGTCTTATGATACTCCATAGTGGCTTTCCAATGTCTTAAAGTGTGGAAACCTATTTTTAACAGCCTTGGATTACCAAGCTTCATAGCCAGTCTTTTTCTCTGACTATAGAAGCAAGAGCTTACCGAGCCTAGCGAAGAGTTGAAGATTCTTTCAGCATTCTTAGGAAGCTTGGAAAGCATTCCTATAAGCTCGCTGCTAACTTGAAACATCCTAGCATACCCATTCTTCTCCGGTTGATTCAGAATTATGATTCTTCGTTGAAAATCAACGTCTATCCATCTCAATCTTAATGCTTCCCCTATCCTCATTCCAGTCTCTTTAAGCAATCGTAGAAGCGTAGAAGTCTTATAGCCGCATCCGGCTATCAGAGCATCTATCTCCTCCTCCGTAGGAATAAAGGGTATTTTTCTAGTCACTACGACCTTAGGAGGCTCCCAATGCATATTCTTCCACTTAAGGAATGAGGAATAGCTAGCTATGGCCAATGCTTTCCACCTATTGCTTTTCTGAGAGGCTGCAAGAACCTCCTTAACGCTCTCAGGGTCTTTAAGGTCTGCATGCATCTTGACAAGCATCTTAAGCATCTCGCAATACCCCTCTATCGTCTTCTCACTTCTGCCTTGTTTCTTAAGCCACCATGCGAAGCCTATTAGCTCTCCTCTGGTATTCTCAGGAATGTCTCTAAGCCCTACTCCCTCCCCGGTTGAAAGGAGTAAGGCTTTTTCGTCATCGCCCTGGTTAGGGTTCATGTTTTCACTACCTGTAGGAGGAACTCTCTCGCTCCTCCTACGTTTCCTATTGTAGGTAAGGAAACTATTTAAGCCTTTTCCTTCCATAGGAATATCATGAGGAGCTACATCTTCACCCCTAGAGAAAGAAGAGTCATCCAAGCGTGGTCCAGGGGGGAGAAGGTCAACATTGTTGAGATAGACAGGCTCCTCTGGAGGTTCAGAACCTTCAGAAACCTTGCCAGCGACGTTGAACTCTACCTTCTCATTAGAGAGAGGCTTAAAGCTAAACCTCTTCCCACAAAGACGACATAAATAACGTTGGATCCTCTCCCCTGTCCCCGTGACCCTGAAGCCCGCTTTGAAAATCCTTGTTGAGTCACAGAAGGGGCATTGGACAGTCATTTAGGATGCTCCTGTTCTCCCAAGGCCTCCCGCCTATCTGCTTCTCCTCCTGCCTGCTCAAAGATGGGCTTGAAGACTCCTGAGTCCCTGGATAATGGTGTTGTTTCACCATCGCTCGTAATGATCATGGGCTAGTTGACGATTATCGTTTTTCCACGAATACCCCCACCCCTAAGCCTGAGGGTTGCTTTCACAACCGTGCCCGGCTTAACTAAAGCGTAGAGCCAGAAGCCGGTCCTCAGGTTCCCTTTATCAACAAGCTGCTTCAACGGCTTCGGCTCAATAACGAAGGTTGCGGACATATTCGTCTTTTTACTCTCGTAGAATCGAAGCATTATTGGGACAGGATCCTGCTCAGCCATTCTGCTTCCCCTCCTTCCTCTTCTCCAGTAACCGGCCTATCAGCCTAGAAACCTCCTCGAGGCTCATGTTTTGCAGCTCTTGCTCGCTAACCTTGAAGCCCGTCTGCCTCGCCAGGTCGAGTGCAAAATCAACCTGTTTCTTCGTCGGAGGCCTCTTCTCAGGCTCAGCCCTAGCAGGGGTAGCGGAGGCCTCAGGGCTCTCCATGTTCTTAATTTCCCCTAAAGCCTTCCCTATCTCCTCCATCCTCCGGTGCAGGAAAGTGTCGAGCTCCTGAAGCATGCTCAGCTTGGCTTCGAGCCCGATCCTCAGCTTCTCAAAGTTGACTTCTCTGCTCAACCCCGGCACCTCCAAAGTGTTTCCTCCAAAAGAGGAAGCAGTCTTCACACAGCATCACGAAGCTCCGACCATTTTCCAACAGCTTCCACATTCCTTCATGTTGCTTTCCGCAAACATGGCAACTGTTGTTCTGGTAAAGCGGCAAGCCCACCCGATAGCCCTCGAGGCTCTTAAGCTTGGCTACGAGCTCAGCCACAGGGCCTGAGCCCTCTTGGGTATCCTTCTCATCAACCTGTCTTGAAGCCTTTTGACCCATATGCCTTTCTGAAGGGGTAACGTGGGGTTCATCGTTTCCGGGGTCTTCGGATTTTTCCTCCTCTTTTACCGAAATCCTGGCCTTAAACAGGGACCCGGATTTCCCGCATTCTTCACACAGTCCTTCCTTCTTCAGATCTTCAAAGTTCTCTAAACGCTCCTGTTGCATATATACGCCTAGGCATTCCTGGCAGAGATACCTAATCTCCACGTTTGCCTCGCCTCTAGAGGAACCTTGAGAATCCTGCTTCTTTTTCAGAAAGGCCTCAACCGATTCAACCAATTTGGAAAAGCGTTCTGAAACAGCGTATTCTTCTTCTTTACTTTTTGAAACAGCCTTTAAAACATTATCCACCACACGAGCCGAGCATAGGTTGGTGATCAACTTGTCAAGCGGGATTGGTTTCCCGTCGGCATCGAAGGCCAGCAATTGCTCTGCTCGGCTGTCCCTAGTGGATGATATTTCCTCCATTATTTTGTCATTTATTTCGCCAGAACGGATTATTTCCAGGCTTTTTTCAAAAATGGTTGAATCGGTTGAACGTTTCTCCAGAAATTTGACTTTATATGGCTTCTTGCTATCATCGACCTCTAGGAGGCCCTCGTCAACCAGTTTCTCGACATACCGCCGTTTAAGCGTGGTCATCGGTATTGATTCGCCAAAACACTTCTGGTATTCACGCTGGAGCTCCTTATAGCTCCATTCTTCAGCTGGTTGCCGATCCAAGTGGTCTATAAACTCTTGAACGTCACGTGGCAACTTAGATATTGTCTCCGCTAGGCTGGCTTCAGCTATTTTCGCAGCTATTTCGAGAATCCACGCTGGAGCTGCTAAGCGTTCTTCACCGTTGACAACCACCCTAGGTAACTGTTGTTGATGCAGGATGGCAATGGAGTTTAAAAAGGAGTGGAGGAAGTGCCATTCTCGCATAGACTTAGCGTCATCATGTGGAAACAGATGGGCTAGAACTGGAAGCCATGGTATCCAAACCTTGTAGGGTTTGAGCTGTCTAATGGCTTCCTGGATTATGGGGAGTAAATCATCCTGTGGGGGTTGTTCAAGGCTGGCGGCTG
Organism: uncultured Nitrososphaerota archaeon; assembly: GCA_964635675.1. GTDB lineage: Archaea > Thermoproteota > EX4484-205 > EX4484-205 > JAAOZP01 > JAAOZP01. The sequence goes on along the minus strand of CAZWPT010000063.1, from coordinate 5,342 downwards.
CCTCCGCATCCGCCACTATAACAGTTTTCCATTTTTCCCTACCCCGGTCGGGCGTTGCGAGAAGTGCCCTAGTCTGTTGTTCCTCACGCAGTTCAGGCTCAGTCGTTATACCTATGTAGGCCGGCCATCCTCGCAGCCTCATCTTATGCGTGATGTTTACCCCGTCTACTTTCTCAACGAAAGCATATTCCAAAACGTACTCGTCGTGGCTGAGCAGAGGCTTTACTTCATCAAGGAACTCTTTTGACTCCGACTCTTCAAGGAGAATCAGGATCTTGCCTTCAAGGCTTAGCTCCTCTGTGTTCTCGTCAACCTCCACCACGTCCGGATGATACCATAGCGTTTTCTTCGTAACTCCCGAAAGTTCCATGACCATCTCAGGTGGAAAGAGGCTGGCAACTTTTACCACGATGGTTGTCTTCCCTATTCCGCTCCTACCTGACCATCGCCTGTTTATGGGATTTGGGGTCTTTGCTGACAGCATGTCGAAGAAGCAGGTCAAAGCGTTGCGGGTTTCACCTATGAGCCCCCGCTGCCGTAGGGCCTGAATAATTTTGCAAATTAGCATCGGATCCTTAAGCAGTACCTTGGCTTTTTCCACCAGCTCCGGGTCGGAAGAGGTGGTTTCAGTTGCTGTTTCCCCAGCAGCTTGCCCGAGGGTTAAGGCGAGCTGGGCTACTGCTCGATCCACAATAGATTCATTAAGCGTCAGCTTCTTCGCCAAGTCCTTCTTCGTTTGAAGATTCTGTAGCGACGATAATTTCGCAGACCATACCGGCTCCCCATTCTTGTCGATAACAATGGCGACAGGGTTCTTCACTACTAGCCGGTAGTCCCCTAGGCTGATTCCCCCCGTTTCATGCACCATATCTCTCTCGATTTCGGCAGCCGCATATTTCTGTACGCTTTTCAATCGCTCTCTTCTATCAAGAGGAGCCATAACGGGCAGACAGTCAGCATCGCTCATCTTTAACAGAAGAAGAGCAGCGAGATCCTCAACCAGCTCGATCGGGTGGTTCGCCTCAACAGTATGCCCTTCGCTGGGTGCCATGATGCATAACATGCCTTCCCCAAGCACCTCTAACCCGCAGAAATCGTGATAAGAGCTGTTGCTCTTAACAGGCTTTTTGGAGAAGTATATGTAATTTAGCTCGTCGCTGGATGTCTTCTCAACCCGGGTTCTGGGCAAGAATTCCAGAATTCTCAGCCCACGCTTCCTCGCTTCTTCGCTAACATTTTTGACGTCGAAGCGGATCACGCCCACATAACCTAGTTGTGTCTTAGAGTTGCATATGACAGCGAAGCCATCTGCCTCATCCCATGGGAGTGCGTTGAACTCTTCGCTGGTCTGCTTCCTCTTCTCCCACTCTGTCCATTCGATGCACGGCACCTCTCTTTTCATTGGGACAACCGGGATGCCCTGCTTGAACCAATGTTCAGCCTCGGCTTTAAGACTAGAAGCCGAGTCAAAATCTTTATAAGTCTCAGAAGGCTTACGGCTCATGGGGAACCTCCCTCGTTGCCGGTTCCCTGTCCCCCTGAGGAAGCCTCATGCCTAGGTAAGCGGAGCCTCCTCAGGGGTTTCACCTCCCCCAAGGTACGTTCCACCTCCGTAAGTTTTTCCTCTAGTTCCTCCGGTTTTATCGGCTTGCCGACGAACACATGGTTATAGGTCAGCTCAATCCGATCCCCCGGCTTTATGCCGTGTGCCCTAACATAGTCAGTAGGAAGGGTTACCGCTAGACTTCCGCCAGCAGGAATGACCTTTCTAACGACTTTGCCTAGCGCTCTTCTCCTCATAGAATCTTAAGTATCAAGGATTAAAAATAAGCATATGGCTATTGTTTAATTTGAACAATGGGTAGAAAAGGGAAAACTCCATTTCGGGCAAAAAGGGAGGTAATGCTGGAATTTCTGGGGTTATTCGGCGACCAGTATACGCTTCCCCTCTCGGAGCTCCGGAAGCGTGCGAGAGAAAAGAAGCTCTCTTATTCGACGTTTAAGCGGGTCCTTGCAAGGCTAGAAAGTAAAGGTGTTTTAAAGGTATTCAATAAGGTTGTTGAAAAAGCCGATGGAAGCGAGGAAATCATTCAGATGGTAAACCTGGTTCCGGGTGTCCATCCTGTTCTTTTCCTTAAAGAAGTCATGGATTACATAGAAAAAATCTTCAACGAAATAATGGTAAGCTTCCTCCAGCCAAAAACCGAGTTAATGTTTGACGTGGAGGCGGAGTTTTTCATACTCCAAGACCCCTTTCCAACAAGCTCTGCAGATAAAATATCCCAGTATATCTCCGAGGAGGATAAGAATACTCTTCGACAGGCTTACGCGGTTCTTAGAAAGGCTAGGAGAAGATTTGTCCTCGAGAGGCTTACGGAAGAGGATAGGAGAATGATCCTCGAATATGAAGAGAGGGTAAGGGCTCTGGTGGATAAAGCGTATGAATTAATATTGCCGATATTAGAGCAAAGAGCCGAAGAGCAGATGAAAAACTACATATCAAGAGAAACCCTTCGCAAGATATACAAAGAAGATGATGTCTATCAAGCTCGCATTAAGGTGTTTGAGGAAAGTTTAGAAGAATTATGGCAGCGTGCGCTAAAGAAGTTAGATGTATACCGTTACATGTACTATGAGCTTGTCCCCCAAGATGTTGATAAGATAAACCTCTACCTAGATATGATTCGCCCACCCGGGGAGCACTTACAAGCACTGAAGGAGGGCATTGAAAGCCGGCTTCTGGGGGTGAAACCGAGGGAAAGCCCTCTGCTGGAAAACCCTGAGTTAAAGCCTCTCTATGCTTGGCTGAAGGAACATCAAAAAGAGTACCTTGAAAAGTTCAGTAGGAGGCTTGAAGAGGCTCCAAAAATCCTTTTCATCACCGGTGAAGGGTGGGGGGAAATGACTAAGCACATAAAAAGGCTTGCTTTACTCCACCCTGAATTTCACCCCAACGTGGTAATGGCACGCATATTGTCGGGTATCGAGCAATGGAAAGTGAAGAAGCCCACCGGCACCCTAGAGCCTTCGTTAAACCAGGCACGCATATGGAGAGAATTGGTGAAGAAACTTAGTGAGGATGCATATCGTGCATCAATTGAGTTTCAAGATGAATGGCAATATATTTGCCAGAAGTGTGGTAAAAAGTCACCTGATAAAAAAAGCATGGTGGCTCACGTTAAAGAAGCACATCCTGGGGAAGATCCTGACACTATCATTACTTTTCAAGATAAGAGTTATTATTTCGAGCTACTTAAAAAACTTCGAGATTTAGAGAAGTAAGCACGCCCGCATACTGGAAGCTGTGCGGTAAACTGCTTAAGAGCAGCATAACCAACCCTGGACCCGACTTACATACAAGCACCTCATCCCATTATTTACATTAATATAACTCGTCGAAAACTCCCCAAAATGAGCTTTATTAATGTCACACGTCTGACGGAAATTGCCATTTCCGTCCAAGCCCGTTGAAAAACACGCCTGAAAAACCCTGCTTAACGTCGAAAAACCCTGTTTTCTTTCGGCACTTTGAAAATTCAAAAAGTGTGACTTTTTCTCCTTATAGCGAGCCTAATAATATAATTATAATTCTAATTACTGAAATGTCACACAATATTACTCAAGGCCACACAGGGTTGTCATGCGTTCAAGGAGGGCATACGGCAACCCAGCCCCCTTGCTCACATTACCCGTGGGACAAGCAGCACGCCACCCTCAGCCTCCTCCCACCATACCCGCATATGCCTGAAGGATCCTTACCCGGTTAGAATGGCCTAGCCTAAGCCCCACCCTACAAACCTAGAGGTAGTCGACACCCTGCCACGTTCCTCATAAGCCTCTCGTCGAAGCCGAGGAGCCTTCCAAACCTGCGATGCACTTTCCAGCTTAGCATTTGCAACCACTTTTTAAGCGTACATTGGCTTTTGATGTAGTATTATTTTAATGAGAAACTGAGTTTCTTTTTCGAGAACTCTCCGGGTGATAATATATGTAGCCATTCATTCACCCTATTCCTATACTCAACTGCTATATCCATTATCGCTTTAATCTCACTTCTACTGACACTTCCGCTTGGTGCGAGAAGCTTTAACAGGCCTTCAGTTATTCTCCTCACTGACTTCTCGTCTCTTATCGTGTAGTCCCCAGTAAGCTCCACTTCTTGGTCTATTACGTGGCCATAACTAAGCTTTCTCATCTCATGCATGACTTCGCAAAAATAATCAGAAGCTATTCCATAACCTCTAGATAGATGATAGGTTGACATGCTTATCTTCGGCAATTCCCAGCCGGGAACTACTCCATAAATCCTGTCTATGAGCTTCGCCGGATCCTTCCTACCTACATCGTCAGGCAACACGTACGTGAACTCTTCTGCCGGAACATAGCCGTTTTCTTCAGCTTCAACCTTAATGTTGCCCATCAGCATGAGTGAACATGTGCTGACAGCTCTTTTAGGCCCCCTTTCATAATGACCGCTCTCCATATAGTCGGCAAGCTTGCCCACCATCTCATCAGGATTTGAGAATTTAACCTTGCTTATCTCGTCCATGACGACCGCATCTTTTAAGGCAAGCTCCCCCAAGGATTTTCTAGCTATATTATAGAATAACGTTGCCGGACTTATGTTGCCTCCAGCAAAAATCCGAGTATAGTATGAACTGTTTCGATACAGATACGTCTTACCCCTCTGCTTAGGACCGAACTCCATCAGATTTACATTGCATTCAACGAGAGGTATTAACCGTGTTAAAAATACTAGTTTCTGCCTAAGAGAATAACGCTCATGGTTAAGCCCAACGGTATTCATAAGGACATCAAGCCACTCTTCGAAAGTAAACGAATCCCTCGCCTCCTGAATTATCTTAACTTCTCTCGTCGAAGACTGAAACGGCATGAAATCCTCTATCACTATGGGCATCATTAAAGGATTCCCCATGCGATCCCTAGGCACAATATCTGGATCATACCTCAGCGTTGCGACCCCACATGCCTATAACCAGAAGATTCTCATACTTGTTCACAACATCCAAATTTACCATACAGTCCCTAACCTTGAAGTCGAGCACGTGGATGTGGAAGCCCCTTGAGCCGCTGAAGACAATCATGATGCTGCTGTAGTTCTCCTCTATGAGCCCGCAAAGCCGGATAGTGTACCTCCTAGCGATCTCGAGGCATTTGTTGCAGATCCATGTTCTAGGGTGCTCGTGGCTATCTATTCCTCTGAATAGGTAGTTGTCAACGTCGACAACATACTCCCCGCCAATAGGGTAAGCATGCTTTGCTCTTCAACCTAACCCTCTCGGGGAAAAGGTCCCATAAAAATAGGCATGCGTTTTAATGAG
>CAZWPT010000062.1:0-15015 GCA_964635675.1 uncultured Nitrososphaerota archaeon | reverse complement strand
CAGGCCTCATAATGTTTCCTAGCCATTTCATATGCCTTTGGCGCATAGCCTTTAAAATAATCCGCGTCCAGACCCTTCTCATAACCGTAGCCGGCTAGCCCTCTTAACTCAGCCAGCTCAGAAATATTGTTAGCAAGCTCGGGAACAATGGATGAGAACCATTCTGGAACATTCTCTATTCTTGAGATCCGCTTGAAGACGGCGCTAACATCATGCTCCCTAGGGTATTCTATTCCAAGCGCTATCAAGACGGCTTTAGACGCTTGTTCAACAGCCATCTGCGAAGAGTAGACAACGTCATCCCACCTCTCATCCTCCAGAGCACTTGAGGCGCTCCTTAACCATCGCGCGCTCCTCCTTAGGGCTGACGCTGCAAGGTCTATGTTCGTAGTGCTATCCAAGCGTTATTACCTCCCCCGCCTTCACATCCTTCAGAACCCAGTAGAACCTTTTGTCTGGAAGCGTAACCCTTACGGAACCCATTTCTACAAGTCTTTTCCTTAAAGATTGAAGCACTCCTGTTAGAAAACCATCCTTATCGTAAAGAATTATACCGTCGACCACCGCATCTAAGAATACCCTGTTAAACCTTTTAGCCTCTTCAACGCTCAGCGTATAGTTTTGGACAATCGGACAGTAACCGGCTCTTAAAGCCTCCGAATACTCCAGGCTTTCCTCCAGGGCTTCCTTAGCCCTCCTAAGCTCTTTAATCCTAACCCAAGCAGGCTTATCCTCCCAGCCCTCAGCCACTATAAGAATGTCTATATCACTGTCCCTGTTCCAGTCTCCTCTGGCGACAGAGCCGAAAAGCATTATGCTCAACAGCCTTTCCCCCAACAGATCCTTCAATATTTCACAGTACTTTCTTATCACAGGGGCATAGTGATGATGAGGTATTCTCTCCACGTTCTCAACCCTTGGTTCAGAAGAGTAAAGGATTCTATGTAAATCTTCAAGAACCCTGCTTGCCTCAAGGCCTTTAGTGGTCAGCTCATACACCCCGTTTTCAGCCTTTACAAGCTCCAGACGCCTAAGCCTCCTCAGCTTTATCGCGAGTGTCCTAGGATTGCTGACGACGGATTTAAGATCCTTGAACCTCGCCGTTTTCCTCTTCCTTAAGAGGAGCAGTATTCTGCGCGAGAATTCGTCGTACATTTCAAGTTTTTAGTGTCCTAAATTATATTTAAAGTTTACTTTTTTATATCAACTTTCCAGATGCTTTATTATTCCGAATTAAAACATGATTTTTAGAACACTTTTATCATCACATATAGCCGTCGAAACCGGATCGTCGGAGCACTCTTGCTTTCTTTCTTGAGCGCGCGCTGAGCCACTGCTGTAAAGCATTTTCATCTCCTCCTTCGACTTCAGAGGCATGGATGAAGACAGGATGTTCAAGGAGACAAAGAAGAGGGTTGGAGCAGTCTCAGCTGCAAGAAAGCTATATGACGAGGGCTTCAAGAAAGAGTATAAAGAGTTTCACAGGAAGATGCTCGGTAAAATAGAAAGCTAACAGCACCATAATGTTGCACCGGTGTTAACTAGGCTACTGCCTTAGCCTCCTCAGCACCCCAGCTGGCCACACCATTCTTAAGCTTCTGCAAATATTCATTCATTTTAATAATTGTATTCTGGTACACATTGCCCTCGGCAGCAGAAACATAGACGAACCACAAACGCTCAGGATTAACACCCATCTTGCCAAGCCTCTTCTTAAGCGACTCAACCCTCCTGCGAGCCCACTCGTTGCCACTTATGTAGTGACAGTCAGCCGGGTGGCATGGCGCTACGAGAACCATTCCCGCTCCCTTCTCGAATGCCCTCAGAATCATTTTCTCGCTGACTCTGCCTGAACACATGACTCTGATTATCCTCACGCTCGAGGGGTATTCGAATCTTGAAACTCCAGCCATGTCCGCGCCCGCGTATGAACACCAATTACAATTGAAACTTATAATTTTTTCCCTAGGGTTTTCCTCTAGGGCTGCATCGATTTGCGCAAATATTTCTTCGTCTGTGAAGTGGTGTTGGTTGAGCGCGTTGAATGGACAGCCTGCTGCGCATGTTCCGCATCCTGCGCACATGGATTGGGTTACCTGTATGATTTTTCTACCTTCTTCCTCAATGGGTTTGAGTGCTTGATATGGGCACATCTTGGTGCATGCTAGGCAGCCTTTGCATTTCAACGGGTCTACGTAGCTTGTTACTGGTTCGAGCTCTATGAAGTCTTTTGAGAAGAGCATGAGTGTTTTTGAGGCTGCAGCGTGTCCCCTCGCTATCGTCATGGGTATGTCTGTTGGGCCTGCGCATGATCCTGCTAGAAATATTCCGTTGACCACCGTCTCCACTGGTTTGAGCTTGATGTGCGCCTCCATGAAGAAGCCGTTTTGGTCCCTGGGTACTCTGAGTATTTCTCCCAGCCTGTCTGTGCCTTCTGATGGCTGCATGCCTGTTGCTAGGATTACGAGGTCGTAGTTCTCGTCTATTCTTTCCCCGCTCAGAGTGTCTTCCGCCTGGATCCTTAGGTTTCCGCCTGTTTCTTCAACCCTGCTCGGCCTTCCCCTGATGAATCTTACTCCTTTCTCCCTAGCCATCTTGAATATTGTTTCATACTCTTTTCCTCCTGCTCTGACATCGATGTAGTACACGGTTACTTGGACGCTGGGGTTGTTCTTTTTAACGAGGAGTGCTTGCTTGAGGGTTATCATGCAGCATATTCTTGAGCAGTATATGTTTGTCTGCTCGTCCCTGCATCCTACGCACTGTATGAAGGCTATTTTCCCGGCTGGTTTTCCGTCTGAGGGCTTTACTAGTCTCCCATGCGTGGGGCCGTCTGGCGTCAGCATTCTTTCGAGCTCGATGCTTGTTAGAACGTTTCTAAGCCTGCCGTAGCCGTACTCGGGTTTCCTCAGAGGGTTGAAGAGGTCGAAGCCTGTTGCAATAATTATCGCCCCAACCTTGAAGACCTCCTCTGCGCCTGGGGCCTTCAGGTCTATTGCTTTCACTGGGCATGCTTCAACGCATCTCCCGCACCCGGTGCAGTTCTTCTCGTCTATCACCGCTGTCAACGGTTTTCCAACGAGGCCTGAAATATGGAGGGTTTTCTCAAGGCCCTGTTCGCAAACAATGTTTCCCAATGTTTTCTCAACAAGGTATACTGCTTTCCTCTTCGAGATGCCGTGGGAGTATTCTTCCTCAACCTCCACGGGGCATGCCTCCACGCATCTCCGGCAGCCTACGCATTCCTCGGAAACCCTTGAGGGTCTTCTCCTCACCGTCACGATGAAGTTGCCGATGTAGCCGTCTACCCCGTTTACCTCCGTGAGCGTTAAGACCCTTATCCGAGGGTGTGTGAGGACCCTGCTAACCATCTCGTTGACGAGGCAGGCTGTGCAGTCTATCGTCGGGAAGGTTTTCCCCAGGAGCATGGTCTTCCCCCCTAGACCCGGGTTTTTCTCAACGAGTATTACGCTGTAGCCTGAGTCTGCAACGTCGAGCGCAGCCCTCATTCCAGCTATCCCGCCTCCTATTACGAGAAGGGTTTTCTCAACTGGGACGATTATTGGTTCAAGCGGCTCCAGCAAACGGGCCTTGGCGACAGCCATCTTGACAAGGTCCATTGCTTTACGGGTTGCGCCCTCAGGGTCGTTAGCGTGAACCCAGGAGCAGTGTTCCCTTATGTTCGCCATTTCGAAAAGATACTGGTTTAAACCGGCTTCTGAGACGCATGCTCGGAAAGTCGGCTCATGCATCTTCGGGCTGCAGGCTGCTACGACAATCCTGTTCAGCCTCTGCTCCTTTATAATCCTCTTTATCTCAGCCTGTCCCGCGTCGGAGCAGGTGTAGAGGTTGTGAGAGGAGTATACAACGTTCGGAAGGGTCTTAGCGTATTCGGCAACCCGGGCTACGTCAACTACACCGGCTATGTTCTTGCCGCAGTGGCATACGAAGACCCCTATCCTCGGCTCCTCAACCATCATAGCCTAGCCTCCTCAACCAGCTTCCTGATCCTCCGGTAGCCTTCAGAATCCAGCTCCCTCGCCAAGGGTCTTCCACCCAAGAGATTCTCGACAGCGTTAGCCCAGACTGCTGAGAACCCCTCCCTGTGCAGAACTCTCCGCCTGACCACGGTTATCGCGCGATTCCTGCAGACATCCAGATGGATGCAGGCGTTGCAGAGTATGCAGACCCTTGGGTTGACCCCTATTTTTCCACCGGTTTTAGAAATGGCTTTCGTCGGGCAGGCTTCAACGCAGGCGTCGCACTTCTCCTCACACCTGGACTCGTCTATGAAAACTGTTCCCTCGAACAACGGGTTTACCTTTATCGCTTTCCCGGGGCAAGCGTCCTCGCACCAGGGGCATCTAAGGCACTTCTCCTCTTCAACCTTAACGTTGTGTTCAGCATCTATCTTTATGGCTCCGGTTGGACAGGCTTCTAAGCATTTGAAGCAGTCGCTTCTGCACTTCGACTGGTCGACCCTTATCTTAGGCAGTGGGAGTGGGAAGCCTCCGGATGAGACAAGCGGGTTCAAACGCCTACCGTTAACAGTAATGGCTATCGCCCCGGTTGGGCAGAATGGCTCGCAGGCCCCGCAGAGGCTGCACTCCTCTCCTATCCTAAGGGTTAGAGAACCGTCTTCTCTCCTAGCAAGCCTGACCGCGCTCTTGGGGCAGACCCTGATGCAGACGTCGCAGAAAATACACCTGCTCCTGTCTAGGGTTAAGCGTACGTAATCAGTGTAGAAACGCCTCTCGACAGTCAGCAGCGTAGCATCCTCAGCCAGCCTCGTAGCCAATAGCCGGGGAAGAATTCACGGCGCGGTAGAAAAACTTTTAGAAGACTGTTTAACGACTAGTTTAAAAAATCATGGGAGCCTCGTAAAGTTTTATATCGGGCCTCTGCAATCAGTCTAGCGAATGCTTTGAGCGAGGTTGAGCTGGAGCTCGTGGGAAGGTTTCGCGAACTCTTCAAAAGGAAAAACATGAGGATCAGTGTTGAGCCAGGGGCTACTCTTCTTAAAATTATTAATGAGTTGGGCGAAGCTATCGGGGTTGATTTACTCTCGGAGTTCATAGGGCCTGACGGCAAGCCTATGGAGGAATCATCCTTGATAATAGTTAACGGGAGGGTTGTGGACCTTAGCAGGATTAGCGAGCACCGTGTTAACCCTGGCGACAGGATTGTTCTAGCTCCCTCAGTAGCTGGAGGAGGATAGGTTTGAAGGGCTACGCTGGGAAATACTTGATGGTCGACTTGACACGCGGCAAGACGGCCGTGGGAAAGATTGACGAGCACATGGCTCTAAACTACATAGGCGGCTACGGGTTTGGTGCGAGAACACTGTACGACATGCTTCCCAACCCTGCGCAGGTGGATCCTTTATCGCCGGAGAACGTTTTAATCTGGTGGACCGGGCCGCTGGCGGGAACGATCTCGACAGCCGGGAACAAGTATGCTGTTTTCGCGAAATCACCGTTGACAGGCATCTTCGGCTTCGGAATCTCCTCGGGTCTTTTCGCGTCGGAGTTTAAGAGCGCAGGCTGGGATGGCGTCGTGTTCACAGGCAGGTCTGAGAAACCAGTCTACCTTATGATCGACGACGAGAATATTGAGCTCCGGAGCGCTTCAAGCATCTGGGGCAGGACAACCTGGGAGACTGAGGAGATGATTAAGGAGGAGCTTGGAGACGAGTCTTTCACAGTAGCCTCAATAGGCCCGGCTGGCGAGAGGATGGTTAGGCTTGCGAACATTACGAACGAGAGGAACAGGCAGGTCGGCAGGTGCGGCCTCGGCGCGGTAATGGGCTCTAAGAATCTTAAGGCTGTCGCAGCAAGGGGGACTAGGGATGTTGAGGTCGCCGACCCGGAGGGCCTCGTAAGGCTTGTTGCTGAGCTGAACGAGCGCTGCCAGGGGCCTGCGACGGAGAAGTACAGGGTCTACGGGACGCCTGCGAACATTCTCGTGCACAACAAGCTTGGGTGCCTTCCGTCCTACAATTTCCAGAGGGGGACGTTCGAGTATGCTGAGGAAGTGTCTGGGGAGACGATGCTTAAGACGCATGTTAAGAAGATTGTTGCTTGCGCAGGCTGCCCCATAGCTTGCGACCATGTTAACCAGGCTAGGGAGGATTACGCTGGCACGGTTTCAAGCGTCGACTACGAGAGCCTAGCGCTACTAGGGCCTAACTGCGGCATCCGTAGCCTGGACGCTGTAACCAAGGCTGTTGAGATCTGCGACATGCTTGGCGTCGACACGATTTCCGCGGGCAACGTGGTGGGGTGGGCCATGGAGTGCTTCGAGAAAGGTATTCTGGCGAAGGAGGATACTGACGGTGTTGAGCTCAGGTTCGGCAGCAACGAGGCTCTGCTTGAGGCCCTCAGGAGAATGTGCCTGAAGGAGGGTAGGCTTGGAGTATTGCTCAGCGAGGGTGTTAGGAGGGCTTCTCAAATAGTCGGGAAGGGCTCTGAGAGGTTCGCTGTGCATTGTAAGGGTCTGGAGTGGGCTGCGTACGAGTTAAGGTCTCTCCAAACCTCAACCCTGGGCTTCGCCGTCTCGAACAGGGGTGCGGACTACCTTAGGTCAGGCTCATACCAGGTTGACGTTAAAGGCAAGGTTGACAGGCTTAGGCTTGAAAAAAGCAGGGGGAAGATAGTTTACGACGGTGAGAACCAGTATGCTGTGATAGACTCGCTGATAATATGCAAGTTCACCAGAGGGGTCTTCCAATCAATGGATGAGCTTGCGAAGCTCTATACTCTTGTAACCGGGTTAAGCATGAGTGGCGAGCAGATCCTGAAGGCGGGTGAGAGAATACACAATGCTGCGAGATGCTTCAACGTTAAGTGCGGCGTAACCAGGAGGGACGACTACCCGCCTCCAAGGGCTTTTGAAGACCCGTTGCCAGACGACGTTGTTAAGGGGGCGGTTATAAAGAGGGAGGAGTATGAGGAGGCTTTAGACGGCTACTACGAGTGCAGGGGCTGGAGCAGGGATGGAATACCGTTGAAACGCAAGCTTTTAGAGCTCGGCTTATCCAAGGAGGCGGAGGAGGTTGGAGTCGAGGCTTAGGAAGATAATTGTTTGCGACCCTGACAAGTGCAACGGGTGCAGGATATGCGAATACGTGTGCTCGTTCGCGAGCGAGAGCGTCCTAAACATTAAGAAGTCTAGGATAAGGGTTGTCAGGATAGAGCCCTTCCTGAACCTTGCTGTAGCATGCAGGAAGTGCGAGGAACCTCCGTGTGTTAAAGCATGTCCGAGAGACGCTTTAACGCAGAAGCCTAACGGAGTCATAGTTGTAGACGAGAACAAGTGCAACGGGTGCGGCTGGTGTGTTGAAACATGCCCCTTCGGAGTAATAAGGCTCCACCTGGATAAGAGGAAGGTTGTCATCTGCGACTACTGTGAGAAGCAAGGCTACCCTAGGTGCGTCGAACACTGTCCGAAGGATGCTTTGAAATACGTTACTCTAGACCAGGCTGCTAGGGAGCTCAGCAAGAAGGCTGTGCAAACCCTCCTGCAGGAGCTCGCCGTCGGGGAGAAGTAGGTGGAGGCTTAGCCAATATTTTAAAACCTGGCTTCCTCAAGCACCGGTGAAGCAACATACCTGCTGAAACCCCTGTATAGGAGTAGCTCTATTCTCTGGCCTACGGATTTCCTTCTAAGCTCCCTCACAAGGGAGGCTGAGCTTTTAACAGGCTTGCCGTCTATCATGGTGACAACGTCCCCAGGCCTCAGGCCAGCTCTCTCAGCAGGGCTGCGCGGAGAAACCTCCACGACCAGCGCCCCGTAGTCCACGCCGAGCGAGTAGTAGTTCGCGATCTGCCTGTTAACGTCTATCGACTTGACGCCGAGCCAAGGCTTAACCATCCTGCCGTACTTCTTGAAGGAGTCGACGAGAGGCTTGATGGAGCTTATGGGTATTGCGAAGCTTATGCCCTGGGCGAAGGGTATTATTGCAGTGTTAACAGCCACAACCTCGCCCTTAAGGTTCACCAGGGGGCCGCCGCTGTTCCCAGGGTTTATCGCAGCATCCGTCTGAATAAGCTCGGGGAAGAAAAGCTCCCGCGAAACTATCTGCCTGTCCAAAGCGCTTACAACACCCATTGTCACAGTCGGCTCACCAGCCAAGCCGAGCGGGTTCCCCACCGCGATGACTATCTCGCCAACCCTAAGCGTGTCTGAGTCTCCTAGTTCAGCAGGCTTAAGGCTCACGCCGTCAACCTTGATCAGGGCGATGTCTAGGCTGGGGTCAGTGCCTACAACCCGGCCCTCCGCCATAAGGCCGTCGTAGAACGAGGCTTGAATCCGGTCGGAACCCCTTATCACGTGATGATTCGTGAGGAAAAGGCCGTCCTCGTCGACAACTATGCCTGAGCCGACGCCGTGAACCGGGAAAGCGTAGAAGAAGAACTCGTAAACCATTTTCACGGTGCTCACGTTAACAATGCTCGGCTTAACTTTTTCAACCGCTTTAACAATCTCCTCGCCCAGCAAGAATCCTCGTTAAAAGCGATAAGAGTATGCTTATATCTGTTTCTAACGTTTATTTCCCCCCGCCTGCTTTTCAATAAGCAGGCTTGGAGAGGTTTGAATCAAGCCTTGCTAAGGCTGTTGAAGAGCTTAAGCGCAGGGTTGGCGAGGCTGTTTTAATCCACCACGACGAGGCTGACGGGGTTTGCTCAGCCGCGATAGTTAAGACGGCGCTTGAAAAAATGGGTTTCAACGTTAAAACCCTCTGCTTAGACAAGCTTTTCCCAGAGGTTCTGGTGAAAACCCTTTCTGAAAGCCGTGTGACAGTGTTTAGCGACATCGGCTCAGCCCACGTGGAGAAAATAGGGGAGAACACTGGGAAGGATTGCTTGACGGTGATCCTTGACCACCATGATACTCGGCCCTCGCGCATGAGCAACGTTTTAAACCTGAACCCTGAGCTCTACGGCTACCGTGGGGAGAGGGATGCTTCAGCCTCAACAGTCGCCTATCTCTTCGCCAGGAGGGTTGACAGCGGCCTTAGAAGGCTCTCCCACCTGGCGGTAATAGGCTCGGTTGAAACACCGGGTGAGCCAGTGGGCTTCAACAGGATCGCTCTTGAAGACTCTTTGAAGGAGGGTGTTGTGAAACAGTCGGGGAGGGACTTTAAGATTGTTGCAGAAGGCTTCGGGCTCTCAAGGGTTAAGGCTTCCCAGGCCATCACGATACTCGCCTCAGTAGGATACTACAGGGGTGGCGTGGAGAAGGCTCTTGAAGCCTGTTTGAAAGGCTTCAACCCGGAGGCCCTCAGCCTCTCGGAAACCCTTGAGGAGGAGAGGAGGAGGGCTAACAAGGCTCTTCTATCCTCGATAATCAGGAGGGGCCTCGGGGAGAAAAAGGGGCTGCAATGGTTCGACTCCGGCAGCATTTTCAAAGGAATGGGCGGCAAGGTTCTCGGAAGCTTCACATCCTTCTTAAGCTACCAGAGGATTGTCGACGACAGTAAGTATTTGATCGGGTTCATGAGGATCCCGAGGGAGATACCTGGCTACGGCCTGCTTGAAAAAGACTATGTTAAGGTTTCGGCGAGAGCACCCTCAGGACTCAGGAGGATGATAGAGGAGGGTGTTAACCCACCCTTGTCCAAGATTCTTCCAGACGCCTGCGCGGAGCACGGGGGGTTTGGAGACGGCCACAGCGTCGCAGCCTCGGGGGCAATACCCGTCGGAGCCGAGGAGGAGTTTCTGGAGACACTCGACGGCTTGACTGGTTAGATGGCCGGCGGGCTGAGTGAAAAGTTAAAAAAACAAAAAGTTTAAGTGTATGCTTGCATACTATCTTCTTGAAGATGGCCGCTAAGAAGAAGGCTAAGAAGAAGACAACTAAGAAGACAACTAAGAAGTGTTGACGGGACTTCTATCACCCCCTTCTCCTTTTTTATTTTTTCAAGTTTTAAACAGTTGAGCGGAATCTTTAGCGCGCGCGCGGAATCTTTATCGTGCACACCCGTTTCCACAGATTCTTCACCGGATGTTTCAACACGGGGGCATCGGATTAAACCAGCTTCGAACCGGCGGGAATACTCGGAGCGACGCTTAGGGGAAGAATAAGGGCTAACGGGTTAAAGCGTGAATAATGCTCGCTGAAAAGCTTGCCAGGTGCGCCAGGGGGCTGCTTAACCCTCCTGAACCCCTGGTCCTCCCTCTTCTAATCGCTGTACGCAGCTCATCAAGGCTCGAGGCGTCTGCGAGAGTATAAGCCCTGCCGACTTCTCTCAGAGAATGGGCGTCACTGCCCCCTGTCTCAGCCTTTCCAAGCCTCCTGGCGAGTTGAAGAGCCTTCTCGTTCTGGCTTTTCAGAAGGTTCCTAGCGTTAACAACCTCAACGCCGTCTAGACGCCTCAGAACCTCCCCGCCCACGCTGCCGCCCAGCCTCGGGAACCCGAAGGGGTGTGCCGCTATTAGGACACCGTCCTGCTCCCTAGCCAGGTCGCAAACCTCGAAAGGATCCCTGGATTTAACGGGCTCCTGTATGAAGAGGACTATTATGTCCCCAGCCGTAGTCCTTATCTCCATGCCGGGCACGATTATGAGGCTGCTTGACTCAAGCATCCTATGGGCTCCGAAAGCATTATGGTCAGTCACAGCCAGGCCGGCGAGCCCCCTTGAAGCAGCCACCCTGGGCAGCAGCCTCGGGTTAATGAGCGAGTCCCTAGAGAGGAAAGTATGTATGTGGAGATCGAACCTCCCGATTCCCATCCTTCCGCCAGTCATTTTAAACAACACTTCTCCAACGGCCCGCCGCCACGCCTCCCGGTTTCCGCATGGCTAAGCAGTCCCGCCACCATTCTCAGAGCAGGCGGGCCTGTCACGGTTTACACAAGAGGGGGAAAACTTTATCTTAAACCTTTCTAGCGATTCTTTCTTCAACAGTTAGAGAATGGAAGGATTCAGTTTCGTTCCGAGGGAAGTGTTCTTCACGAAGGGGGTGGGCGTCCACAGGGAGAGGCTGGCATCCTTCGAGATAGCTCTCAGGGACGCGGGCATAGCTCAGTTCAACCTGGTTCCGATTTCAAGCATAATACCGCCTGGATGCAGGGTGATAGGCAGGGAGGAGGGGTTGAGCAAGCTTAAGCCGGGCCAAGTGATCTTCGTCGTGCTGGCTAAGAACGAGACGAACGAGCCTAACAGGCTTATAGCGGCTTCAATAGGCATGGCTAAGCCTCTGGACGACGAGAGCTACGGCTATTTGAGCGAGCACCATTCCTTCGGCCAGACTGAGAAGAAGGCTGGAGACTACGCTGAGGACCTTGCAGCCTTCATGCTCGCCTCAACGCTCGGGGTTCCGTTCGACATAGATAAGAGCTGGGACGAGCAGAAGGAGATCTGGAAGATAAGCGGCCGCAGGGTTAAAACGATGAGCGTAACACAGTCTGCAGTGGGCAATAAGGACGGCATGTGGACCACCGTCGTCGCGGCGGCAGTCTTCATACCTTAAGACTCGCCGCGTTTTTCCAAACTTATCCAACCCTCCCCGCTAAGCCGGGACTGGGATGAGGCTTCCGAAGAGGAGTGTCGCCACGTAGCTGAGAAGAATGAACAGCGCCATTGGAACAGTCTGCCTCGCGAAGACTATTCTGCGTCCACCGCTGCCGGCGGCACACCCGCCCCGGGAGGCTTCAACCCTCGGGCTCACAGTGTTTAGAAGCAGCATGCTAGCAATCCTTTTTCGAAGAGGCTCCTCCTTGGGCAGGGTTCTCCAGGCTCCTGAGCACAGGTTGCGGAGAAGGTTTGAAGCAATCGTTGCCAGCGATAATACTTCAGCGTTTAAAAGAACAGTGAGGCTGAAATCAGGGTAGAAAAGCCGCAGGAAACGTCCTTGGAGCAGGGGCCCGGTTGTGGAGACATGGGTCAGGCATATGCCTACCAGTATCAAGGCGTCCCCCGGCCCGTAGAGGCGCATGAGGAGCAGCAGGCCCATCAGGCTGATGGCTTGAAAAACCTTGAAAAACGTTTCCAGAAGCATGTTGGAAGCCAGCTCCAGGACTAGGGCTGAGAGCCCGAGCAGGAGGATTGGGAGCCATGCTGAGGCGTCGATCTCTCTCTTCTCCAAGTCCTGGAGGGCGGCGCGGCAGAGCAGAACCACTGGGAGAAATGTCTTGAAGCATGAGAATGCCTGTGGAAACTGGTTTAAACCCATTCTGCATCCGTTTAAACAATGCTGGATGGTTTTTAAGCCGCCACGCGGCCGGGGGAATCTTTATCTATTTCAAAGGCTTCTGCAAGCAGGCTTGGACGAGGCTAGGCTTTACCTGGTTGAAAACCCCTATTTCTTCTCCGGGATCAGGTGCAGCTACGAGGAGTCGTGGTTCGCCGTCGTGGGAGTCCCGTTCGACGGGACGACGAGCTTCAGGCCGGGTTCAAGATTCGGGCCAGCCAGCATAAGGCATTTCTCAGCCGAGGTTGAAACCATCAGCCTGGGCGGCGGGGCTGACCTGGAGGACGTTAGGATTTCAGACCTTGGGGATGTTGCGGTGACGCTTAACGTTGACGAGGTTTTGAAAAGGGTTGAGAAAGTATGCTTGGAGATCCGTGCTGACTCCAAGACTCCGGTGATTCTTGGAGGAGAGCACACGATAACCCTGGGGGCTGTGAGAGGACTTAAGCCGGAGACAATAGTCTCCTTCGACGCCCACTTCGACTACAGGGACGAGTATCCCGGGGGAGTCAGGATTAGCCACGCGACAGTCATGAGGAGGATAAGCGAGGAGGCTTGCAGGGTTGTGCACGTGGGCGTCAGGGCGGCTTGCAGGGAGGAGGTTGAGTACGCTGGCGGCGAGGCCTTCGTCTCTTCGAGACAGATACTCAGAGACCCTGCGGAGGCCTGCAGGAGGCTTAGGAGCCTTGTTGAGAACGCTGGAAGCATCTACGTAAGCATAGACCTCGACGTTCTAGATCCTGCCTACGCCCCGGGAGTGGCTAACCCGGAGGCCTGCGGAATATCGACGAGCATCCTGCTAGACCTTCTGGAGAACACTGTGAGCGAGAAGCTCGTCGGGCTCGACCTTGTTGAGCTCAACCCGATGCTCGACCCCGGGGGCGCCTCGGCTGCAGCAGCAGTGAGAATACTTTTCCAGGCTCTTTCGAACACGGCTAGGAGGAAGAGGCTTGTCTAAACCTGCTTCCTCTGAATATACCAGCGTTCAGCCCCGTCCCTAACCCTCTTGTCAGCCTCTTCAACCGTGGAGGGCGGCGGGATTATCATCGGCTCACCCGGCTCCCAGTTTGCCGGGGCGAGCAGGCTCGACTTAACAGAGGTTTGAACAGCCCTCGTAACCCTGGACAACTCCTTAACATTCCTTCCGATTTCAACAGGATACTGGGCTGTGAACCTGACAACCCCCTCAGGATCTATGAGGAAAACGCTTCTCGCAACGCTTCCCCTAGCGTCCGCAGCACCGTAGAGGCTCACCGTCCTCTTATCCGGGTCGGCTGCGACGGGGAACATTATTTTCAACCCGTATTTATCCTCAACATCCCTAACCCATGATATTACGCTCATAAGGCTCTCAGGACATATTGAGAAAACCTCGACCCCGCTCTTCCTGAAGTCGTCAATCCTCTGGGAAAGAGCGATAACCTCAGTCGTGCAGACAGGGTTGAAGCTTGAGGGATGCGTCAGCAGGAGAACCCACCTGCCCCTGAGCTCGGAAAGCCTGAACCTGCCCCTTGTAGTCTGAACCTCGAAATCAGGAGCTGGCTCACCGATCAGAACCATTCTTGAAGACTCCACGGGCTAACAGTTTTAAACTTTTAGGTTTAGAGGAAGCCTCCGCAAGCCTTCCCACAGGCTTCTCCCAATGGTTCAGCATATTGAAGCCCGTATGCCTTCATAGCTGTGCGATAATTTTACGTTCATGAAGCGTTTTGGAGAGGACAGTGTGCTAGTCAACATAGCCTTTTTTAAGAGGAAGGGACATAGAGTCGTTAGAGATGCATGTTGCGCATGGGCCTTTAAGATGTGGAAAGTCATGCTGCAAATGCGATTATCTTAAGCTTTCGTTATGCACGGGATGTCGTCTCCCGAAGAGGAATCTGTGCTTAGTTTACCAATGCGTCGTAAGAGGGATGAGGATTATGGGGCTAACCCTCAGATGCGAAACCTGCCCGCTCAACAAGGCTTGCATCAGGTCCGGCAGGTTCTCTCCCCCAAAGGCTGATACGTACCGTGAGCTAGACTCGAAGCTAAAGTCGCGCGCGCGAGGAAGAACTAGAACACTACTTGGAAGAGGCTGTTGAGGAGGTGGAAGGGCAGCAGGAGGAAGAGGGTACTGAAGATAAGGCTAATGAAGAGCATAAGGATTACTCTGCAATACTAGTAGCAGCAAACCTGTCGAAGGATGAGAAACGTGAGGCGGAGGAAGAGGGACGTGGAAAGGGAGGGCGCGAGATAGTAACATCCGGCAGGCTTCTACTCCTGCAAAAACCCGGGGAGAAAGAGGAGGAACCTGCGACGGAAGGCGTCTTTCCAGCACTCGAAATGGGGGATTATCTCCGGGACCTTGAGATAGGGGGGATTGAGGTGCCGGTTGAGGAGCATTCTGAAAAGGTTGAGAAGCCAGAGAACCTGATGGAGGAGGATATTGACAAGGAACTGAGCAGAGAAGAGAGAAGGCAGGAGGAACTAGGAAAGGAGGAGTTATTCGAGACACTCGCTAGGATGATTGAGGCGGAATCCGAGGAGCCGCTTGAGAGACTATTCGAAAAATCTGAGGAACCCGGAGAAGCAGAGAAGCCAATCGGGGAACTTGAATACGGAGAGTTTGAAGAATACCGAGAGCCCGAAAAGGAGTTCGTAGAACATGGAGGACCTGAGGAAGAGTTTGAAGAGTCGATAGAAGAAAATGAAGAGTATGAGGGGGAGCTTGAGCTGCTTGAGAAGTCTGAAGAATTTGAGGAAGGACTCGAAGATGAGGGGCTAGTCGAAGTTGAGGCGAGGGTTGAAGAGGCAGCTGAGAAGGCTGAGGAAAAGGAAGAAGCC
>CAZWPT010000061.1:0-5085 GCA_964635675.1 uncultured Nitrososphaerota archaeon | reverse complement strand
CTCAACCCTTCAAGAATGTTTCTGAACCTCTGCTTATTGTCGACGTTCTCCTGCCTGTGGACAGTAACCAGGAAGTACTCCCCGTCGTCGACACCGATGGTTTCAAGCACGTTACTCTCCTTCTCAGCCAGCTTAATGTTTTGATGAACAGCGTCGACAATCGTGTTTCCAGTTACGAATATCTTCTCATCCGCGATACCCTCTCTGAGAAGGTTGCTCCTCGCCTTCTCCGTTGGGGCGAACAAGTAGTCTGAAACATGGTCCGTCAGAACCCTGTTAACCTCCTCAGGCATGCTTCTGTCGAAGCTTCTAAGCCCTGCTTCAACGTGGCCAACCGGTATGCCGATTTTCACGGAGGCCAGCGCCCCTGCTAACACGCTGTTGGTATCGCCTTCGACGAGCACTATGCCCGGCTTCTCCTCCATGAGCACTTTTTCTATTCCTATCAGCATTCTTCCCGTCTGCTCCCCGTGCGTGCCTGAGCCTGCTTCAAGATTATGCTTCGGCTGTGTGAGTCCAAGCTGCTCGAAGAAAACCCTGTCCATGCTGTAGGAGTAGTGCTGACCCGTGTGGAGTATGAAGAAATCCATGTTTTTCCTCTCGAGCTCCCTCATCACTGGAGACATCTTTATTATCTCCGGTCTAGTCCCAAGGATTACCACAGCCTTCATCCAGTCCCCGCTGTTTTCAACGATTCTTGTTTCCAGTGCTCCTGGCTTCCCTTATAACGCTCACCAGGACCCAGAGTATTACTGCTGTCGTAAGAAGCATCAGCCCGACTATCGTCGCCCCAAGCGCTATTAACGCTATGTTCGTCGAAACCTGTCTCGTCGTCGCGAATATTTGCAGGGTCCAGAGCCAGAAGGATATTGCTACCAGCACGGCGATTAAGCCGGGCACTCCGTAGAAAAGCATGGGGCGCCTTATCGAAAGATGCTTAACCGTCGACATCACTACTTCGACTCCGTGTGAAACCGGGTTCTGCGTAGACGTTTCCCCCTCGTAGGAAATCTTAACCGGCACCTCCCTTATTTTGAACCCGTTCTCATATGCTTTCACAAGTATCTCTGTGCTAGCCCCCATCCCCATTTCACTCGGCTTCAAAGCCTCGACCACGCTCCTCCTGTAGGCTCTGAAACCTGACTGAGCGTCGGTCAGCTCCCTGTAGGAGGCTCTGCCGGTTAGCCTCGTTATTGTTTTCACGCCTGCCTCCCTGTACCGCGGCATCTGCTTTCCCTCTCCACCTAGGAACCTTGACCCAATCACTATGTCCGCCTCCCCCTTCAAAATGGGCTCTATTATTCTCGGTATGTCGTCCGGGTTATGCTGGCCGTCTGCGTCCAGGGTAACCACTATGTCAGCATCCTCCCCGCCAGCCTCTGTGAAGAGAGTGTGTAAAGCAGCCCCATAACCCATGTTTCGCTCGTGGACAATTACTTTCGCACCCAGTTTCTCAGCTATCTCCCTAGTTAGGTCTTTAGAGCCGTCGTCGCACACTATAACCTTGTCAACATGCTTCATAGCCTTGACTATTACGCTGGCTATTGTCTTCTCCTCGTTGAACGCGGGTATGCAAGCAACTATGAAGGGCTTATGGTTCACGGCTTGAACCCTCGGTAGACCCTTCTCCTATGGTTGACGAGGGGAAGAGAACCGCCTTTTTCTCCTCATTAATCTCGTAAATCAGGCGGTAGTTTCCTACTCTGAACTTATATAGCCTCCGTCCATCGAATATCAATGTAGACCCTAGATAGGGTTTTTCAGATACTTCTCGAATCGCGTTAAGAACCCTTTTCCTAACTTCTTCGTCAAGTTTCCTCAGATGTTTTAGAAAACGTTTTGTCGTGAGGATCCGGTAACTACTCAGGGGTCAGCTCTTTCTCCAGCTCGTTAACGCTGCCGAAGCTCAGGATTTCTCCTTTTTCAGCCTCGCTGAGGCTCTCCTTCAACTCCCTTTGAAACTCCTCGTCCTGAAGCATCTCCAGGGTGTCGATGAGTTCATCCATGCTCCTCCTTGCATCCTCTAGCTTCGCCACAATCTCCTTCAGACGCTCACCCTCTATAATGATTCTGCTCAAACAGCTTTCTCCCCACTTTCCAATGGGAAAGACTCAATATTTAAGCATTGTGTTGCGCAACTCTTTCCATCATTGCAACTATAGCGCGCACTAGCCTTGTCGACGTAGCACGCGCTATGGGCTTTTTCGCTCCCGCCTCGGCCTAGCTGCCGCACGCTAAGGTATTTATGCATGTTTTTGCTATTTAGCGACTACTTCAGCGACTTTTTCACTTTTCTCTACTAATCGTTCGGCTACTGGTTCCACTATGCTTTTGATGTTTGCCATATTTCTACGCCTACGATTTCCATTCTTCATCAAAGTCTACTAAGCGCACGCTACGGCACGCTATGTTTTAATTTTTCTTAGCGAGCCTCTGGCGAAGCTTAGGAAGTATTTGGCGGCGGACGTAGGGTCGTCGGGAATATGGCTTTCGACAACGCTCCACTCAGCCCCGTAGTGGAAATGCTTGGGAAAGGTTTCGACTCTCCCCCATCTGGCGTGGGGCATGTTGTCGTCCTGAAGACTTTCCCGTCTACGCTCATCTTATCCCAGTGGAAGGCATATCTATCCATGAGGCTTTCACTCCTGTGGAGCCAGACTTCGAGAAGGCTCCCGTCTTTCAGGAATACCCTGGCCTTCTCGTAGTCGAAGCTCGTCCCCGCTACGATGTCGCGATACTCCTTCTCGGCAATCCTGCAGATAAGCCTGTAGGCGCTCCTCCTGTTTGAAAGCGGTTCCTCGACAAGCTTCTCCAAGGCTTCTCCAACCTCCTCAAGGTGGCTCAGCCTGAAGAAGACGCGCCAAGTATCCTCCTCGTTAAGCGTCCCACGCATATACTTCTCATCAATATCGCCGGAGGATGCTACTCCGTGCCTTCTGCACAGCCTCTCTATTTCAGCGTCAACCTCGAGTAGAGCAGACCTTACGTGCTCTAATGCTTCCTCGGCGAGAATCTTCTCCCTAGCCCCGCCGGCGGCCTCCGCTACTCTCTCAAGCAGTGTGGCTGCTTCAACCATGCTTGCCTAACACTCCCTCTCTAAGCCTACAGGGGTAGGCCAATATAAATCTTCGCGCATGCTTAGACCGGTGGTTGCGTAAGGTCCTCCGTGGCCTTGAGGAGCCATACGCCTCTTTCCCTAGCTTCTTGGACAGCGTCGGGCGTCGCCTGCATCGTGTACACCACCTTAACCGTTTTCTCCCTCAGGTACTCGGGATGCTTCCTGCTGAGCTTAACAATATCCTCATCCAGCTTTTCGATTATCCTTACGCCCGCCCTTGTAGAGGCCTCTCCGACGATGCAGAGGTTCTCGTCGACCCCGTAAACGTTTATCTCAAGGTCTGGCAGCAATAGGCTTGAAAGCTTAAGCATGATTCCGCGGGACCTCAGACGGTAAGAGATTATCTCCCTGGCCTCCTCCTCTATCGTTAGGGATGTTCTTTCAATGTAGGCGGTTACCCTGGACATTTCCATTCTCAGGTCGCGAATCTCCCCCATAATCTCGTTGAACTTCCTGTCGTGCTCCTCAAGCCTGGCAATGATTTCATTGAACTTCCTGTCATGCTCATCCAGTCTGGAAATAATCTCGTTGAACTTCCTGTCGTGTTCATCAAGCCTCGCGATTATCTCGTTAAACTTCCTATCGTGCTCCTCAAACCTTTTAAGAATGTCCGTGAAGCCTATTAGGCCTGCCACGGCGTACCTGAACTCCTCATCCTCTTTAAGCATCCTCAGGATCCTTGATTTCATAGGCCGAGTTGTCATCTTAGGAAGGCAGGGGAGGGAGCCTAATAAGCGTTAGCGCGCTCGTTAAGCACGGTCTGCGGAAAAGACGCCAACAACCTGCTTCACAGTGAAACGCGTTGACATGGTTTTTCCCACCTCTTCCCAGCCTAGCTGTCGCGCACGGTTAAAGTTTCCCCGCCCTCCTTCTCAAGGATGAATCTTTCAGCCTCAAGCCTCGCACTCATCCTTCCAATATCCCTCCAGAAAACGTCGCCAGGTATGAAGTACGCCGTAACCCTTCTCTCCCTAGCCATGAGCCTTATCGCGTCCGTTATCCAGTATTCCCCTGACGGTGACGGCTCAACCCTCCTGATGTAGCTGAAAACCTCTTCGCTGAATATCATTGGCCCCGAGTTAACCGGGTAGTACCCGTCCACCATGGTTTCCCCAGCCCTCTCCTCGTCAACCTTCTCCAGAATGTCTAAAACCCTCCCCCCGCTTGTCTTAACAAGCCCGTACTCCTTGAACTCTCTCATCGGGTATACTGCTAGAAGCGCGTCCTCACCGTTCTCCCCGTATTTCCCCACCATCTCTTTGAAGAAGCCAGTCGGGTAGAAGAAGGAGTCTCCGTAAACCATGATGAAGCTCCCGCTAACCCATTCTTCAACAGCCTGGACAGCCTTAGCAGTGCCCTCCCCGTTCCTGAAATTCTGGTACACGTAGGCTATGCTTGCGCCGAAGTCGCTCCCATCCTGGAAATAGTTGCTTATCTGGCTCTTCCCCTCTGAGACAACAATAATGATCTTCCTGACCCCGCTGCCGGTTAAAGCCCTTACAATATACTCGATGACGGGGTATTTGCCGACGAGAACCATCTCCTTGTTAACCGCGTTGGAGTATGGCCTCATCCTCGTACCCCTACCGGCTGCGAGTATTACCCCGATCACTTCTCCCCAGAGACTCTTTACACGTATCCCAGGCTTCTCAGAGCATACTGGTTGAGCCCGAGCCAGAAGACGTATCCAAGGTCCTTAAGCCACTTCCTGAGGCTCGGAGCCCATTCGAACACGCCGTTCCTGCTGTAGAGCTCGAGCAGGCGGGAGGCATATTCCCTTCCAAGCTGGAGTATCCTGGTTGCGGGGGTTTGGAGAAGCTTTGAAACAATGTTTTCAACGGCTTTAATCAACGAGGGGTTCACTATTCTTCCCCTAAGCCTGGCTAGCTCAAGACTGGCTTTGAACAAAGCCTTCTCAACCCCCCTGAGCCTCCTCCAGCCCCCGTTCCTATAGGCTTTCAGCCTAA
>CAZWPT010000060.1:0-19660 GCA_964635675.1 uncultured Nitrososphaerota archaeon | reverse complement strand
TTGGAAGAATAGTGGGAAACATGCTTGGGAAGCCTGTGGAAGGCTGGCCTAAGAATAGGATAGAAGAGTATCTTAAGAAGGCTGGGTGTTACCCGCTTGACTACTATATTCCAGAGCTTATTCCCCGTGTTGAGAAGAGCCTTCAAGAATACTATAGAGTGGGCGGGCTTCGTGGAAGCTTGAGTAAGGCTCTGAGGGACGACGATTTGGATTATACTATACTGGGTCTGCTCCTGTTAGAGAGAAAGGGCTTCAGCTTTACTACGGATGATGTTGCCGAAGAATGGTTGAACCGGCTGCCCTTCCACCTTACCTACACTGCTGAGAGGGAGGCTTACAGGAACCTTACGCTCGGCCTGAAGCCTCCTGAAACAGCAACCTTCTGGAATCCTTTCAGAGAGTGGATAGGAGCCCAGATAAGGGCCGACCCATGGGGATATGCGAATCCTATGAGGCCTTGGAGCGCGGCGGAGATGGCTTACAGGGATGCTATGCTCTCTCACGTTAAGAATGGGGTTTACGGCGAGATGCTGATGGCAGCCATGGTCGCGTCAGCCTTCTCCGAGCCGGAGCCGCTGAAGATCGTGGAGAAAGGGCTCTCATGCATACCTTTGGAAACTAGGCTGGCTGAGGCAGTCAGGCGCTGCGTCGACCTTTGGAGGAAGCACGAGGGCTTTGACGCAGCCTACGAGGAGGCGATGTTGAAATACGGGCGTTACCACCCGGTTCACACGATAAACAATGCTGCAATAGTTGTTCTCGCCCTGCTTTATGGCGAGGGTGATTTCGGGAAATCCGTGTGTCTAAGCGTGTCCGGCGGGCTTGACACGGATTGCAACGGTGCGACAGTAGGGTCCATAGTTGGCGCTATGGTTGGCTTCAAACGCATACCGGAAAAATGGTACTCGCCCTTGAACAATACTCTGGATTCAGCGTTATCAGGATTGGGGGAGCTTAAAATATCTGAATTAGCCGAGAGGATGGTGAAAGTTGTAGCTGAGAACTGGAGTTAATTCTATACCGGGGACTTTTTCTCAATCTCAATAATGCTGTTTCATCCCTGCTTTCTATTGTTTGAGAAACAGTTGCCTATGCTGCTTTACCCGCATCCTTTTCAACCCGCTTCTTCCATTCTACGTATCGCAACAGGTCCTCCCTAAGCGTCGTCAGCATTTGCCTAGCGCAGAACTTGTGGTCGATCTCCCACTGGCCTGTGGCAGAGTAAGCTAGTGCTCTTACCGTTTTTCCAGGGTTCTCAGGTATGACTAAGCGTACCCTGTAAGCCGCCACCCTCTCCCCCCTGTAGTTTAAAAGGATTTCAACAGCGTTAATCCTACCCTTCTCCATTAACGGTGTCGCCTCAGTATATATCGGTCCTAAAAGCATTGGCGGCGGTCTCTTGGTTAGCGAGGAAACGTAATCGACGAAATAGTTCACGTCATCAACTATTCTCAAGGGTATTACTGATTCAGCATGATCCTTGAAAAGCTTAGCCTCCTCAATCTTCTTGAACATGAACCGACTTGGCACAACTTTCAGAATGACTTTCCTAGCCGGTATAAGGCCTCCCACTAAGGAGGATAATATTGCCACAAGGAAGCTGGCTAGCATTGAACTGAATAAATAGGGCTTCACCAGGCTCACGGGGGTTGAGATGTATGCTTGGAGAAACTGGCTTAAAACATATCCTAGGGCTCCTCCTAAAAGACCGTAGCTTAGGCCCTCGACGAGTAGCAGGAGGGAAACATGGCCAGGGCTGGCGCCGAGCGCACTCATGGTTGAGTATTCCCCATGACGCTCGTAAAGTGAGCCTAGTAGCGTTATTATAATCATTAGGGAAGCGAGCCCCATTAGAATAAGCAGCTCCGGAACGCTGGCGAACTGCTGGAACTCTCCAACTATAAGTAGGCAAGCCGTCTCTCCGCCTGAGCCTAAACCTATTCTGAAAGACCTGTATGTTTGCGTTGTTATCTGAGCGCCCATCATGATTGTGAAGTTCGAGTCTTTCTCGTAACTTGTTTCTACAAGCCTCTTTGAAACATCGCTTGAAAAATCACCCTCGAGCAACAGCCTGTAGACTGTTAAGGGCCCTGGAAAGGGCTCTAAACCAGTCACTACTAAGGGTCCTTCAACCTCATCCAGCGGGACTCCATCCGCCAGCTTTAAAGGCTCTTCAAGCACCGTGCTCACCCTGGTTTCTACAATATTCCTACCTATGATGACTATTGAATCACCTTCTTCCACGCCCAGTGTCTCGGCTAAATCGGCTGAAACCGCTGTGCCTCTTAGCGTCGAAGCATTGGTGACCACTAAGAAAGCCCTAGTCCTCCTACCCTCCTTAGAGACAAGGACCTGAGAGGCTGCAACAATATACGTTTTTTCAACTCCCTCCATGGCGGAGAGCCACCTTACCTGCCAGTCCGGTATGGGCTGGAAAAACTCGTTGATTAAAACCTCGTTCTGCTGATCCATACCCCTGAAAATAGATGTGACTGTAGTCACGTGAGAACTGATGCTTAGCCCACGGAATTCCGAGGGATAGGCTGCCTCCCTTATTGTTGTAAGTGTGCCGATCGCCAGGAGGCTTCCAGAGGCTGCGGAGACAACCGCTATCGTAACTATGGTGAGAATCGTCCGAAATATTCTTTTACGCATGCTTTTGACGGAATACCAGAAAAGGTCGCTGATAAGCGTCCCCTTGGCTTCAAGCACCATTATGCCAACTACCAGCAGCGTTAGGCCGGCTGTAAACAACGATAAGAATATTGATGCTGAAGATAGGCGAGAAATAGCTTCAGGGTTAAGAACCGCAACCGCCATCTTGGCCTGCGGAATAAGAAGTATCTCCACAATAATGAGTGTTGCAAACAATCCGATAATTATTAGCCTCCTTCTTTTCTCGATTAATACGCCCGCTATGGATGAAACGAAGAAGGTGAACGTAATTAGGAAGAGGAACATTGCAATGCTGTCGCTCTTAGCTTGGCTTAAGGCGTCAAGCGCGTTCTCCGCCTTGATAATGCTTTTCTCGAGGAATCCGAAGCCTGTTTCAAAATCGCCTCTTGCTAAAGCAGCCTTACTCTCCCTCAGCAGCATCATGGCGTAGTCGATTTCTTTTAAATATTTTTCAGCGTCGAAACCCACTTTAGACAGGAATTCTCGCTCCTCGGAAGCGAAGGATTCGAGAAAATCCTTCAGATACTCCGCTTCTAAAAACACTATACTGGTGTTACCTGTTCTGCAAGAAATGTTCATCCATATACCCACTCCTCTTGATGAGGAGGATACCGTGCCGTACTTGCCCAAAAGTCCGGCTAGCCTATTTTCCCGGTTTAAGAAGACAAACAGCATCACGGAGCCTTCTTGAGGAATCGGCATATAGTAATTTTCATCATCCTCCCAACCACCCAGCCCCCAAATCCCCCACAGTTCGAAGCCGGCTGTTTCCCCGCTCGGTGCTTTCTTCCTTATAACGGTGAGACAACCGTTCCGCGGATCCTCTCTCTCCGCCTCAGGCATGACGGCGTCTCCCTCGGCAAATATGGTTACACTAACACCAGATAAAGTTAGCACACCGGTAGCGTTAATAAGGAGGCTGCGTCTCCCATAGCCGCGTGGTATTAGTATTGAGGTTGAACCCGGGTAAGCTTCCCCATATCCAAAGCTCACGTGAATCATGTTAGCGTCCACAGCGGTGTAGACTGCAGCCAACCTCATTACATAGCTTTCCCCGAGGCTTATGGGCGTTGAGTAAAGCCTCCCCTGGCTCATCGTAATATAGTTTGAAGTTTCATTGAACTCTCCCAGAGTTTTTGAAACATGAAACACCGCGTTGCCGAGGATCACGGTGCCTGAAGTTATGAGGATCGAGCCGTTCACAACGCTCCCGGCTTTAAGCTCTCCTTCAAAACAAATCTTTACAGGGACGATTATTGAACCGGAGACAGTAACCAAGCCTTTGAAAAAGGTTTCAGAACTCAGAAGAAGCATTACTGCAACTATGCTTAAAATGGTCCTGCAATGGTTTGGAAGAGTTTTATTTTCCACTTTAAAGCCTGCTTCATAAGAAAAGGAATATAAGCTTTTTATGAAGCATTGATGCTCGTTGGTGCTGCACGTTGTTGCATCCAGCGCAGCAGGCATGGTTGAAAAACTCTTCGCATTTCAAGCCGGCTCCCCCAGCAATAATTCCAACATCGGCTAACCGTGTTACTGTTTAAGAGGAATAATTTAACATTTACGTGTTAAAAATGACGTTCACACCCTCCTCCTTTTTGTAAAAATTTAAATGCTCCTCCTCCTAATCGGCTTTCGAGCCAAGATGAGCCTGTCCAAGTTTGGCGGGATGACTATTCTTCTGCTGGCAATCTTCCTCATAATAGGACTGGCTACGGGATACTTCGTGGGTGGTGCAGGTAAAGTTCCCGAGTCCCAGTACAAGGAGCTTCAGACATCTTACAACCAGCTTCAAACGCTGTACAACCAGCTTCAGCAGAACGTTAGTTCACTCACCAGGAAGCTTAAGGCTGGATTCATATATGTTGGTCCTGTGGCAGATTTCGGCTGGACTGCTGCACATCATCAGGCTAAGCAAAACGTCAGCTCACTCTTCCCATGGCTTGAAACCGTTTACGTAGAGTCTGTTCCTGAGGCTGAGGCTGCAAGGTATATTGAGAGGCTTGTTACTGAGGAGAATGTCGACGTGGTTTTCACAACAAGTTTCGGATTCATGGATCCGACGATAGAGGTCGCTCGAAAATATCCTAACAAAATGTTCTTCCACTGCAGTGGTTTCAAAAGGCTTCCTAACTCTGGAACATACTTTGCGGACTTCTACCAGGTGTATTATCTGAACGGGTTGATGGCCGGTGCCCTAACTAAGAGTAACAAGGTTGGCTACGTGGCGGCCTACCCGATACCGGAAGTCCTCAGACACATCAACGCGTTCGCACTGGGTGTTAAGGAGGCTAATCCTGAGGCAAAGGTCTACGTGAGATGGCTCTTCGCATGGTATGATCCGACTCACGCTAGGGAGGCTGCTCAGGCGCTGGTGAGCATTGGCGTCGATACAATCGCCTTCACAGAGGACTCCACAGCCATAGTTGAGTTCGCTCAGGAACAGTACCGGCAGGGGAAGACGCTTTATGTTTTCTCTCACTACAGCCCGATGCAGGATGTTGGTCCCGACGTCGTTGTAAGCGGTCAGATAGTCCACTGGGAGGTTATTTACGCCGACATACTTATGAAGATCAGGCTGGGTATATACAATAATACTAACTTGGCTAATGTCGACTACCTTTGGCTGCTCAAGGAGGGTGCGGTGGAACTCGGGGGCAAGCCTGGAGTACCGATAAACCCGAAGTTCGTCAGCGAGTTGAAGAGTAAGTATCTGCCCGGTCAATCAGTAAGCGTGTACGACGCTGTTATGACTAGGCTTACGCTGATGAAGGACGCTAACGTGCCTTTCGACCCGTTCACCGGCCCGATTAGAGACCAGGCTGGGAACGTTAAGATTCCAGCGGGCCAGAGGGCGACTATAGCTCAGCTCTTCACAGAGGAGATGAACTGGTTCCTGGACAACATAATAGGATCGCCGTCAGGATGATTCAAGAAACGTTTCTCCACCTGTTTTTTTTCTCCAAAGGATGTTGACAAGGCTTGGCGAATAATTCTAATTATCTTGTTGAAATGCGGGGGATTGTTAAACGGTTTCCCGCAGTTGTCGCGCTGGATAATGTTGATTTCAGGGTTAGGCAGGGGGAAATACATGCTCTTCTAGGAGAGAACGGTGCTGGTAAAACAACCCTTATGAGAATACTCTACGGCATGTATAAGCCTGACGCTGGGGAGATAATTGTAGAGGGCCGTAGGGTAAGCATAGGTTCGCCGAGGGATGCACTGAAAATGGGGATAGGGATGGTTCACCAGCATTTCATGCTTGTGGATAAGCTTACTGTTTTAGAGAACATTGCGCTGTTTGTCGAGGATAGCTTAAGAACGGGTTTTGACAGGATTAGGAGTGGAGTGGAGGAGATTTCTAAGACCTATGGTTTAAAGATTGATCTCGACGCGAAAATCTGGCAGCTTTCAGCAGGGGAGCAGCAGAAGGTTGAAATAGTGAAGACGCTCTACAGGGATGTTAAACTCCTTATCTTGGACGAGCCTACTTCAGTCTTGACGCCTGCTGAGTCGGAGGAGCTTTTCAAATCTTTAAGGAGAATGGTTGGGACAGGCAAGTCAATTATCCTGATAACACATAGGCTTAATGAGGCGCTTACGGCCAGCGATTCTATAACCGTTCTGAGAAAGGGAAGAGTTGTGGCGGCTGAAGTTAAGCCACGTGAGGCGAGCAGGCTTGACTTGGTTAACATGATAGTCGGCAGGCCTTTAGAGTTCAGGCCTAGGGTTGGCAATTTTAAGAAAGGCAGTAAGCCGGTTTTAGAAGCAGAGAATCTAAGGGTTTTGGATGACAGGGGACTCGTAGCAGTCAAGGATGTCTCCTTCGTTCTGAAAGAAGGCGAGATCCTGGGTGTAGCGGGGGTTGCGGGGAATGGTCAGAGGGAGCTTGTCGAAGCCCTTACGGGTCTCAGGAGAGTTGAAAAAGGGATTGTGAAAATAATGGGGGTGGATGTTACGAATGCTCCTCCTAAGAATATTATCCGGCTGGGTGTTGCCCACATCCCTGAGGACAGGTTCAGGTATGGTGTTGCACCCGATCTTAGTGTTGCAGAGAACATTGTTATGAAGCTCTACGGGGAAAAGTTTTCAAGGAAATTATTTATGGATAGTGAGGCGATTCAAAGGGAGACGGAGAAGCTTGTTCAGGAGTTTGAGATAGTTACGCCGGGCGTGAATGCTCCGGTAAGCCTCCTCTCAGGCGGGAACGTTCAGAAGCTAATAGTGGCGAGAGAGCTCTCGATAAATCCTAAGATACTTGTCGCGAGCAACCCTACTTCAGGCCTGGATGTTGCTTCCACGAACTATGTGCACTGGGTTTTCCACAGGCTTAGAGAAGCCGGGGGCAGCGTCCTCCTTGTTTCCGAAGACCTGGATGAGGTTTTGGCTTTGAGCAACAGGATACTTGTTATGAAGGAGGGTAGAATAGTTAGAGAGTTTGGGGAAGGGGCTTCGATCAGCGAAGTCGGGCTTGCAATGACGGCGGGAGCGGCGTAGCCATGAACAGTAGAAGTGTTAAAATACGCGCGTTGAAGCGGTGGTGTGAGGATTGGAGATAGGGCTGGAGAGAAGGCCAACCGTATCTAGGAGGATAAACATATCTGTCAGAATACTCGCCATCCTGCTTTCACTCCCGTTTATAGGCCTCTTATTTGCTGCTTACGGTGTGAACCCGGTTGACGCCTATCTAAGGATCTTCGCAGGAGGCTTTGGAAGCCTCTACGGTTTCTCAGAGACGATTGTGAAGACACTGCCAATAGGGTTATGCGCCGTCGGGCTTACCTTCGCCTATAAGGCGCGAGTGTCAAACATAGGCGCCGAGGGGCAGCTGATAATGGGCTCCATGGCTGCAACATGGGTCGCACTGTACTCTGGTCTTCCGCAGAGCGTAATTATTATTGCGATGCTGCTTGCAGGCTTTACCGTTGGGGCTGCATGGGCATTGCTGCCGGCTGCGTTAAAATCAGGGCTCAACATTAATGAAGTCATAGTAACCCTCATGATGAACTACATATCGTTAAAGCTACTGGACTACGTGGTGACCGGTCCATGGAGGGGTTTGACGCAATGGGGTTTTCCCCAGACTGATCCTTTCCCCAGCTACGCTAGGTTCCCCACCATAGGGGGAACCAGGATACACTACTATACTCTTGCGTTGCTCTCGGCTTCAACACTCATCCTATACGTGTTGATGAAGAAGACGAAGATCGGCTATGAGATCAGGGTCGTGGGGAGTAATCCGGAGGCAGCTAAGTATGCTGGGATAAGCGTGAGCAGGAATATCCTGCTGGTCATGCTGGTCAGCGGGGGGCTTGCTGGGATTGCCGGAGTCGGGGAAGTCGCCGGCATACATGGGCGCCTCATAAGGGGGATATCTCCTGGATACGGTTATACTGCTATAATCCCGGCTTGGCTCGGGGGGCTTGACCCTCTTGGTGCCCTCGTAGCGTCATTCTTCATAAGCGGCTTAATGGTTGGGGGCGACGCGATACAGGTTTCCCTCAGGCTGCCGTCCAGCCTTGTATACGTGTTCAACGGCGTGATTCTCCTCTTCATCATCAGCAGCGAGGTTCTAGCTAGGTACAGGATAGTGTTTAAAATAGGTGGTAGAAGAATATGGATATAGCTGCTTCAATACTGGCTGAAGCCGTTAGAGCCGGGACGCCACTAATGCTCGCGACCCTGGGGGAAATATATTGTGAAAGATCTGGGGTTTTAAACCTTGGGCTTGACGGCGTGATGACGATGGGGGCGCTAGCGGGCTTCGCCGCAACATGGCTAACAGGGTCGGTCTGGATCGGCCTGGCTGCGGCAATGCTTGTCGGAGGCCTATTCTCTCTCACACACGCGTTCACAAGCGTAAGCCTTGGAGTCAACCAGACTGTTTCAGGCTTGGCTCTCGCAATGCTCGGCACGGGGGTCAGCAGCCTCCTGGGGGCAAAATACGTGGGGCAGCCCCTTAGAGACAGTCTTCCAACCCTCCAAATACCAGTTTTGTCGGAAATACCTTTGGCGGGCGGCCTCTTCTGCCATGACCCGGTTGTATACTTGGGAATAGTGCTTTCAATATTAATGTGGCTTATCCTTTTTAAAACAAGGCTTGGAATAACAGTGAGAGCCGTGGGGGAGAAGCCTGAGGCTGCAGACGCTGCAGGAGTCAACGTATACTTGGTAAGATACTTATGTGTTTTTCTCGGCGGGGTACTTGGAGGTCTCGGCGGTGCTTACGTGACCCTCTCCTATACTCCGGGCTGGAGAGAGGGCGTTATGATGGGCAGAGGATGGATAGCCCTGGCACTCACAATATTCTCACTGTGGAACCCTCTTGGAAGCTTGATTGGGGCATACCTTTTCGGAGGAGTTGAAGTCCTCCAGTTTCACCTTCAGGAATACGGGGTTCCGGCAAGCCTGCTCGGAACGCTCCCGTATGTTTCTACAATCATAGTGCTGGTCGCCAGCTCATTAGGCTTGTTGAGAAAAAGGCTTGGCGCACCCGCGGCTCTGGGCATACCGTACAGAAGGGAAGGCTAGCAAGTCTCCACATCCTTTCTGAACTCAAGCGGCATGTTAAAGCAGGTTTACATTCAAAAGCTTTATTATGGTTCCAATACTGTTTTTCCTTCATGAGGAAGGTTAGAATAGGGATTGTTGGAGTCGGAATCCAAGGTGAGCAGCAGTTAAAATCGTTCAAAACAATAGAGCACGCCGAGGTTCTCGCAGTCGCAGACCTAAATGAGAAAAGGGCTAGGGAGATTGGGGAAAAATACGGTGTCCCAAGAATATACGCTGATTTTCAAGACCTTGCTAAGGATCCCGATATTGAAGCGGTTTCCGTCTGCACACCAGACCACCTGCACACGGAGCCTGCGCTCACAGCTCTCGAGAACAATAAGCATCTGCTCATGGAAAAGCCTCTTGCGACAAACGTGGCTGACGCGCAGAAGATAGTTGAAGAAGCAGGTAGACGCGGCCTCAAGCTTATGGTTAACTTCAGCAACAGGTGGAGCCCTCCCTTCCGGTTGGCTAAGGACACGATAGAGGCAGGTGGGATTGGTAAAATCGTCAATGCTTATGCGCGTCTAAGCGACACAATATATGTTCCAACCGAAATGATAAAATGGTCGGATAGGACAAGTGTTCTCTGGTTTCTCGGGAGCCATGTTTTCGACCTGCTGAGATGGCTGTTCAAGGATGAGGCTAAAAGAGTCTTCGGAGTTTCAAGATCCGTCGTGCTGAACTCGAGGGGAATCCAGACCCCGGACTTCTACCAGGCTATAATCGAGTTTCAAAATGGAGTCACAGCCGTGATGGAGAACAGTTGGATTCTCCCCAGGGGCGAACCATTCATAGTGGATTTTAAAATGGAGATTTTCGGGGAAAAAGGGGCGATTAGAATAGATAGAACTCATCACGGCAGCGTAAGGATTGTGAATGAGCAGAGGATGAGTTTTCCCGACGTGTACGTCCTGCCCACTGAAAACGTCAGCGTGTTCCTGAGGGCCGGGTTAGAATGCTTCGTAGACTGCTTGATTCACGACTCGAAGCCGCCTGTGACTGGAGAAGACGGTCTTATCGTGACTAAAGTCATAAGCGCTATTATCAGGTCGAGCGAAATAGGCGTGCCTGTTGAAATCAGCTGAACAAGACTGAATAATTGCTTCGTTTCCTCTCCCTTCTAATATGGGAAGATTGGAATCCCCGGATGGCTCAAATCTGAAAAGGTTTGCATCCCAGATTTTAAACCCGTCTTAAAGATTAAATTACAAGATGCTTTAAAAAACTAAGGATGAATCCGAGGGAAAGGTGTATTAAATCCGTCGAGTTCAGGGAGATAGATCGGGTGCCCACCGTCTTTAGGGCGAGGCCGGAAGTAATTTCACTGCTTGAAAAACACCTTAACGTGAAGGGGTTCGACAGTATCTGTTCTAAACTCGACGTGGATGTTAGGTTTGCTCCAGCAATCGGCTTAACCGGTGGCTACATTCCAAAAGGAGTAGAAGTCAAGGAGGGGCCGTATGAGGCTGCTTACACGGTTGGGTGTAGCGGCGAATATGAGCTTAGGAAAGACAGGTGGGGGATAATAAGCAAGTGGTCGAGTAAAACCTATACTTATCAGTATGTCGATCATCCTCTTAGGACAATAGATGTTGAAGACTATGTCTGGCCTGAAGTTAATGAAGGAAGCTTCGAGCTTGTGAAAAAATACAGGACGGTAAGTGAAAATTTCTGCGTCTACGGTGGCGTGATACACCTTTTCGAGATCGCGTGGCAGCTGACAGGCTTCAACGAGCTCATGGTGATGATGAGGAGGAACGATCCTAGGGTGGAAAAAATTCTCGACATGCTTAACGATATACGCTTGAAACAGGCTAAAATGCTTCTGGAGGCTGATGTCGACGTTATTTACGATGGTGACGATGTGGGTGCGCAGAACACCATGATAATATCTCCAGTCCTTTGGCGAAGGTTTCTCAAGCCTAGGTACAAGCTCCTCTCAGACTTGATTCATTCTAAGGGTAAGTATTTCTTCTTTCACAGTGACGGCTGGATTGAGCCCATAATTCACGACTTGGTTGAAATAGGCGTTGACGTACTCAACCCGGTTCAACCGGAAACCATGGATCCTGTTAGGGTGAGAGAGCTATGCGGGAGCAGGATGGCTTTTGAAGGCACGCTTTCTATTCAAAGAACGCTTCCATTTGGGAGCGTTGAGGACGTGAGAAAAGAGGTTAGGAAAAGAATTAGGGAACTCGGATCAACCGGGCTAATCCTTGGCCCTTCACATTCCCTGCAGCCGGACACTCCGTTAGAGAATATTCTTGCAATCTATGACGCTGTGAAACAAGAATCATTAAAGCGGCTCAACTGTTAAGGCTTTTGTTAAACGTGTTCAACCACCCCTTGTTTGAAGCAGCATAGGGTTTACGTGAATACCGGTAAGCTTTATATGAATGGCTGGAAAAATACTTTCATGCTGGCGGTGAAAGGGGGGAAACCGATTCGAACCAAGCCTTGGCCGGCGTGGCCGGTCTACGATGAGAAAGAGATGAAGGCGCTTGAAGAAACTTTGAAAAGCAGATTTTGGGGGGGAGGCGTTGAGGAAAGCGGTCCCAAGGAAAAAGAGTTTGAAGAAAAATTCTCTAGGTTCCACGGCTGCAGCTACGGTGTTTGTGTTTCAAGCGGTACGGAAGCCTTGCACTTAGCCCTCCTTTCAATCGGAATAGGCCCGGGGGATGAGGTTATTGTGCCCGCGCTCACGTTCTGGGCGACGGGTAGTGCCGTCTTAATGACTGGGGGAACCCTAATCATAGTGGATGTTGACCCCAAGTCGTATTGCATGAGCTTTGAAGAGGCTGAAAAAAGCGTTACGAGTAAAACCAAGGCCATAATCCCGGTCTACAATTACGGTAACTCTCCGGATATGGATAAACTGTCAGAAATCGCGGAGAAGCATGGTCTCGCGTTAATAGAGGATTGTGCGAGAGCCCACGGCTTCATGTGGAGGAACAAGCCGGCGGGGTCAATTGGAGACATTGGCTGCTTCAGCTTCCAGCAGGGGAAGCTCATGACCGCTGGAGAGGGGGGAATAATAATAACTAACAATAGGCTTTACGCTGAAAGATGCAGGGCATTAAGAACATGTGGAAGAATAAGGGGGGACGACGTGTACAACGTGGGGATTGACTACTGGTGGAACTGGTGGAATTTCAGGATGACGCAGTTTCAAGCAGCAATACTGCTGGTCCAGTTGGAAAGGCTTGAGGAGCAGACGAAAACTAGGCAGGCTAACAGCGAGTACTTAAGCAGGAGGCTGAGTGAAATCGAGGGAATCACCCCGCTTAAAACCGATGAAAGGCTGACTAGGCATCAGCCTTGGCCTTACTTGTTTAAATACGACTCGAAATGCTTCGGAAATATTCCGGTTGAAAGATTCGTGGAGGCTCTTAAGGCTGAAGGTGTTCCCTGCGGCAGAATAGATCATCCACCTCTCAGCATGACGCTGACGGCCCACGGCCCCCAGTCGCGAATAGTAAGAAAGCCGAAATACCCTGTGGCGGAGGGCGCTATCTGGGAAGCCGTTACACTGCCCCAGTCAATATTCCTAGGGGCTAGGGGAGACATGGATGATATAGTGGAGGCTATAGTTAAGATTAAAACTCATTCCGGCGAGCTGTAGTTTCTCGGTCAACATCCTTATGGTTAAAGGTTGCCGCGATAATACTCAGTAGCTGGGCATCCTACACATTCTTCATACTTGAACCTGTTACAGTAGTTGCAATTCACACCGCAAGGCGTCTCTTTCAAACCTCTATGCGTCAAGCGTATTCTTACGGGCATAAGCGGAGAGTAACCGATGTCTTTTATCTGGTAGAACTCTGACCTACGTATTCCCCTTCCGCTTCTCAAAGAGCATTTCCCCATGGAGATGCTTTCCAGAGTCTTCTGGTTTTCAGCCGCTATCAGAGCCATCATGTTGTATCCACCAATCAGCGTGAAAATATAGATTATCCGGGGGCATTCCTCGAAGCGTTTAAGAAGCCTCTCCATGGTCTCAAACCCGTCGGTTTCAATTAGAACCATGGCTAAACGTATGTTGAAATACTTCAGGTTCATTTGAGCCGACACCCTGATCACCTCGTCTTCAAGGAGTTTTTCAAGCCGCTTCTTAACTCCCATACTCGTGTAACCAGTTGTCCTCCCCAGTTTCTCTAGGGTTGTACGGCCGTCGGCCTGCAGTTGAGATATTATTTTCCTATCTACCTCATCCATTGTTGTTTGAATTATAAACGGAAGATATAAATATTGTTTACGATTTAAACACCAGTCATGAGTGGAGCATCGCAAGCACAGCACGCCGGGTTTAGAAGAGAAGAGCTAGGGGAGCAGGAGAAAAGGCTCAGGGAGAAAATGAGCAGGGTTAAGCATAAGGTTGCGGTGATCAGCGGCAAGGGTGGAGTAGGTAAAACGGTGGTGACGGTAAACCTAGCAGTAGCCTTTGCCAAGAAGTGTAGTCTTGGTAAAGTGGGTATTCTGGACGCAGATATTCATGGCCCATGCGTACCCAGGATGCTTGGCATGAAGGGAGATGTTCTAAGAGTGAGCCCACTCGGAGCCTTCCCTGCAACAGGTCCCTTGGGAATTAAAGTTGTTTCAATCGATTTCCTTCTGCCTAGTCAAGAGACGCCGGTTATATGGCGCGGCCCCCTTAAGATGTCAGCGATCAGACAATTCTTATCCGACATTACTTGGGGCGAGCTCGACCTCCTGCTCATCGACCTCCCTCCGGGTACTGGTGACGAGGCACTCAGCGTCATGCAGCTACTGCCGGAGATGGATGGCGTGGTTATCGTCACAATACCTTCAGAGGTTTCTCAAGACGTGGTTAGGAAGGCAGTAATGTTTGCAAAGGAGCTTAACATACCAGTCATAGGAGTGGTTGAGAACATGAGTGGCTTAATGTGTCCGAACTGTGGGACGAGGATAGACGTTTTTAAAGCAGGAGTGGGAGAGGAGATGGCGAGGGAGATGGGCATTGATTTCCTAGGGAGGATCCCTCTGGACCCGCGTATATGCGAGGCGTCCGACGAGGGCGTACCGTTCATAATGAGCCAGGAGGATTCGCCTACAGCCAAATCATTTGCTGAAATAGCTGATAAAATATGGAGTTTCCTTGCTGAAAGAGGTAGTGTTGAAACGAAGGCTTGTCCCGAAAATGTTCGGGATACGGATAAAAGCGCGTTAAGACAAGAGGATGATAAGGAGGTGGATTGTTAATGCCTAATGAGAAGGGAAGTGTTCAACCTAGGATTCTACACCCGTGCCACCAGGTTGCTGAACAGGAGAACATGGTTTGGGTCTGCGACGGGGCTGCGAACGTTGGGCAAATAGGGCACGAGATAGGTGTTTTGCTTACAAACCTAGGTAAAGCCAGAATGTGCTGCACGACTGCAGTCGCAGCAGGCTCAAAGCCGCACCTAGACATAGCTGGAAGAGCTAAGAGAAACATAGTTATAAACGGGTGTGGCAACAGGTGTGCTTCTAAAGTATTGGAGAACGCTGGGAAAAAGATCGACTACGAGATCGATATATCTAAGTACCTGCGAAAAATACCGACTCTAAACATATATGAGGCGGATGTTCAGAGAATAGCGCAGATAATCATCAATGAAGCGAAGCTTTAAAGCTCACATACAGTGGATTAAAAATCTTAAGAAAAATTTTAAACATCTGTGTACTAGTAGTGTTTTCAACACTTATTTTAAGCGTATAGCTTGCTCTCGCTAGTTTAGAAAATAAACCCTCGGGGAAAGATTTAAAAACCTCACTGGAAAGTGGCGGCTCAAGATGAAGAACACTAAAAACCGTCCTAGATTCATAATGTGCTTCTGTACTGGAGAATGCCCAGGATTCGCGAAACTAGAGCTTTGGAAACTGGTGAACTTCGTTAGAAACGAGCTTGATGTTGAGTACGCTGTTATCCACCCGCAGCTCTGCGTCACGGATGGAGACAACTTCCTGAGAGACCTCTTGAAAGACGGGGATAAGGATAGGATCTACGTGATCGGCGGATGCGACCCGAGGATGCAGAGAAAAATGTTCAAGGATGTTTTCACCGAGAAAGGACTAGACTTCGATAAGCAGGTGGTCTCACTCGACCTAAGGAACATGGAGACCCCGGAAGCTATGAAGAAAGTTGCTGAAACAATTGAAAAATTAACTGCTAGTTAAGATGGAGGGTTGTGAAGATGAGTAGGGCAAACCTCTGGCCGCCCAGGGAAGAGATAGACTGGTATCCTAGGATAAACCAAGATCTGTGCATTAAATGCGGGTCCTGCGTCGAGTTCTGTATGCATGGAGTATATTCAAGGCAAGGGGACAAGATTGTGGTTTCCAAACCATACGAATGCGTCGTGGGCTGTGAAGCATGCAAACACAGGTGTCCGGCCGGAGCCATAAGCTTCCCGTCCAGGGAAGAATTAAGACAGATGCTGAGGGCTCTGAGAGAGAAATACAATAATATTCGACAGTAAAGAACGAGTATTTGGTGAAGAGTTAGCTAGGTCCCCCTACAAGCTTAAGAAATCCTTTAATTCCTTCTGCCTTATCCGCAGCACTCATATGTTGAAAAGCTCTTACCGCATAAACTATTGCCGTTATCGATGAATGCACCAGCATCGCATACATGGCGTAGAAGGGCTTATCCAACCATGAGAATATTATCATATACAGGACATACGCATTCCTCCTTCCATCCACTCTAGCGAAGGCTCTGTCAAAATTCGTATATGCTGTTAAAGCCTTCCCCATGGTCTCCTTAAACTGCATATAGCAATGCCTTACGAAGCCGTCTGCCACAAGCAAGCATAAACCCAGTATAAGAGGCAAATAGTTGTTCTCCGAAAAATATAGGCCTAGGGCGAAGCACACATACCACGTTTGCTCATAAAGCATGTCGAAAGTATGCTCGATATAACCTAGTTTCGTCAGAATGCCTCTCGCCCTAGCTAGTTTACCATCGAGCCCATCCAATATCCCAACCAGGTAGGCTAAAATCGCTGCAATCCTCATGTATCCAAATAGGAACAAT
The DNA here is from genome assembly GCA_964635675.1 of uncultured Nitrososphaerota archaeon. Taxonomy (GTDB): domain Archaea; phylum Thermoproteota; class EX4484-205; order EX4484-205; family JAAOZP01; genus JAAOZP01. Next base: position 3,396 of record CAZWPT010000060.1, on the reverse strand, counting down.
GCTGCTACAAAGAATGCAGTCATGTTTGTGAAAATCGTTATCCTGTTGGGCGTGATCCATGACACATCAGCCATATGGTATATTGCTCGATCCTCTATCGGCTTGTTTATGTAGGATGTGAAGTGAAGCCCTTTCTGGGTTCTGAAAACAAGCTTCCTTTTAGCGAACTCGATTGACTGCCTATTCTCTATCTTGACGCAGACTGGAGAAACCCTTCGTTTCAACTCTGGGTGTTCAACCTGCATATTAGAAACGTCAAGCTTAATGTTCCGCATAGCCTCAATCTTTTCCAGCATTTCTTCAACACGGTTCAAAGCAAGGTCGTTCTCTAATAGTTTCGAACACTCCTTAGTTATCTTGTAAACCCCAAAAGGTCTATTGTTGAGATAACAGGCAACGTTGCCTTCAGTCTTCATAATTTCATCTATAAATTCTCTGTCTATAACAACATCTGTGCTTATTATTAGCAAGTCGTCGTCAAGGAATTCCTTCGGAAGGCTGGAGACATGGTTTTCTGCCTTTAGATAAGACAGCTTTAAGCCTATTTCCCCACCGTCTTTGAGCATGCTCCATATTTCCTCTCCGTTAAAACCGAGTAAGATGAGAACATCTTTTATTCCGGCGGCCCTAATAGAATTGAGGATTCTTACGATGAGAGGGACTCCGCATATCTTAACCAGGGCTAGGGGTCTAGTCTTATCGAAAATGAAATCTCTTTCCTTAACCAGTATTATGGCTCTCACTCTCTACCACCTAAGCACCATTAACTTGAAGTATTGGGAGAATAAATGTTTAAGCATGATTCTCATGTGACTCGGCGCCTTCTCGAATCTTCTCTGTAAGCCTCTCTATAATCTTCCGGTAGAGATCTCCGAAAGTCTTGTATAGGAGCTTTACCGTGTCGTAGAGGATTAGTATGAAGAATACGAATATAGCTAAAGCCCCTAGTCTTGCAAGGTTTTCACCGATGTATGGAACCTGTTTAAGTTGAGGAGGAAGATAAACCCAGAGGATCGCGGCAAGCAGAATGTATAATAGGTCGACCAGTATATGTTTTAGAGTGAACTCTGAAACTCGGAGGATCGCTACCAAGCGTTTAGTAACCATGTCTATGAGAAATTTCAGAGACATCAATATGCGATAACCGAAGTATACAGATAAAATTAGGGTTAAAGCTGACATCAAATGGTCTGATTTCAAAACAATATCATCAAAAGTCACTAGGGTAATATCTGTAACCACAGGTGTAATCATATGGAGAAAGAGGAGGGATAAGGCTAGTTTAAGCGAACTGGAGACTAGGATTTCAATCCTTTTGGCTATCTCTCCTTTTTCAACCATAACCTCCGGTTTAGGCATTCTCTTGGCTCTCTCCAACCTGCCTTCTCCCTTCCTAACGTGAAAAGTCAGAATAGCTGAGCCGCCTAGGTAAAAAAATGGGGCTACGGCTATGTAATACAGGCCGTATAATGGGAGTTGAACAATCGACGTAAAGAGGATTACGAAAAGGAGCACGTCTCTCGTTGCAGGTATTTTTCTCAAAACTCTCGTGTCTACACCCAAGTTGTTTAAACCCTGAGTAATGTAGCTTACCAGAATTATGTTTGCTACTGAAAGAATAGTGAGCAGGAAAACGTTGCCTCCTGACAATGATAGGGGCAGCGAGAACCCGGTTACTACAGCTACGTCTGAAACACAGTCAATCAGAGAACTGATGTAAAGCCTCCAGTTTTCCCTATTATACAGATTTACTAATTCGCCACTTACTTCGCTGGACAAGATTGTAAGTCCAACTAAAAGCCCTCCCAGTAGGGATTCCTCTATCGCCAAGAGAAAACCTGCTGTTAGGGCAACGATTAATGAAACAAGTGTTAATGCCAGAGGCTCTATGTCAAGGCTCCGGTAAATTCTGGCTGAAACATGTGTCGAAACGGGCTTAATAATATACTTTGACACCAATCCGCTTTCGGCCCCATTCTCCCTCCTCAATATCTGCCAGTATACTTCTCTTCCTTTGAGCAGATCCTCAGGAGTATCTATATCCTTCCAGAGAATTCCAGTTATATCAACATAATCCACCTCCCCATCTTTCGAAGCAAGATTTAACGCATCAGATATTGTTGCATTAGGGCCGAGGCTCCCTATCGCCTTCTCCACATACATCCTGGCCTTCTCGTTGCAAAGTATAACGCCCGTATCTATCCCATGTCTAGGCAAAGCCCTCTTACCTGTATAGGCTACGCCTTGTTCCTTCAACACTATTTTCAACCCTTCTTCGGCATCAGTCAGGGAGGGCTTCCTGTCGAGGCAAACAGTAAAAGCAGCCTTTCCACCCGAAGACAAGGTCTTCTCAATCATCGATTTCTCATAAATATGGTCGGACATCAGAAGCAGAAAGCCTTCCCCACTCAACTGTTTCAAAGCCAAGCTGACACTGTAAAGGTTTCCGAAATCCTCTATATCCGTCTCTATAATCTCAGCCTCCCCTTTCAGCTTTTCCTCCAACAAGCTTCTAAACTTCGGTCTGGTGACGATTATGACACGGCCTGGGATAATGTTCCTAATCCTTTTTAGTATGAAGTCAAGTATTGTTACACCAGGCTCGAGTTCCATTAGGCATTTAGGAGCTTCCTCAGAATAGGGTTTGAGTCGGGAGGCCACTCCTGCGGCAATGATTACAACGGGAGGCTGCAAACGACGCAGTATTACATTGTCTTGACGTATTAAAACCTTTCTCAATTATCTATTATAATTGTAAAACTTGTTCATGCAAATGGCTTGACTCACGAGAGATGAAGGCCTATTAAAAATTAAGTAAAATCTTAAGCGGTGCGCAGTGTTTTCATGGCTTCAATAAAGCTATGAAAGCACGAACTGTCGAATGAACCATCGACCGTGCCGTCGGGCTCCATAGTCAGCGGCCCTTCATATCCCCAGTTATTCCTTATTCTTTTCAAAGCCCCATAGAAATCGAAGCCCGGATGATCTAAAACCCATTTGCCCTGCCAAAGCTTTCCCCGCAAATGGACGTTTACTATTTTATCAACAATCAACTCAAAAGAGTCCAGCTCGTTATAGAGAATAGCCCACCGTAGATCAAGCGTTACATAATCGAAAAGTTTCACTAAAGCGAAAGGCGTGTAACCCTCCAAATGAGTCGGAATGTTTTCTACCGACGCCTTTACACCGGGAAATTGGCGCACAATTTCATTGAAAATTTTTGTATACGGCCTAGGTCGAAGCCCTTTGCCCAAGTATCCCAAAGGTGGAATACACAGACACCTGCTCTCAGCTCGCTGGCGATAAGTAAAGCATCATATGCAACCCGTTTCCCTTTCTCCCAATCGCGCTCCCGGCTTGAACAAAGATAACAGCCAATGTCTCTGCTCGCATGTA
>CAZWPT010000059.1:0-27720 GCA_964635675.1 uncultured Nitrososphaerota archaeon | reverse complement strand
ATGCTGAACGAGCCTGCTCACGACCTCAGCGTGAAGACGGCTTTCGAAGGATTGTTTTCAACAATCCTCCAGGTGGCGGAGAAGCCGCAGCTCCTGAAACTGGTTTAAACACTGATTTTAGCGTGCACGTGCTTCACCTTGATATTTCCACTGTTTTCAACTCCTCGTAGAGTCTCCTAGCCCTGTTATCCTCCTCGAAATGCCTCCTAATCGGCTCAACCATCTTGTCGATCACATTGGCTACAGCGTTTTTCAAGTCGAGCGGATGGAGAAGGCCCTTGACGTAAGCAGACTCCAGCTCCTCATACGTGTAGAACTCCAAGGGGCCCCCATACTTAGAGGATCTTTCAACGCGGAGGCTCTTGAATTTCCTAAAAATAATGTGCTTAGTCCAATCCAGTATAGGGTTATTATCCACAACCTTTTCTGGACAATAAGCGGACAATACCTTTCTGAATATCGTTTCCCTGGAATCATGAACGAATATGCTTGACTCAGGCTTGCTCTTACTCATCTTGGAGCTTATCAAAACGTCTATACGCCTATCCTCGTCAAAGCCCTCCGGCTCCCTGACTCCTTGAAGACCCATGAGCATGTGGTGGCTGACTACAACGGGCTTCCAGTATCCCAGCTTCGGCCCAACCTCTCTGGCAAGCATGTTCGCCCTCCTCTGGTCCAGCCCCAGCTGGCAGATGTCTGCGCCAAGCGTGAAGATGTCAGTCACCTGCATCATGGGGTAGAAGTATTGGGCGACGTCTTTCAACTCGCCCTTCTTCCTACCCATTATTGTCAACGCTCTCTCCGCCCTTGAGACGGTGGTGAGCTTAGCAACCTGTATAACGTTCCTCCAGTATTCGCTGGAGTCGACAAGGTCGCTTGCCCATACTGTTTCAACACTGCTGAAATCAACCCCCGCCGCCCTCCAAACCTCTATGAAGTATTCTCCGCAGGTCCTTATCTTCTCCAGGTCTCCCCCGAGCTTCCTGTTTATCCAGGCGAACCAGTCTGCGAGGTAAAGCTTGAACCTTATCCCCGCCCTTGTCAGAGGCTCGAGGAGAATCGGCCTGAACAATCCGAACGCTATGTGTGCAATCCCGGAGGGCTCGAAGCCGTCGTAGGCAACCGGGTGATCCTTTGTTTCGAGAAGCGTCCTAAGCTCCTCCAGGGTTATGATCTCCTCTCCAACGCTTTTAACGAGCTCCAGCCTCTCCTCTATGTCCAAGCTGAATCCTCGGGTTCACGCTTTCTTTTTAAATATTTTAGCGTGCAACTAGTCCTCTTAAAAGATAAAAACAGGCTTTCCACCCCTTCTTAGAAATGCCCCTGTCAAGCAGGGATTTAGAGGTCTTCCTTAAAAACCAGAACGTGAAGCATAGGATACTCTTCCACGGGGAGACTTACTCCGCTGAAAAAGCCAGCAGGGAGCTTGGAATCGGTCTCGAGCATGTTGCTAAGACTATCGTGTTCGTCAACGAGAAGAAGGAGCCGCTGATAGTGGTTGTCTCAGGCGGCCGGAGGGTTAACCAGGATAAGCTTGCAAAAACGCTCGGCTTCAAGAAGCTCCGGCTAGCAACCGGAGAGGAGGTTTTAAGCCATACTGGTTATGAGGCTGGGGCTGTTCCCCCGGTTGGCCACGTGAAGCAGCTGCCCGCTGTTGTCGACGAAGCCCTGTTAAGCATGGAGAGGGTTTACGCGGGTGGAGGGGCTGTCAACGCTACTCTCGAAATATCGCCCGTGGACATTGTGAGGCTGCTCAACGCTAGAGTCATGAGTGTTCCGTAGCGCGCTGAGTGTAGATAGTGCTACTACCGGTGGTGAATAAGGCATTAATGTCTTGGTTCAAAAACTTCCAGTAGCTTTAAAAGCCGTTGAGGGGAAGAGGCGGAGGGTGGGAGCTTTGAACGTGTATGAGGCTGCGGTAAGCCGCAGAACAATACGCAGGTTTACTCAGAAGCCGGTGCCCATGCGGGTTTTGAAGAAGATTCTGAATGCTGCTAGGCTCGCTCCATCTGGTGGGAACATTCAGCCGTGCGAATATGTTTTAGTGACTGAGAAGAGCCTGCTCGACAAGGTTTTCAGCACGCTTAAATGGGCAATGTATCTCGGCTCATCCGGTGCTCCAAGCGAGGGTGAGAGGCCGACTGCCTACGTCGTCGTCCTGGTTAATACGAGGAGGAAGGCTGAGGGGGGAGAGGTTGACTGCGCGGCCGCGATTGAAAACATGGTTTTAACAGCCTGGGAGGAGGGTGTTGGAGCATGCTGGATGGCTTCAGTAGACCGTGAAAGGCTCAGGGGAATCCTTTCCATACCGGAGCACTGCAGGATATGCTTTGTCGTAGCCCTTGGCTACAGGGCTGAGGAGCCTGTCGTCGAGGACATGAAGGGTGAAGATGTTAAATACTGGAGGGATGAGAACGGTGTTCTGCACGTTCCTAAGCGCAGGCTCGAGGATATTGTTTTCACCAACGTCTACGGGAGTAGGATTAGCGGATAAGCTTAATCCCTTTTCCTGGCTAAACCTTTTATACTCGTGGAGAAAACAATGATGTTAACAGTCGTCTCGTGATGAGTGTTGAGGAACGAGGTGTTTAGAGCATACGACATAAGGGGAGTGTATGGGAGAGACATTGTTGAAGAAGATGCTAAGCTAATTGGGCTTGCGTTCGCCACCTACCTGGGTGGCGAGGGTAAAAACATCGCAGTCGGGTGGGATGTTAGGAAGAGCAGCAGCAGCCTCGCCGCAGCGCTCATAGATGGCGTTGTTTCAACGGGCGTGAACGTTTTCAACATGGGTTTAGTGCCGACTCCTCTGGTTTATTTCGCTATTACGCATCGCATGCTGGATGGGGGGGTTGTTGTGACCGCTAGCCATAACCCGCCTGAGTGGAACGGGTTTAAACTCTGCAGGGGGAAGGCCCTGTTGTGCGGCTGGGGAATGGGCTTGGAGGAGGTTAAGAGAATAATGGACTTAAAGGCTTTTCAGCTTTCCAGTCGCGAAGGCAGGGTTGAGGAGGCTAGGGAAAAGGTTCTAAGGGAGTATGAGGACTACCTGCTTAACAGTTTCAAGGGCAGGGTCAGCGGTCTGAGGATCCTGATAGACCCTGGAAACGGTTCCTGCTCGATGCTTGGTAAAAACATTCTTCAGAAGACAGGCTTGAAGGTTGACTCTATAAACGATTATCCTGACGGAGGCTTCCCATGCAGGTCTCCTGAGCCGACTGAAGAGTCTCTAAGTATTCTGAGGGAGAGGGTTAAGGATGGGGGGTATGATTTTGGAGTCGGTTATGACGGTGACTGCGACAGGGCTCTTTTCGTAGATGACGAGGGGAAGGTTATCCGGGGAGACGTGCTCCTAGCGCTTTTCGTGAAACACTTCCTCAGGGGTAGGCCAGGTGAGAAGATAGTTTACGAGGTCAGCTGCTCCAAGATTGTGGAGGAGGTCTGCAGGGAGAACAGTGTGATACCGGTTATGACCAGGGTGGGGCATGCTTTCGTCCTGGATAGAATGATGTCGGAGAAAGCGTTCTTCGGCGGCGAGATATCCAGCCACCTATACTTCGGGGAGATATACGGCTTGGACGACGCTATTTTCGCAACGCTTAAAGTCGCCCAACTTCTCACCCTAACCGGCAGGAGTCTTTCACAGCTTGCGGCTGAGCTGCCGAGATACGAGCTTCTCCGGAGGAATTACGAGGTTCCCGACGAGGCGAAGTTCCGAGTAGTCAATGACCTGACTCTGCTGTTTGAAAAAGAGGGCTGTAGAACCATAACTCTAGACGGGGTTAGGGTTGAGCTTGAGGAAGGCTGGTTCATCCTGAGGGCTTCAAACACTCTTCCACAGGTCAGGCTTATTGCTGAGGCGAGGAGCAAACAGGCTCTTGAGGAAATAGTTTCATACGCGGAGGCAAGGCTGAGGGAGACGCTTTTGAAATACGGTTGAGAATTTCGTTAAAACCTTTTATCATCAACCCGCTTACATTGTTAGAGAAAGCCTGATTTGAAGCTCATAACCCCCTTCGACCCGTGGCGTAGCAGGCTGTGCACGTGTCCCCCCAAGTATAGTTTCTCACCCTATCGAGGATGCGGACACAGGTGCGTCTACTGTTATATTACATCCTATATTCCAGGGGCGTTTCAGCCGAGGGTTAAGGAGTTCACTCTTCTCCAGCTTGAGAAGGAGTTGGAGAAGCTTGACAGGAGTAAGCCGGTATCGATCGCTAACAGCTCAGACCCGTATACCCCGGGGGAGGCTCAAAACCTCCTCATGAGGAAGGTTCTCCCAGTCTTCATCAGGAACGGGTTTAAACTTTTAATAGTTACTAAATCAAACCTGGTGGCTAGGGATATTGATATACTTTCGAAGGGAAGGGTTTGCGTAAGCGTAACTGTCACGACGCTGAACGAGCGTGTTGCAAAGAGGCTTGAGCCCTTCGCCCCGCATCCTGTTAGTAGGCTTAGGGCGCTTGAAGCCTTAAGCAGGGCCGGAATACCGACGATGATTAGGCTTGACCCCATTATTCCTGGGATTAATGATGATTCGAATACTATCAGCGCAATTCTTAAAGCAGCGTCTGAAGCGGGTGTCAGGCAGGTCACAACCTCAACCTACAAGGCTAAGCCTGATAATTTCAAAAGAGTCTTAACAGCGTTCCCTGAGCTTGAGGAAGATCTTAAGAATGTTTACTCGCGCGGTGAACGCGTAGGCAGGTCAACCTACATGGCTAAGAGTCTCAGGAGAGAGCTTATTTTAAAAGTAAGGGAGGCTGCTGAAGAACTCTCTATGGGTTTCGCATCTTGCAGAGAGGGTTTTCCAGAGCTTCATACCGCGGAGACATGCGACGGCTCGCACATGCTTTAAACCATGTTCCTCGACGTGACTGGAAGAGTCATAGGAAAATAGGGTTGGTCCATGCTTTTCTACCGTTTGAATCAGTGACTTCAAGCCGCACATAGTTCTTAAAGTTGAACCCTTCCAGCGAGATACTGCTTAAGCCTTTTTTAGACACCTTGAACACTGCTTTCCTGCCGTGGATTTCTGTTGAAACCTCTTCCTCATCCCCGTTCCTCTCTATCCTCGCGATCCTGATTTTCGGAACCTCCACGCCTTTCCTTGCAGCATTGTAAACATCCAGCGAGATGCTGAAACCGGCTCCATTCTCAGACACCACGTCCACCCTTCTCGCGGGTGAGAACCCGGCTTCAAGCCTGTCAGCAAAATGTGAAAACCACTCTATGGTTGGGCCTGTTGAAGCGTAGAAAAGTCCTTTCCTCATGGATTTCACGAGCTCGCTTAGGCTTCTCTCCCTGGCCTTGACGAGGATCCATCCTCCCGGGGCATCTAGATTACTATACCAGTGGGCGTCGTCGACCGCGAACCCGTAAACATTCATCCTTCTCGTCAACAGGTTGTCCCAGTGAACCGTTGAGAAGCCTTTAGCAACCTCCACGTCACACCCAGTGTTGTATATCTCTATGCCCAGGTAGCTTGTTACGCTAAGCAGGTCCTGTGTTGTGAGCTTCGACCAGTAGGGGTGGGCGATAACGGCGAAACCATTCTCGTCAAGATAGTTCAGCAGGGTTTGGACAGAGTCTTTCGCATGCTTCCGCAAAGCCTCCTCGTCCTCAACGTTAACCGCTACAACATGGTAGTCTCCCCCCAGGAGGCTTCTCCCTGAAACCAGTTCAACACCCGGGATTAAAAGCAGCTTATCCGAGGAGGCTCTCGTCAGCTTCCCGTGGTCCGTCAAAGCGAGGAAATCATAGCCGTAGCTGGAGTAATAGTCCACCACCCTCTCCGGAGACAATACTCCGTCGGAATTAGTCGTGTGAGCGTGAAGATTACCCTTCATCCAGAAGCCTTGGGATTCGAACGGGTTCCCGCCTGTTTCACGCAACGACTGCACACCTTGCTCGAGGATGCGTCAAGCTCCGATTTAAAGCCTTCCATACTGTTTTCTACCAGCTGGAGAGGCTTGCGTCAGTCTCTTCAACGTTTTTCAGCAGGCGCTGTGATCCTCGGGCCTCAATATCTTTAGAATATTCTCTCGAGTTATTTTCCTAAACGCTTCCTCGTCAAGACTATAGCTTTCCAGTAGGGAGACATGTGTTTTGTCCGGGCCGAACTGCATGCCCTCCGGGTTTATGCAGGGGAAGTCAGTCCCGTAAATTATTTTCCCGCTCAGCTCGGTTAAAAACCGTCTGCCGAAATCCCTGTCCCTCGAGATCGCGTTCAACCCTGAGAAGGCAGAGATGTCGGCGTAAACATTCCTATGCTCCTTAAGGATTCTAACTGCTTCGCCCGGGTCGCTTACCCTCCCCCTCGGGTATACTTCACTCGTCTGCTCGCTGCTTATTCGAGCCCACCAGCCTGGGCCGTGGACTATGAAAACAGTCTCCTCAAGCCTTGAAACAACATCCTTAAAGCCTTCGAAATCAGGGTTGAACCTGCTGTCGATATGTATCAGCACGGGAAGCCCGTGTTCACCGCAGATTCTGAAAAGATTGATGTTCTTCTCCCCGTCAATCCTGGTTTCAACCTTATGCTCGCCGAACCCCCTGCAGCCGCTCCTAACCGCATCCCTTATCTTCCCCTCTAGGCCGCTTTCCTCAGGGTCGAAGGCGCAGAAAGGAATTATCTTATCCGGGTGCAGGGAGTAGGCTTTAAGCACGCCGTCTGTTTTAACAATGTCCTCCCCAATATCCAGATAGCTTTTCGCAACCGGCAGCAGGACTACTTTCTCCAGCTTCTCGCTTTCAACGTATTCCAGCAGGTCTCGTAAACCCGCTTCAACAGTCCCTATCAGTCTTCTACTCCAAGATTTAACTCTGCCGATATGGGTGTGAGCGTCTATCAATCCGTGTCGGAAATTTCCCAAGCTTTTTTAAACATTCTCTCGCAAGCATAAGGGGGTTTAAGTCACCCGTTTGCTTCTTATTCTTTAATAGGCAGGGAGACTGGTTTACCGCTTCTAGAGGACTCGTATGCTGCCAGCGCTACTTCCAAAGCCTGTCTCCCGTCGAGCCCCGAGGCCCTTGGCGTGCTGTCTGTCTCGACGACGTGCACGAAGTCGAGAATCATGTTTCTATCCGCATCCGGCCCATAATACTGGTAGGTTAACGGGGAGCCGGATTCAACGAGTGAAACATTAGACCTGAACGCGTCTAAAACCAGGTAGCCTTTTTCACCGAAAACCCCCATGTACACGTCTCCCCAGACGGGGTAGGTGTCGGGCCTAGACCAGCTGCAGTCTATGCTCACCTTAACCCCTTTCCTCGTTTCACACATGATGAGAGCATTATCCTCCACCTTAAGCTCCCTCCTGATGTTTCTCCCAACGCGGCAGAATACTCTTGAAAACTCGTCTCCAGTATACCATCTAGCCAGGTCTGCCACGTGCACAGTGTGATCCATTATGGCCCCTCCACCCGCGAGCACCGGGTCTCCAAACCATAGGTCCGGGTACTTCCCGTGGTTAGTCGCGGTTATCGCTATGACTCTGCCTATGGCTCCTGAAAGAATCGTCTCCCGGGCCTTGACGGCTGAGTCGTGATACCTCATTACGAAAGCTACTTGAAGCTTAACACTATTCTTCTCCGCTCTCGACATCATTTCATCAGCATCCCGAAGGGTTGTTGCAATAGGTTTCTCAACAATAATGTGTTTCCCAGCTTCAGCAGCGGCTAATGCGAGCACACGGTGCTTCGAGTTTTCAGAAGTTATTACCACCGCGTCAACATCCTCCGCCTGAAGCAGTTTCTCAACGTCGCTGTAAAGCCTCTTAACACCGTAGGTTTCACCCGCTATCCTGAGCCTTTCAGGAGAATCGTCGTATATCGCCACCAGCTCCGTGTCCGGGTACTCCCTCAAGACTCTAGCGTAGCTCCAGGAATGTATGTGCGCGAAGGACAGTATGGCGAACCTGGTTCTACTCAATCACGTCAGCCTCCAGCGGAAGTCTCGCAGGCTCCCCTGTCAAGACTGATTTTAAGGCTGCGAGAACAACCTCCAGCGTCCTGAGACCCTCCTCGCCGCTCACCGGGGGAGGAGTATCGTTAACCACTGAGTCTGCAAACGCCTGCAGCTCAAGATAGTAACCATCCTTGTCGAACGGGGTGAGCCTTTCAACCCTCCCCCTCCTGTGAAGCGAGACGGTTGCGGTAGACTGGTTGTCAACATGCAGTATCCCCTTCGTGCCGGCGACCTCCAGGAAAGTCGTGAAAGGATAGTCTTCAGGCATTATCCAGCTGCCTTCAACATACGCTATTGTGCCGCTCCTGAATTTCAACAGGGCGTGAGTATAGTCGTGTGAGGAAGCGTTTCTCCTAACGTATGTTCCACCCTGGGCGTAAACCTCTTCAACCTCGCCCAGCGACCATCTCAGGAAGTCAACGTCGTGTATACTCATGTCTACGAAAACCCCTCCCCCTTTTTCTAAATAGTCGTGCCAGTTTTCCCAGGCCCAGCTTGGAAAGGCTGACTGCCTGTAGGCTCTCGCCACCGAAGGCTCCCCTACCGCCCCCTCGCTTATCAGCCTCTTAGCCAACACGTATTCCCCCCAAAACCTAAGCACGTGCGCAACCATAAGCTTAAGACCACTGTTCCCCGCTTTCCGAATCATCTCCCTAGCGTCGGATAGTTTTAGAGAAATCGGTTTTTCAACAATAACGTGCTTACCGTGCTCCAAGCATCTGAGGACAATATCCTTATGCGTGTAGGTCGGTGTGCACACGTCCACAATATCCACAGTGTCGAGGCTAAGGAAACGGTCAAGATCCTGCCCAGACTCCTGAAAGCCGTATGCTTCCTTGAAAAACCTAGCCCGCTCCTCCTCAAGGTCGACGCAGCCGACGAGCCTCGCCCCCGGTATCTGCCTCCATCTTTCAGCGTGCGTGGAGCCTATGAAGCCGCATCCAACCAGGCAGACGCCGATTCTCCCTCTGCTCGTTTCCAGTCGGCAACACCCCCGGCCGCTAAACGTTTTCCTCCTTCCCGGTGCTTGCAGACCTGTAGATGGCGTCTATCAGCCTCATCACCGTGACGCCGTGTTCAGGCAGGGGCCCGGGGCTAGTGTTCCGCTTCACGCATTCGACGAAATGCTTCATCTCCTCCAGGTAAACGTTTGCCTCCGGGCATTCTATTCCGGTCTCAACCCACTTGCCGTCGACCTCAGTGAATTTAGAGGTCGGCGTTAGAGAGGCCCCGGCCTTGTCCCCAGACAGTATGATGTTGAAAGTATCCTCCTTAGTGTAAAGCGCCCAGCTTGTCTCCAGATACATGACTCCACCCCCCTCCATCCTTATCAGGGCGACTGCAAGATCCTCAACGTCGAAAGGCCCTCCGGGCTCAGGTATCCCCCATCCTCCTAGACACTTGTTCTGCGTCCCCAGCTTTGAGAAAGTATACCCTTTCGCCGAAACCGGTTTCGGGAATCCTTGCAGCCAGAGGGCAAGGTCCAGGACGTGCGGCCCAAGATCTATCAGCGGGCCCCCGCCTGAAAAAGCCCTGGTTGTGAACCAGCTGCCCATTCCCGGTATGCCAGCCCTCCTCAGAAGGGTTATCTTGGTGAAGTAGACATTGCCGAGCTCGCCCCCGAGAACCATGCTCCTAATCGCCTTAGAGTCGTTTCTGAATCTCTGACACATGCCGAGCATGAGTATTTTTCCAGACCTGTTCTTCGCCTCAACCATTTTCTCAGCCTCGCCCGCATTAATAGCCATGGGTTTCTCGCAGAAAACGTGTACACCCCTGTTCAACGCGTCTATAGTCATCCTGGCGTGCAGATAGTTTGGCGTAGCTACAACCACAGCGTCCGGCTGCTCCCTGTCAAGCATCTCAAGATAATCCTCGTAAACCTTCTCCACACCATACTCCTCAGCAAGCTCCCTTGCTCTTTCAAGCCTTACGTCGACTATCGCGGAGAGCTCAGCCTCCTCGATAGACTTTAAACTGTAAGCATGCACTCTCCCTATACATCCTGCCCCTATAAGCCCGATCCTCAGCCTGCTCATACAGTTAGGCATCCGCAAGATATATTTATGGATTATCTTGAGGCTTGAGCATTAGCGCGCGCTGCTTAGGCGTGTCTCCACAGTCGTCTGAATACTCAGCCTGCTCACGGAACACGGGGGCAAACTATTTAAACAGTTAGAAGCATCCCTTAGCCCAGCATGAGGATTCACAGGCTACTGGGGTTTTTAAGCGCTTTAGCAGCATACCCCTTCATAGCTGCTTCAATAATGCTGTCGCCCTGGTTCAACCCGTATAACAATGCTTTAAGCGACCTCGGGAATATTGCTCGAAACGGCTGGGTCGCCCACCTTTATAATCTCGGCCTGGTTTCCTCAGGCTTTCTCGCAGCGTTTTTCGGCGCGTTAACGTCGATGAGATTCCGATCATGGAAGTATCTCTGCTGGTCCATCCTGCTTACGATAGCCGGCTTCGACCTTGCGCTCATCGGCTTCTTCCCGGAGGATGCTGGGAGAATACACGGGTTGGTGTCGGAAATATTCTTCGTAACAATAATACTTGTGATGCTTGCCTACGGCTTCTGCTCCAGGCACCTGGGCTCGCCGGAGACGGGTGCAGCCGCCTTCCTACTTGGCTCAGCCGCAATAATCGTCTGGATGGTTGAATGGCCCTGGCGGGGTGTCGCCATACAGGAGACTGTTGCCTCGCTAGCAGCCTCCGCGTGGCTGATAATGGTTTCGCTACGGGGTTTCAAGCAGGCTGAGAACCCTGTTAAACCAGAATGTTAGGATATTGAGCGTATTCAGACAGGTACTCGGGTATCGCATTGCTTCCGACGATGTCGCGGTAAACATAGGCGCTCGGCCTAGGGTGTCTCCTCTTAGTATTCATGTCCACGTATATGAGGCCGAATCTCTTGCTGAAGCCTGAAGCCCACTCCAAGTTGTCTATCAGGCTCCAGTGCAGGTAGCCGACCACGTTTAAACCATCCTCCCTAATGGCTTTCAAAAGATTGTGAAGATGGGAAACGATGAACCATGCCCGGTGTCTGTCTCTAGAGTCCGCAACACCGTTCTCCCCGACTATAAGCGGCTTCTCATACTCCCTGTAGATGCTTAAAGCCCTCCTCATTCCTTCAGGATATATCTCCCAGCCTGTTTCCGTAGTGGGTCTTCCAGCTGCAGACATCGAATCCGGCTGGCAGGCGAACCCGTAATTACTCTCAGCCTTAAAGTAAGGAGGATTATCAGTATGCTTGACAACGTTCCTCGTATAATAGTTGACCCCTATCCAGTCAACCCTGTTCCCTAAATCCCTCCTTTTAACCTCTTCCTCCATCGCCGAGCCTCTTTTTAAAACCCCGTTAACCACGGCTCTGAAAAACCATTTCGTCGAATACTCGTCGCATGCTTCAGCAGCCTTCCTGTCTTCATCCGAGTCTGTAAGGGGCTCCGCAGGGCTCGTAGCATAGATTACCCCAACCCTCGCCCTTCTTCCAACAATCCTTTTTATCTGGTCGTATGCTCTAGCATGCGCCTGAACAAGGTTGAAAGAAACTCTGGCAACCGCGTTCACATCCATCAAGCCGGGTGGGAAATTGCCGCCTAAGTATCCTATGCTCCACGTGACATTCGGCTCGTTCAACGTACTCCACATGTCTACAGTGTCATGAAACTTCCAGGCTATGTAGGCTGCGAACTTTGCAAACTCTACAACAGTGTCTTCGTCAAACCATCCCCTCGGCCCCTCTTTAAGGCCAGTGTTCCTCGCCACTATCGGGTTGTGGATCCATGTTGGAAGCGGCCAATGATAGAGGTTTAGTATCAGCTTCATCCCCCTCTCCTTCAAGTCTCGGAAAATCTTCCCGTAGTGTTTAACCGCCTGCTTGTTAGCGAGAGCATCCAGCTTTCTAAGGCTTTGCTCAGTGACCTCTACTTCCTTTACTCCCTCGCCGTCTGAATCCACTGAAACCTTAACTTCGCGAGTCGACCTTGGGAAAATCCTGCTCCACTCCGGGTTTGTGCGCCAAGTGTTCAGACCCATCCATTCAGCCCAGCCATGGTCAATCTCGTAGAGGTCCCAGTAGCCGGGCCCGTTCTCAGGCAGGTCTCCACTTACAATCTTAGACTCTATGTTTTTCTCGTCGTGTAGCCAGACATACCAGTCACTGTTCGGGTCAACAGACTCTTTAGAACCGCCCATTTCGTATTGGAAGGCAGCCATGGATATTCCCCACATGAATCTTTTCGGGAACCCGTTCATCTCGAAGACCCTAATGCTTTCAATTATAAAAGTTTATTGGTTTGTCGACAATAGTTTCTAATAGTCAAATTTTCTAGATGCTTCGAAAAAGGGTGCAACGCTGCGGGAAACGGGTCTGGAAAAACAGCTCCGCAAATACTGTTGAAACGCGATAACTCTTATATGCTGGGGTTGCGTAGGCTCCGCCATGAGGGCTGCATGCCTGTTCGGAGTAGGAGACTTAAGGGTAATCGAGAAGGATGCTCCAAAAATATCTGAAGACGAGGTTCTGATAGAGGTTGGCGCCTGCGGAATATGCGGCACTGACCTGCATTTCTACAAGGGAGAGTGGAAGGTTAACCCGCCCCTGGTCCTGGGACACGAGTTCTCAGGCACTGTTGTTCAAACAGGCTCTCGTGTAAGCACTGTTAGAACCGGGGACCGTGTTGTCGCGGAGCCGAACATCCTGTGCGGGAAATGCAAATACTGCAGGATGAGCGAGAGAAACTTTTTCTGCGAAAACATTCAGGCGATAGGTGTTACAGTCGACGGTGCCTTCGCCGAGTATGTTAAGGCTCCTGAGAGAAACGTGTACAGGGTTCCCAGCTGGATGACGCTTGAGGAAGCTGCCTTAATCGAGCCCTTAGCGTGCGTAATCAGGGGGCTTGACAACGTTAAGATCCCGGTGGCGAGCAGCGTTGCGATTGTCGGAACCGGGCCGATTGGCCTGCTCATGATTCAAATGGTTAAACACTATGGTGCGGCGAGCATCATTGCTTTAGACGTCGTCGAGGAGAGGCTTAGGCTTGCGGAGGAGCTTGGAGCAACCCGCGTGGTGAACGTTGGGAAAGAGGATCCTGAGAAGGCTGTTCTGGAGGCTACTGAAGGAATGGGGGCTGATGTTTCAATCGAGTGCGTCGGAAGCTCCTCGGCGGTAGACGAGGCGTTTAGACTAACCAGGAGGGGAGGCAGGCTGCTAATATTCGGCGTTGCTCCGGAGAACGATGTCTGGCATGTTAAACCGTTCGAAATCTACGATAAGGAAATATCCATATTCGCCTCCTACCGTAGCCCATACACTTTTCAAAGGGCTGTTAACATCGCGTCCTCAGGGAGGCTGAGGCTTAAGCCATTAATAACGCATGTTCACGGGCTTGACGAGATAGTGGAGGTTTTCAGCCGCCTAGCTAGTCGGAGGAAGCGGGCGATAAAGGTTCTGATAAAACCCTGAGCCCGGGCGAAAATTCCCTAACGCGTCGAGCCTTGTTTGGGGCTAGCGTCGCTGGATTCTGAGCCTTGCTGCCCGTTCTGTTTTAAGCCTTCGAATCCGACATACATGGGGGATAGGATTTTAATGCCCCGTTTACTGAACACATCCAGTATGCTTTTATGCAGGTTTGAGTATATTTCAACCATTCTATTGGGCCTATCCGTGAAAGCGTTAAGCTCATAGGTTACGTAATACTGGTCTAGCGACCTTATGAGGACAAACGGCTTATGACCCTCCTTGACTATTCCCCAAGTCATGTTAGCCGCCTCAAGCAATGCTTCCTCCGCGATGCGCCTGTCAACATCGTAGCCCAGCGTTACGTTCGTGTGGAGAATGACCATGGGCAGCCCGCTGTAATTAATTATCCTGTTTCCAATCACCTGAAGGTTGGAAACATGTATAATCTCGTCTTTTATAGTCCTGATCTTCACGTATGTCAACGTCACTTCCAACACGTCGCCGAAAACACCCCCGCCTACTTCAACCCTGTCTCCCTCCTTGAACGGTCTCCAGGACATTAATAGTAATCCTGCCAAAAGGTTTCCGATGCTGCCTGTTGCAGCAAAGGAGACCGCAATACCGATGAGCACGGAAAATATTGTAACAACCGTGCCAGCTATCTCTGGAAGACCTATTGCGGAGAGAACAACTTGGATAAGTATTACGGACACGATCGCGTAAATAAGGAACTTCACAGCAATACTCGTTATGTTCAGTATTCTAACATCTAGGCGTGCATAGGTCTTGAAGCTCTCGAAGAACACGTTGGCCAGCCTGATCAGAATCCAGCCTACCAGCAGGATCCCGATTATGAGTGCGATAACATGTCCCTTGGCCGTAATGAAATCTCTAGTTATTCGTATTAATTCTTCACCGTAGCCCAGTGGAATGAGAACAATGATGAAGAACAGGGCAAGCAGGGACAAGTATAAGCCTGTTCTTGAAAACAAGTATAAAGCGTTTAGAAACTGTTTCCTCTCCGCCTCCTTCTTCATCCTCCTGTAGAAATACCTGCGCATCCATCTTGAAACAGCGTATCCTGAAACAGCTATGGCCACCGCGATCGCAACGTCGACTAATATGGAGACCGTTTGCCCGTCGGGAAGCCCAAGGAACATCTTGTTTTCTCCTCAAGTACTGGTTTTCACGAGTTTTCCATGTTGTTCAGAGACCCGACCAAACCATGTATGGGTCTCGAATAGTTTTCCATTCTATTTCTAATCATCTTTTCGTCTGCAAAACCGAAGAAAAGATTATTTAAAGATAGCGCACGCCTCAATTTACGACTATAAATAACTAGCGCGCGCTGGGGGACCGAGTTTAAACCGTAAAATCATTCGTTCAACGCTAGATTAGACAGTTTAGGAAAGTCGTTAAGCAGGAGTATGGAGTCGGACGCCTACTTATTAATAGCTGAGAACCTTCTGCCCATGAGCCTTCGAGTACGGCGAGAAGCGTCTTGAGAATAAGCAATAAAAAACTTTTATTTTAAAAAATCAGCGTAAATATCATGAGGAGAAAGGTTGCGATCCTGGTTGAAAAAGAGAGGATAGAGCTGGTTGAGGAGGAAATCCCCCGCTTGGGTGAGGAGGATGTGCTGGTGAAAGTTAGGGCTTGCGGCATATGCACCGGCGACCTTTACGGTTTCTCAGGATACCCGGTTTGGTTTAAACTCCCCTCTCCGCTAGGCCACGAGCCCGCTGGGGAGATTGTTGAAGTCGGCGCTAAAGTGACCCGGTTTTCAAAGGGAGACCGTGTCACCGTGTTAGGAGGCCCTGGTTTCTCAGACTTCGTCTTAGTGAGTGAAAGCCAGGTGGAAAAGATACCGAAGGATACTCCTTTTGAATATGCGATAGGGGAGCCGCTTGCCTGCGTAGTTAACGCTGTGCGGCTCGTCAACCCGAGGCTCGGCGACAATGTTGCGGTTGTCGGCACTGGCTTCATGGGGCTGCTTCTCGTTCAAGCGTTAAGCCGGCTGGGTTTAAAAAACTTAGTTGGTGTCGACGTGAACAATGAGAGGCTTAGACTCGCTGAAAACTATGGGGTGAACATTGCTTTGAATCCGAAGGAGAGGGATGTTGTCGAGGAAACCCTTGCTATTACAGAGGGTAAAGGGTTTGACACGGTGATTGAGGCTACTGGAAACCCAGGCGGAGTTGGGTTGGCAACCAGACTAGTGAGACAGAAAGGTAGGCTGGCAATATTCAGCTACCATCCTAACCCGGTTTCAGTAGACCTGAGGGAGTGGGATTCGAAAGGATTAGAAGTAATAATGACGAGCCCCGCGAGAGCGGAAGACATGATGGAGAACTTTAAAATAGCTGTAAGAATGCTTTCGAGAGGCGTTTTTAATCTTGAGAAGCTTATTACTCACAAGTGGAGTCTCAACGATATTCAGAAGGCTTTCGAATACGCGTCGAAGAAACCGTTAGACTACATAAAGGGTGTTATAGTCCCCTGAGTGCGAGCGGCGAAACGCCGTGTTTCCCAATATTGGTTAAGGATGTTTAGCCGAATGCTTTAACGCGCGTTTCGAAACTTAGCTTAAAGGCTCCTGCTCGCGCCAATATTTTTTGCTCCAGCCTTTTCTCAAGTTTCCACTTAGACGGGTGATGCTTCCTGCTCAAGGGTTTGGAGAGCCCACGATATTTTCTTCTGCAGAGACTTAGAGTATATTTTGCTCCAGTCAAAGGAGGTTTTCCTACTCCACTCCAAGTATATTCTCGGATCTATGTAGCTGTTCAGGCTGGTGTTCAGATTGTAGTCTCTCGTTCTCCTCATAAGTTCAAGCTTAATCCTCTCCTTCTGAAGCCTTTCCCTCAGCCTCTTCAGCCTTCTCCTACGGGCCTTAGTAGGCTTCTCCTTGAGAATCCTCTTCACCTCCTCTATTTCGCCAAGGACTCTCCTAACTCTTTCAACCTGTTTCTCGAGACGCTGAGCCCAGTTCTTAGGCAGGGTTCTCTTATGGTTTAGAGTCTTCGCCGCCTCAAGGTTCGCCAGCTTAGCTATGAAAAGCTTCTTATACTCAGGGTCCTCCGGGCGCGTTTTAAACTCGTAAAGTTTTTCAAGCACTGCTTTCGAAGCATAGTATGTTCTGAAGATTTTAGAGGTTAAGCCTGGCATGGCTTTCGACAGAAACTCGTTAACGTGCTCAGACCTGAGCTTTGGGAAAAGCCTTCTTCCAGGGGTCTTTTCAATCAGCTCCCTAAGGTTCCTGACTACAACCGGGGGAAGCCTAACCGTACGGTGGAATCTCACAGCCGCCTTCCCGAGGAAATTGAACTCGACAGTATCCTCTCCAAGTATCTTAACGTTGCTCTTAGTCAGGGTTGTAACCCCCTTAGTGTCCAGCTCATCCTTATCCTTCTCGTCCCCGACTCTGAGCTTCAAAAGGTCTATTAGGAAGATTGCTGTCGCAACCTGTCTTTCAAACTCGTCCCCAGACTCTAAGCCTCTCTTAACCAGCGTCTTTATCTTGCCAAGATTATCCTCGAGGCTCATAGCCATGTCAAACTTGCTTCTCTCCCTCTCCTGCTTAACGGGAGCGGTTTCGCCGACCCATATGTACTTCACCTTCCCGGTGAGCCTGTCCCTCCACCTCGCTATCCAGAGGGCGTCTGGATCCCACACTCTCCCGCCCCATGCTCCCCCGTCTGGAGCAGGCGGCGTAGGAGCGTCTGGAGAAAGGTTTAGAGTAATATCCTCATACCTAACTCTTGGCTTCCACCTCCCCCTTAAAGGGTGTTTCCCCTTCCCGATGAATATGCAGGGCGGCTCAACAGTAAACCTTGTCTCCACCTTCTCCCCGTCTATTATAGCGTAGCCATACTTCTGTTTAAGCTCCTCTCTCGCGAGCCTCCTCCTCTCGCTCAAGGCTTTCCTCTCCTCCTTAGTCATTCTTTCCCTCGACTGTTTCTCCTGCTCAACCCACTGCTTGACCTCGGAGAAATCTATCGCGTCGTTCAGCGCGGAGCCGTTTAAACCTAGTGCAGCGTAAAAATCTTTAAGAAAGTTTTTCACGAACACCTTGTCCTCCAGCCTCTCCGGAGGCTGCTTGGCGAAGGCGACAGCCATCTCCTCCTGCTCAGGGCTCAGCCTAATCCTCTCCCCGTTCACCTTGATGGAGAGCCCCTTATACTCGTAGGGCGGTATGAATACTCCGTTGTGAACCAGTTGTCTCATGAAGCTTGTTTCGGTCATGGCTTGCGAGGGGGTTAAAAAGTTTCCCTTGAAGCACGGGGTAAAACTTTTATACAACTCTCTTAACTTTCCGGGAAGCTATTTAAGGCTTTTAACAACCATTCCTATTTGCAGCCAGTCCTCAACCATCACTTCAGACACGCCTGGATTATAGAGAGCGGTGGCAGGGTGATACGACGGTATGAGTTTGAAGCTCCCGTAGGACAGAGTGTTCACGTTGAAAACCTTCCCGTGAATGCTTCCCATGGACCCGGGCTTAATGTTGAACTTCCTGAACAGCGTGTTAGTAGCCACGTTGCCCAGCGTGACGATCACCCTGGGTCTTATGAACCTTATCTGCACGCTTAAATACGGGAAGCACGCTTCAATCTCGTCGTCAGCAGGCTCCCTGTTCCCCGGGGGACGGCATTTGACAACGTTAGTCACGTACACGCTGCTCCTCTCCAAGCCGGCTGCCTTCAACAGTTTCTCGTTCAGAAACTTTCCCGCCTGGCCCACGAAGGGCCTGCCCTCCCTATCCTCGTTGAAGCCCGGAGCCTCCCCTATGAGCATCACGCTTGCCTCCAAATCCCCGTCGCCGAAGACGACGTTGGTCCTGGCCTCGCTGAGCCTACACTTGGTGCAGCGCAACGCTTGCTTCAACGCTTCTTCAAGCTCGTTCAACGCTTTTCAACTTCCGCAGCGAGATATGAATTTTACGAGGAACCCTGGCTCCTGGAGGCCGACAAGCCTTTTTTAACGATTGAAGCATACTCCGCAAGCCTTTCGCCGAGTAGCCTGCAGGCCTTCAACGCCTCCTCATCCGGCTTGCCGACGGATACTGCACCATAGTGCAGCGTGACGCCGGGGGCAACATAGTCTGGAACGCCGAGGACAAGCATGCCGTAGTTCAGCATCGCTAGGATGATTGATAAGCAGGCAACCTCGTTCCCGCCTCCCAGCCCTCCTGAGCTGCTGAACGCGACCCCGACCTTCCCCCTCATCCTGCCCCATGCCGGCATACCGGTTTTAGTGAACAGCTCGTTCATCCTTATGGACATTGTTCCGCAATGCGTAGGGGTACCGAAGGCGAAGCCATCGTTCTCCAGAAGGTCTTCAACAGTCACTTCCGAAACCTTTTTCAGAGAAACATTGGCTCCAGCCTTTCTAGCGCCTTCCGCAACTGCTTCAGCCATCTTCTCAGTGTTCCCAGTATGGCTGTCGTAAGCCACCAGTATCCTGGTTTTCTCAGGCATGCTTCTGATTGAGGAAATGTTTTTTAAAACTTTTCGCAGCGTGCTCCCGTTAAGGGTTCAGCATGCTTACGCAGCCTTCGAAAGCTACCTGCATATTGCTCCGTTTATCCTTATAAAGGGCGCGCCCTCAGATATTGGAAACTCCTTCTCGTAGCCGGGTCTTAACGAGAGGCGTTTACCAACCGCGTCGATCCGAGAAACGTCTCTCAGTCTACAGATTATTTTCAAACGTTTAACCGGAGTAGTAAGCTCCTTGTTCTTTAAAACGTACGCGAGCTCCGGCTCAATCTCGATACTCCCGTCGTCAAGCCTGCACTCCGCCCTGACAAGGCCCTCCGCATAAACCCCGTTCTGAGTATCTTGGAAAATCTCCTCGTCACCCCAGTCGGAGGGCTGAATATAGATGTTGCTCACGCAGGGCCTCGGCTTACGCGTGGCTCCACGCGCGTTCCCAGCCTCAGCCCCGCTCCTCGCGGTGAGCCTGGTGTGAAGCAGGTTTACCCCTCCTTCTGCAAGCAGGTTTTTAACCCTCGCACCCACCCCCTCGTCATCCCAGTTGAAGGAGCCGTAAGCATCCTTGAGAAGAGGGTTGTCGACGAGCTGAAACCCGTATTTTAAGCCTTTGAAAAACGCTTCTCGGTAAACATCCGCCTCCAGGAAATGCGCCACCTCGTGGGCAAGGGCTCCCGCAGCCTCAGGGTCGAGAACCACCTTAAACCTTCCAACCAGATACGGGTGGGAGAAGTGGAGAACGGTTGAGGGCTTAGCAATCATAGAGTCCCTCACCCTCCTGACAAGTCTCTCCAGCAAATCGTCCCATGGCTGCCGCCTAAGGACTTCAAAACCCCCTCTACCGCCTACAGTCCCGCTCGCAAACCCTTCTCCAAAACCCCTGGCGACAACGTAGACCGTTAAATCCGTTAAGGGAGTATGCTCCTCAACCCTCGTTCCCTCAGACGTGACTAGGATCATGTTCTTCTGAAGATGGGAGGCAACCAGCTCGATTCTCGCAGGCGTGTTGAGCCTCGTCCTCAACTCGCCCCCGAGGCTCTTGAGAAACAGGCATGCTTCCTCAGGCTGAAACTCCTCCTTCAACACGTGTTCAACCTTGCCTTGCTCCGGGCTTGTTGGAAGAAGCTCAACGGGCTTTTCGCACAGCTTCGACTGCTTTAAAGCCGCAAACGCAGCCTGCTCGACGGAGGCAGGGTCAGTCTTATCCGTGCTCGCAACACCATAGCCGTTTGTAACCACCCGGCACGCGACGCGCGTCCAATCCTCTTCAAGCAAGTCGGATGAATCAGTCCTTAAAGCAACCTGGACAAGCCTGTTTCTCTCAATCCTTAAATCAGCATACTTGGCCGGCAGCTTCTCCAGGATTGGAGAGAGCTCCTCCATCTGGTTGTTCGGGTGAGACAGGGCTCAATAAGTTTTTCGGGCTCCTTATAAAGACGGTTGACGGATGGAAGCGTTCCCCCAGCCGTCTTCCCACCGGGTTTTACTGGAGTTGCCCAGTGTCAGGCTTAAAACATCCCGGGTTCAAGCCCCCTGGGAAAAGCTTTATATCTGCTTTTTAAACCGGTAGAATATGGGAAAGTTTCAGGGGAAATTTAACGGGGCTCAAACGGTTTTCAACTTCGACGACGTAATCCTGCTCCCGGGTTTTTCAAAGGTGGAGCCAAGGGAGATTGATTTAACAACCAGGTTTTCGAAAAACATCCCGATCAGCATTCCAATCGTATCCTCGCCGATGGATACTGTGACGGAGTCTGAGATGGCGATAGCCCTGGCTAGGCAAGGGGGAATCGGAGTGATACATAGGAACTGCACGGCTGAGGATCAGGTTGAAATGGTGAAGATCGTGAAAAGATCCGAGTCGTTCATAATCAGGGAGGTTGTGACGATAAGCAGGAATGCGAAAGTAGGGGAGGCCGCTGAAATAATGAGGAAAAACAGGATTTCAGGGCTGCCGGTTGTTGAAAACAATAGGCTGGTCGGGATAATAACCGGTAGGGACGTCAGGTTCACCGACCCCTCGGTGAGCGTTGGGGAAGCCATGACTAAGGATGTGGTTGTCGCGAAACCCGGAGTAACCCCGGAGGAGGCTGTTGAACTCATGAAGAAGCATAAGGTGGAGAAGCTGCCTGTCGTAGACGGGGATGGGCGGCTAGTGGGGTTAATAACCTACAGGGACGTGGCCTTGAGGGGAGAGTACAAGGGCGCCACCAGGGATGAGGAGGGGAGGCTGAGGGTCGCGGCAGCCGTCTCGCCTTTCGACGTCGACAGGGCTAGGCTGCTTTCCAAGCATGCTGACGCGCTCGTCATAGATGTTGCGCATTTCCACAACAGTAACGTGATTGAAGCGACAAGGAGGCTCGTGAGGGAAACAAGTGTTGACGTTGTCGTCGGAAACCTGGGCACTAGAGAAGGAGTTTTAGACTCGGTTTCAAGGATCGATAATGTCGCAGGATTGAGAGTCGGCATCGGAAGCGGCTCAGTATGTATAACGACTGAGGTCACTAGAACAGGGGCTCCAACGCTTTTCGCAGTATCCCAGGCGGCGGACGCGCTTGAGGAAATCGGCGTTGAAATACCGGTTATCGCGGACGGTGGTGTTAGAAACCCTGGTGACGTAGCGCTGGCAATCGCCTTCGGAGCCTCCTGCGCCATGCTGGGATATGTGTTTGCTGCCTGCAAGGAGAGCCCAAGCCCAATGACAATGATGAACGGAAGATACTTTAAGCTCCATAGGGGGATGGGGAGCCAACCAGCCAGGCAGAAGAGGATGGCGGTCGACAGGTATTCTTCGAAGGACATTCCAGAGGGAACGGAGGTTTGGATACCGTTTAAAGGAGAGGTCTCGTCAGTAGTAAACGAGTTCGTCGCGGGCATAAGGGCTGCGATGGGCTACGCCGGGGCATCCAACATAGGGGAACTGCGTAGGAATAGCGGAATTGCAAGAATGGTTTCCACTAGGGAGAAAGCCGGCATAGGCCAACGCATTGATCAAATAAGGTAGGAGAGGCGAAAGACCGAAGCGTGCGTCCTCTAAAAATTCAAGTTCTTGAAGAGGAATCGGCTCTCCATCTCCCTTCAGTTTTTACGAGGAATCAGAAACGCTTCGCCATTACTCAGGCAAGTATTGGTTCTTAAAAAAGAATACTTCTGAAAGATTAACGTAATCATAAGTGCTTCCAGCTAGCCCGCGATACGCTCGAAAAAAGCCTTATAGAGAAAGAGTATCGGGTGAAAATCCACAGTTTCTCAAGCCTAGTGAAAAAGACATGACCCGTCTCCTACTCTTGAAGAGTTTCCGTTTCACCATGCAAGTTGAACAGGGTGTAGACTTTTACAATCCCTAGGAAACATACTTGTTTAAATACGCCCTATGCTTCTTGAAGGATCTCCGTAGGTCCTTACTAACCGTGTTATGGATTTCTTGAAGCTCCTCGTATTTCTCCACGTTCAGCGGGTTGGGGCTGGCACGGGTTTTTTCATCAAGCTTGACGAATCGATCGCATATTTCCCGGATGCTCGCCTTCTCCCCAGAATAGTTCACATGGCACCACATTGCTTGAAGAGCAGCACCATATGCTGCGCCCTCATCTATTTCTATGCAGACAACCTCCGTGTTAAAAATGTCTGCAGCTATCTGTCTCCAAACCCTGTTTTTCGAACCTCCGCCGGTCAGCCTTATTTCACCAGGCTTTATCCCGAGCTCCCTCATCCTGTTCAACCCGTAGTTCATCCCGAGAGTAACACCCTCCATAGCTGCCCTCGCAATACTCTGCCTGTTGAAAGTCCTGCTGTTCAAACCATAGTAGACCCCCGTGCCCTCAGGCACATTCGGCGTCCTCTCTCCCTCGAAGTAGGGGATCAACAGCAGCCCGTTAGAACCGGGAGGAGCCTCCTCAACAGTCCTTGTTAAGTCGTCATGCGTCATGCTGAAGAGCTCCCTAACGTACTCTGTAGCAACAGTAACATTCATCGTGCACAGGAGGGGTAGCCAAGCATTCGTAGAATCGCAGAAGGCAGCTACCTCCCCCTTCGGGTCGACAACCGGCTTCTCAGAGTAAGCATAAATCGTGCCGGATGTTCCGAAGCTTGCGGTCACAATACCCTTCCTAACGTTACCCGTCCCTATGGCGCCCATCATGTTATCCCCGCCACCAGCGCTGACTACGACATCCTCCCTGAAGCCGAACTCGCCGGCAACCTCCCTCCTGATTGTTCCAGCAGGCTTATCAGAACCCTGCAATGGGGGCAGCTTGTCCCGGAGCCCAGGGTCAATAGCGTCTATGACCCTCCTACACCAGACTCTTCTCCTAACGTCCATCATAGCTGTTCCAGAGGCGTCGCCATACTCCATAACCATGTTGCCCGTTAAATAGTAGTTCAGATAGTCATGGGGCAGGAGGACGTGGCGTAGCCTAGCATAGTTTTGAGGCTCGTTCCTTTTAAGCCAAAGTATCTTCGGAGCAGTATAACCCGGGAGTACTGGGTTTCCAATAAGCCTTAAAACATTCTTGACTCCGCCGAGCCTCCTAGTCAAGTATTCGCATTCTTTAGCTGTGCTCGTGTCGTTCCAAAGCTTCGCAGGTCTTATGACCATGCCCTTCTCGTCCAGGGGGACGAAGCCGTGCTGCTGGCCTGAAACCCCTATGGCTCTCACACTCCTAGGGTCTATCTTCGTCTCTGACAGAACCTTTCTAACAGTTTTACGGAAAGCATCGATCCAGACCTGGGGATCCTGCTCCTTGTGACCGGGTGGAAGGTTTTCTATCAAACCATAGTTTTCAACAGCCTTACCGACTACAGAGCCAGTCTCGCCCTGAACAAGCAGCGTCTTCATGCTCTGCGTGCCTAAGTCAACCCCGATGAAATACGCGTGTTCCTCCATTTTCCCTATTCGAGAAAGAAATCGGCCTAACGATATTTAAACGTTAAAACAGTGCTAAAAATCATATTGAGACGATTCTACTTAATCATGGTTGTCCTTCTAAAGCCATTAAGTCTCGATTGATGCGTTGCTTAGTAGTAAGTAAAGGAATACGTGGGGATGGTCGTGAAAAATAAGCATTTGCCTCTATCGATATGATTAAAAAGGGGTTGGAATAAAGATGATGATTCGAACACTAACTATATATACTGGCTGTGTTTGTTCCTAAGCATGCCGATAGTAGACCTTTCACTGGAACAGCTTAGGGTTTACAAGCCTCCGCTTACAAGGAGAAGCGACTTCCAAAGATTTTGGGATGGAAACATGAAGCTTTCTGAGGAGCAGCCTCTCAACGTTGTTGCGAAGAAGTTTAACTATCCTGTGAGAAAGACTGAAACATACCTGCTTACTTTTAACGGGTTCTTAGACAAGACTCCTGTACACGCGTGGCTGATTAAACCATTAGGAGAAGGGCCTTTCCCAGCTCTCCTGGTTCTCCACGGCTACGGTGGGAACAGGGGCACTGTTTCAGACCATTTAAGCTGGGCCCTCCAGGGGATCGTCGTGATGGCGATAGACATCAGGGGGCAATCCGGGGATACTCCAGACTTCGCGAAGTACCCTTCTGGAAGCGTTACAGGACATATGACTAAGGGCATACTTGACAGGAATACCTATTATTACAGGTATGTCTACATGGACTGCGTCAGAGCGCTTAAAGTCCTGATGGAGACGGCTGGTGTGGATGCGAATAGGATAGGCGTAACCGGTGGCAGCCAAGGGGGAGGATTAACCCTCGTAACCTCAGCCCTGGGGAGAAACGTGTCCCTGTCGCTTCCAGAAATACCCTTCCTGTGTCATTTCGAGAGGGCTGTTGAAGTCGCGGCGTCCGACCCCTATCTTGAAATATCCCGTTATCTTAAGGCTCATCCCCGTGAGGTTGAGAATGTTTTTGAAACCCTCTCGTATTTCGACGCTATGAATTTCGCTCCCGATATTAACTGTCCAATTCTAATGTCAGTCGGCCTCGTGGATATAGTGTGTCCTCCTTCAACCATTTTCGCAACCTTCCACCACATAGCTTCAAGGGAGAAGGAGTTAGCAATATACTATGGAATGGGGCATGAAAGCATAAACGTGCACCGTGAGAAAATGGTCGAATGGGTTGCTAAATACCTGTTGCAATGAGCACCATGATCCCCGTTTAACCAGTAGTAAAGACTTAAAAGAAACGCCTCATGCTAATGTTTGAAATGATTTCAAAGGTTCCGATTAGCCTGGAGAAAATTGGGAAGGAGGAGGTTGACAAGGAGGCGCTTCGGGTAGCTATAATCGCTGAGCTCGACGCGATAAATCTTTACGAGCAGCTGGCTCAGGCCGCTACTAATAGCAATATCAGAAGAGTTTTGCTGGAAATAGCAAGGGAGGAGAAAACCCATGTGGGAGAATTACAAACGCTTCTGTTAAGAATCGATAAAGAACAAGCCTCAGAGCTTGAGAAAGGCAGGAAGGAAGTAGAAGAGCTGACCAAGAAGTAAGCCTCTCCAACGCTTAACACGGAAAGCTCATTCCAAATCCTAAATGTTTCTCAGCGCACGCTGAAACATGCTTCTCACCTGCTTTTCATATTTTTAAAACTAATAAAATAATTAGGGGATATGGGGCTGCTTACCGATGGGGCTTCACCTCGACCAGCGTTCCTCAGGAGGGGGTAGCACTGGGAATGGAGCATGCGGCTCCGTCTGATACCAGTATGCGACTGAAGCAATATCGTCAGTAAGAGGCTGGAATTTACGGTCAGGATACCAGCCTAGGGCCTGGATAGTAACCCTCAAATCCTTCTTAAACCGTATCGGGTCGAGGATGTGCCACCTGTAGAGAGCGTGTCTCGGAACCTCACCCGGCTCCCTCCTGTAGAGGGGATATCCTAGGAAGGCTGTTGAAAAAGTCTCGCCGCCGAAACACCATGCTCCCCCAAAGTAGTCCTCCGTCCCGGTTCCGCAAATCGTAGGGTGCTCCGTGTCACCGTCAATGAAGAACTTTATCTCTCCTTCTCCCCACCATCCGTTGGACATTTGCGTCCATGCCAGAACCGTCCCGACGTAATGACCACTCCCCTTAACGCCGTCGAGTATAGTGTGCTGCGGGCTCTGCCTAGTAGTCATCGAGCGCCTCCACTGCGCGTGGAAACAAGCCATTTTATCTCCAACCTCTTCAAGGGAGTACGTGATCTGGTAGTAGAATCCCCCTATGTCCTCAATCCACTGGTTTTCAATCGTTATCACAGCGCTTCTTCTAAACGGCATGGGGAAATAGGAGTTGAACCCCCCGGAGGGATTAACCGCGATGGGTATTGAGTTAACATTGTACCTTAACCCGTGACAGTTCACGAAGAAGTCTCCCAGAGGCGTTTCAACAGACGGCTTCTCCTCACCATCCCAGTAGAAACGCAGGACGCAGTTCCTGTACGCCTTAGGGTCAACTGTAAGCCAGATGTGGCGTATGAAACCGCTTCCCCTTATTTCAGCAAGCTTAACTGTTTCTCCCTTAGGTAGCGTGATGCAGGGCCTCACCTTCCACCCTTTCCCAAGCCTTGACGCCGGGCTTCTATCATCCGGGGCCTCCATGGCTCCTTTCCCTTTTTCTCCAGTAGGGTTCTCAGCTGAGATGGAGCGTGTTTCCGCATCGCTTAGTTCGGGAAGAGAGTGTAGGAACACCATTTTTTAAACCACCGTCTTCGTTTCCGCGGGCTTTAAAATAAGCTTTTCCTTTCCGGGGTTTTTCTACTCTCACGACCATTTCTGACACCAATATTACGAAATTTTATTTAATTATTAATATCTAGAGAAGGTCAATTTCACTTATAATGCCGAGTTTTCTGGTTTTCCTATAGACTAGGGCTGCCGCAGCCAGATCCTGTATCGCCAAACCGGTAGAATCAAACACAGTTATTTCATCATCACTGGTTCGCCCAGTCTTTTTTCCAACTATGATTTCTCCTAACTCCGCATGTATTTGCTCACGCTTGAAAATGCCTTTAGAAACCGGAACGTTCAGCTCTCCATAGTGGCAAGCCTGCTCATAGTCGTCCACGACGACTTTCGCCCTCTTCAGAATTTCTGGATCCAACTCCTCCTTTTGAGGGGCGTCAGCTCCTATGGCATTTATATGCATGCCATTGTTGACCCACTCATTTTTGACCAAGGGCTGGGTTACTGGTGTGGTCGTTACGAGGATATCGCAACCCCTCACTGTTTTTTCAATGTTCTCATCGATCAGGATGTTTAAACCAAGAGGCTTCATATCCTTCGCGAATTTCTCACATTCCGTCTTTGTTCTAGCATAAACTCTGACTTCCTCTATCCTAAAAACCTCGTTTAAAGCTAGAAGCTGCGTTCGAGCCTGAGCTCCTGCACCAACCATCCCAACGATTTTCGAATTCTTCCTTGCAAGATACTTTGCAGCTATTCCACCAGTTGCCCCAGTCCTCATATTGGTTAAGTAAGTACCATCCATTATGGCCAGCGGCCTTCCCGTATTTGGCTCTATAAGAATTATCGTTGCCATAACGGTTGGTAAACCATGCTTCTCAGGATTCCTCGGATGCACATTCACCACCTTGACACAAGCCATTTCAAGGTCGGGAATATAGGCCATCATCGTCCTATAATCGCCCTCGGGAAGAGTGACGTAGAGTTTAGTGGGCATCTGAACCCTCCCCATAGCCTTAGCCCTGAACGCATCCTCCATGGCTCCCATTAGTTCCTTCATTGAAACAATGCTTTCAATTTCCCTTCTCGTGATTAACGAGACTTTCATTCATGTTCTACTTTAAATTTCAGTATTTAAGAGTTTTACCATCGCCCACTAG
>CAZWPT010000058.1:0-26629 GCA_964635675.1 uncultured Nitrososphaerota archaeon | reverse complement strand
GCGGCTGCCTCATCGATGATAACTATCGTGTCAGGGTGCATTTGCAGTATTGAAGCAGTTATTTGGGATGTTATCGGGCCCTCTACTGTAGCTGCTATAGCATCTGCTTTTCCCTCGCCGTTAGCTAAAAGTATTATTTTTCTAGCCTCCATAATGGTTCCACAACCCATCGTGACGGCAAGCCTTGGAACTTCAGCTTCGCTTCTGAAGAAGCGTGCATTATCCTTTATTGTCTCCTCTGCTAGCGCTACTAGCATGGTTCTTCCCATGAGGGGGGAGCCAGGCTCGTTAAAGGCAATGTGTCCATCTCTACCTATTCCCAAGAGCTGTAGGTCTATTCCACCTGCTTTCCTGATCTCCTCCTCGTATTTTTCACAAAAGGCTTTAACATCTTTAGCAAGACCATCAGGTATATGCACATTTCTCGGGTTTATATTAATATGGTTGAAGAGGTTTTCAAACATGAAGTAATGGTAGCTTTGGGGATGTGTAGGAGGCAACCCATAATACTCGTCGAGGTTAAAGGTTACTACATTCGAGAAGTCTAGGCCCTCCTCCCTATGCATTCTGATCAGCTCCTTATAGGTACCGAGGGGCGTGCTGCCAGTAGCTAGACCTAGGACAGAATTCGGCTTCCTCCTTATCTGCTCAGCTATTATTTTCGCAGCTCTCCTACTCATCTCTTCATAATCTTTTGTAATTACGACCCTCATTTCATCCTCGTGGTTTAAAAGGCCTTATATAAGGCTAACTCTTGCTGGAAGCTTCCTTCCAGCGTTTTGCAGAGTATAAATTCTTTTAAGTTAAATACCTGCTTAGAATTCTTAGAGGATATTTGAGGATAGTAGTAACAGGAATTAGCGGCAGTGGCCGGGAGGCCCATCTTAAAAGATTCGTCGAATTCGCGGGAGCAAGGAATACTAAGGTTAAGCTTTTCTCCGTGGGCAGCATGATGTTTGAAGCGGCAAGGAAACTCGGTGTCGAGATAAAGGAGGATAAGATACTTGACCTCTCCCCCTCCTCCCTAAACTTTCTGAGGGCAACGGTTTTCGAGCAGATCATAAGGGAAGCGGAAAACTATGAGAATATTGTCATAAGTACACACGCCTGCTTCAGGTGGAAGAAACACGTTTTCCAAGCGTTTGACTTTCACTATCTTAACGAGCTGTCTCCAGACGCTTTCATAACAATATCAGACTCCGCGTTACCTATTAAAATTAGGCTTGAATCCTCTAAGCAATGGAGAGGGCGTCTAACCCTTAAGGAAATACTTGTTTGGAGAGATGAGGAAACCCTCTTAACCAAGAGCATTGCCGACTATCGTAGAAGGCCCTTCTACATTGTTCCTTTTTCTTCCCCGCCGGAAACCCTCTTCAACCTTGTGTTTAAACAGCATTCGAAGAAGGTATACCTTAGCTACCCTATAACGCACATAGAAAACCGGGAGGCTAAGCTCGCTGGCAAAGACCGGTTTAAAGACAGGCTTAGAACGCTTGGTCTAACCGTGTTCGACCCGGGTGAAATAGAAGATTCCCTCCTACTCTACAAGCTTAGGGAGCTGAAGGATACTGGAGGAGAAAAGCTGACAGTTGAGGAGAATGGCGTTAAGATAGAGATCCGCATCGGTGAAATCGAAGACGTTGTTGAAGACCTGCTCGACCAGATTGTTGCAAGGGACTACCAGCTCATAGACCAGAGTGATTTCCTCATAGTCTATTATTTCTCGCAAGTAATGTCTCCCGGCGTGCTTTCAGAAATGACGTATGGTTTCAGCAATAACAAGAAGGTCTTCGTAGTTTACAAGGGGCCTGAAAGCCCCTTTTTCAACTACTATTCGACTAGAATATTCGAATCGGAGGAAGCCCTAGTGGACTTTATGAACAGGGAAGGCATGATAATGGAAAAACCTTAAACGACAAAATTTATTAGGGGATTGAAAACAAAATACACTTGAAACAGCCCTGCCAAAACCAGGGCAATCGCGGAGGTCGCCAAAGCAAAGCAGCGGCAAAGCCTGGTTAAAGCGCACACGGCTAAAGGCGCGAGGCTCAGGACCTCGTCCCGAAGGGGTTCGTGGGTTCAAATCCCACCCTCCGCACCACTCTTTTGACGATTAGTCAAGCCTCTACGTTTTCGCTGGCATAATGGATTACTCAATCCAGCTGCACGGAAGCCGTCTCTCTATGATCATGCCGATTAAAAACTTGTTTAGTCCCTTATCCATACGCCTTTTCCTAAACCCGGCTCCGAGCAGGGCTCCTTTCTTCATCAACGCGTCGCGGCTGAAGCTGCCTGATCCTCGCCATGAGAGCGGGGTGAAGAAACCGTAACACCTGTTCGCATCCTGGCCTTTTTTAAGGCTTCCTTTCAATTCTGCATTAAACAGTTTAAATATGGGTTTTAAGAGAGGGTTTTCTAGGAGTCTTGGTGAGAAGATTGGAAAGAAGCCTCCCTGCCTTCAAAATGTTTTTAGCACTATGCATGGTTTCTTTAGGTCTACAGACAAGCCCCCTGAAAACCAGTTTAATCCAAGGGATGCTCGAAACACTGTTGTTAATTTTCCTCACAGCACCAATCATTGCAGTGTTGACGCAGAAGACAGAGGAAGCAGATAGGTCTAGAAAAGTTATGGCAGGGGTCATAATTCTAGTCGTAACGGTGGTGTGTGTTTACTTCACAGTTGTTTTCATAACTAGGCCTCCTCCTTCTCCCCCTACTCCTCCCCAAACTGCACCGTATCGTAACCCGAATCTCTCGCCTGAGGAGAGGGCGCTTGACCTCCTTTCTCGAATGACGCTTGACGAGAAAATCGGTCAAATGACTCTGCCGGACCGGCAATCCATAGGCAGTATCTCGGACATATCTACTTACAATTTAGGCGGGCTTTTAAGCGGAGGAGGATCCTGTCCTGTTCCCAACATTCCTTCTAACTGGGCTAAGATGTACAACGAGTATCAAAGACAGGCAGTTGAGGGGACACGTCTAGGAATCCCGATTCTCTACGGTATTGACGCTGTCCATGGGCATAACAATGTTTACGGGGCCGTAATTTTTCCTCACAACGTTGGAATGGGAGCAACATGGAACCCTGAACTAGTCAAGGAGTGTGCCCGAATAACGGCGATCGAGGTGAGGGCAACAGGAATCCGCTGGACTTTCTCACCGTGCATCGACGTTGCTAGGGATGACCGCTGGGGCAGAACATACGAGTCGTTCGGCGAAGACCCGTATCTGGTTAAAATCATGGCGATGAGCTCTGTTAAGGGATACCAGGGTGATGGGCTTGACCGGGATGATACTGTTCTTTCTACGGCTAAGCATTACATGGGTTCAGGTGGGACCAAGGATGGTAGGGATCGGGGGGACTTTCAAGGTCCACTGAGAATACTCCGGGAACAGCATCTCGAGCCATTCATAGGTGCGGTCGATGCTGGAGTAGGCTCAGTGATGGCTTCTTACTGTAGTATTAACGGGCAGAAGATACACGGCATCAGGTTATTCCTGACTGATGTTTTAAAGGTGGAGCTGGGGTTTAAAGGCCTGCTTGTGTCCGACTGGGAGGCAATAGGCCAAGTGGACCCCTCATACAGGAACTCGGTTAAGAAATGCATTGAGGCGGGGATAGATATGGCGATGGTTCCAAGCACTTGGAAGATGTTTCAAGAGACTCTTAAAGACCTTGTTAATAGTGGCGAGATCCCGGTGAGCAGAATAGACGAGGCTGTTTACAGGATTCTGCTGGTGAAATTCCGTCTAGGCCTCTTCGAAAACCCTTACGTGGATGAACGCCTTTCCTCGGTTGTTGGCAATGCTGCACACAGGGAGGTTGCCCGCCAAGCAGTCAGGGAAAGCATGGTGCTACTGAAGAACAACGGTGTTCTTCCAATACCTAAGAACGTTAGCACAATCTTTGTTGCAGGTCCTAATGCCAACGACATTGGGAACCAATGCGGCGGCTGGACAATAACTTGGCAGGGAAGCAGCGGCGACATTACGATCGGGACAACTATTCTCGAAGCCATTAGGAAAACAGTTTCTCCGAGCACCGTGATTGTATTCGATGAAAATGCTAGTAACGTAGCCGGTCCATACGACGTGGGGATAGTCGTGGTGGGGGAAACTCCCTATGCGGAATTTCTCGGCGACAGGGAGGACCTAGACCTCCCTGAGGAGCAGCTTAAAATAATAGACAGAGTGGTTGCATCCGGGACCCCGACAGTCGTCATAATGGTTGCCGGCAGACCCCTGACAGACATAGAAAACAGGTTGCCCAAGTGGGATGCTTTTCTGATGGCTTGGCTTCCAGGTACAGAAGGCCAGGGTGTTGTGGACGTTTTATTCGGCGACTATACTCCTAGTGGCAAGCTGTCGCGCTCATGGCCTAGATCTACTGCTCAAGAACCAATAAACTATGATCGCCGGCCTGGCGAGGCGTACGACCCTCTTTTCGAATTTGGGTATGGGCTCAGCTACACGACGTTTGAATACAGTTGCCTCAACGTTACCCCGGCTGAGCCGCTTTTAACAGGCAATATTTCAATTAGCGTGAACGTTATGAACGTGGGGCCTCATAGTGGTAGCGAGGTGGTGCAGGTTTATGTGAGCGATGTTGAAAGCAGTTTACCGACGCCCGTGAAAAAGCTGTATCGATTCCGAAAGATAACTCTTCAGCCGGGTGAGGTGCAAACGGTAAGCTTCACTATCCCTGTTTCCGAGCTGGGGTTCTACACGGATGGCCCGGAGAAAACTGTTGAAGAAGGAGTGTTCATGGTGACTGTAGGGGGTTTAACTGCAAGCTTTACAGCAAGGAAATAGACGCTTCCATGCGTATTCCTTAAATATAGGGTTTTAGCCCCCTTTTAGTCACCGAGTGTCGCTGATTGACTCGTAAACCAGAGGTAGTGGTTAAAATCGGCACGAGCGTGCTGACAAACTCTAAAGGATGGATCAGTGAAGCAAGAGTCAGGGAAATAGTGAAGCAGATTGCGGAAAACAGGAGCAGGATGGAGTCAGTAGTTATAGTCACCTCCGGTGCTATTGCAACAGGCTTGTCTAAGCTTAGGATAGAATCGTCTCCAAGCAGTCTGAAGCTTACGATGAAACAGGTTTGCGCAGCCATTGGGCAGCCAACCCTAATGGCACTATACACGAAATATTTCAATAAGTATGGCATAAACACTGCGCAAATACTTCTTACTGAGGAGGATTTAGCAAACAAGTATCGTTACAAGAATTTTTGGAGAACATTATCGGCCCTTATGGAGCAGGGCATTGTCCCCATTATAAATGAGAATGACGCTATCTCTGTCAAAGAACTTGTCCCAGTAAACCCCTATGTGCCTGACTCCGTCAGGTTTGGAGATAATGATAGGCTGTCGGCCATCATAGCGTCAAAAATAGGTGCAGACCTGCTAATAATGCTTACTGATGTCGACGGGTTCATGATGCCTGCTAAAAACGGTGTTAGAGTTGTCAGGGAACTTAGGAAGATTAACAAGAAGGTTCTTTCTTTCGTCGGGTCCCCGGGGAATCTGGGTAGAGGCGGAATGCTTTCTAAGCTTCAGGCAGCGGCGATAGCCTCTAGATCAGGAGTCACCACTATAATAGCCAACGGTTTGAAGAGGAATATTATAGCGAAAATACTGTGCGGTGAAAACGCTGGCACTTTAGTTCGGCCAGTACGGAAAAGGTTTAAGTCTTAAGAGAGGTTTTTCAAGACTGCGTTGAGCATGGAGGAGGTAGTTGAAAAATCCAGAAAGGCTAAAGAGGCTTCTCTAAAGCTCGGGGTGGCTCCAACGCCTGTTAAAAACGCTGCGTTGGAAGAGATTGCTGAACACATTGAAGTACATAGGGAAGAAATAATTCAGGAGAACAGGAAGGATGTTGAAGCAGCAGAAAGTAGAGGAGCCTCGTCCTCGTTAATAGACCGGCTGCTGCTCAACGAAAAACGCGTTAAAGAAATGGTTGAAGGCCTCCGCCAGATTGCTTCCCTACCGGATCCTGTTGGAGAGATAGTTGAAGGATGGCGGACCCGAAATGGCTTAGAGATAAGGAAGGTTCGCGTACCCCTAGGGGTTATTGGCGTGATTTACGAGGCTAGGCCGAACGTCACAGTAGACATAACTGGCCTAGCGTTAAAGGCTGGAAACGCCGTCGTTCTTAGAGGAGGCTCGGAAGCGTTAAACTCGAACAAAGTCTTGGTGAAAATAATGAGGGATGCTGTGAAAAACCTCATTGACCCTGAGGCGATACAGCTCATAGAAAACCCCAGCAGGGAGCTCGTTGGCTTACTCCTGAAGCAAGACAAGTACATAGATGTTATAATCCCGAGGGGAAGCGCCCAGTTCATTAGGTTTGTGAAGGAAAACTCGCTTATACCGGTGATTGAAACTGGAGCCGGCAATTGCCATATTTTCGTGAACTGGGACGCTGACTTGGAGATGGCTACTAGGATAATAGTGAACGCTAAGGTTCAAAGGCCCGCGGTATGCAACGCCGTCAGAAAGGTCCTAGTGCACAGTAAGATAGCGGAGAAATATCTTCCAAAGCTGGTTGATACTCTAAGAGGATATAATGTCGTTATCAAGGGATGCGGAAGAAGCAGGGCGATAGTTCCAACTCTGGCTGAAGCCACCGAGGAAGACTGGTATGAGGAATACATGGATCTGACACTCGCCGTCAAAATAGTCGACAATGTTGAGGATGCCATACAGCATATAAACAAGTATGGCTCAAAACATTCCGACGCGATAATAACGAGCAACCTGCAGGATGCTGAACTATTCACGAGGCTAGTGGACTCGTCGACAGTATACGTTAACGCTTCAACCAGGTTCACCGACGGGGGTCAATTCGGCTTAGGTGCGGAAGTAGGAATAAGCACGCAGAAGCTTCACGCAAGGGGGCCAATGGGCCTAAGGGAAATCACCACGACGAAGTACGTAGTCTACGGCTCCGGGCAGATAAGGGAGATATAGCGGAAATAAGATGGTGGGCACATCTTAAAGGCCAGTCGCAGAAGGGCTTGCACAGATAAGAATACCTTACGCAGCCAAATCCGTGCCAACCCTTCTCTCAGCGACGTGAACAATACGAAGCCGGGAGAAAAGAATATAAAGCTTCGGACATATATTTGGAAAACTGGGGTCGATCGTCTAATGGTAGGATGCCGCTCTTACAAGGCGGAGGCCCCGGTTCAATCCCGGGTCGACCCATAAGCCTTGTCCTTCTTACGTTTCACCACGTACTAAGGGTTTCTTGCAAAAACTTCTATGTTTAGCCCTAACCGTTTTTGGGTGTATCAAACCTCAATTATTTGGTTTACATTTAGATTCAAAACTATTTCGGCGATATCGCTAGCGTACTCCATAGTTCTACGTATGCTTTCTATAATCATTCTTAAACTAGATATTTCGGCAGCATCTGCTTTTCTGAGTATAGTTCTAGTAAGCTCGCTTTCCATGAACGATATGTTTTTTGCTCTTGAGATCGTATTGTCTGCTAATGAATAGTTTCTTTCAAACAATGATCTTACGGCATCATTAAAGATTGAAACGGATAACAGGCTCATTTCAGAAATCCTTTTTAGAACAGGGCCGTCAAGCTTCTCATTTATCATCATGACGTTTTCAGCTATCTTAACCGCGTGATCAGCTATCCTCTCGACGAATTTTGTTACTACTCTGTATCCTAAGCAGTCCCTAGGGTTAGAGAGACCTATGTCTTTAAGTATTCGCTCATTTTGCACCGCCATCTTCAATTGCCGTATTACGTAAAGGCTGAAACGATCAACCTCGTCGTCAAGAGCAATTACGTCTTGGGCAAGCTTCTTGTCATAATCTTTTAACGCTTTTAATGCATCATTATGCATAGAGGCTGTTATAAGGCACATGCGTCTCAGAGCGTTCTCGACAGAAAGCTCTGGATAGCTGACCAGTATTTGAAGCATGAT
Source organism: uncultured Nitrososphaerota archaeon (assembly GCA_964635675.1). Classification (GTDB taxonomy): domain Archaea; phylum Thermoproteota; class EX4484-205; order EX4484-205; family JAAOZP01; genus JAAOZP01. The sequence goes on along the minus strand of CAZWPT010000058.1, from coordinate 18,678 downwards.
CTCGTTTTCAGAATCTGAGATTATTTCAACGCCGACAAGCTTTCTTCTAGCCAAGTCTTTAACCAGGTTTCTCTGAAGAGAAGTTATATTCTCGCCTATCGTTCTAATTCTGATTAGACTGTATCCTACGAGATAAAGCGCGATTATTTTTCGCACTATAGAATCCGGATTGTCTTTTAGGGATATTTTAATACTTGCCTCCGCCGGTTTCTCTGGCTTAACAAACGCGCTAGGAGTAAGAATAAGCGAAGAATCAGCCTCAGAAATCACAAGCTGATCCCCCGCACTTAGCTTCATCCTGTCCATCCATCTTTTAGGAAGAGAAACTATGTACGTTGATCTACCCGTAAGCTGAATCTTCCTTATTTCTCCACCTTTTTTAACAGGTGATTCTTGCCCACTCAATGCGTTTCACGCCGTCTATATAGATTACGGGAGGTTATATATTTTATTTGACAAAGGTATATGTAGCCTTCCTGCGCCCATTTGCCCGGTGAGATAAGATGGATCTGAATCGAAATCGTAAAATCCTCTTGGTCGCTGTGACAGCAATTACAACGATAGGATTAGTAATTGCCTACCCGTACCTAATTCCGCCGGAGCCCGAAAGGGAAATAACCATCAATGGTGCCGGAGCCTCCTTCCCATTTCCGCTGGTCGATAAGTGGATAACAGAATACAACAAAGTTAAAAAGAATGTTAAGATAAACTACCAGTCAATCGGAAGTGGTGGGGGAATAAGGCAGCATACGGAGAAAACCGTTTATTTCGCTGCCTCGGACGCTCCTCTAACTCCGAGTCAGGCTGCTAATGCTTCTAACACGCTACACATACCTTTTACTATAGGGGGTGTTGCGATAATATACAATGTACCGGGGGCACCAATGGGTCTTAAATTCTCCGGGGAAGTATTGGCGGACATATTTATGGGAAAGATTTCTACGTGGAACGACCCTAAGCTTGTAGAGCTCAATCCTAATGTTAACCTGCCAGATAAGGATATAATAGTGGTTCATAGATCTGATGGAAGTGGCACGACATTTGTGTTCACTAGCTATCTCTCAGAGGTTAGTGAAGAATGGAAGGCAAAGGTTGGAAGGGGTACTGTGGTGAACTGGCCGGTAGGTCTGGGAGGGAAAGGTAACGAGGGAGTAGCTGGACTTGTCTCTCAAAACCCGTATTCTATAGGCTACGTCGAGTTCATCTACGCTAAGAAAAACAATATAGCATGGGGATACTTAAAGAACGCTGCTGGAAGGTTCGTTGAACCGAGTTTAGAATCATTCAGAGCTGCCGCAGCCGCTGCGGCGGTAACGCTCCCTAAGGGAGACGAGAGTTGGGCGGAAGTTTCAATAATAAGAGGTGTGGTGAGAAATACCCAAGCAGTCGACGCGTATCCAATTACAAGCTTCTCATACTTCTTGGTTTATAAGGAATTGAATGTGCTTCCCAACATGGATGAGTACACGGCAAGACAGCTGGTGGAATTCCTATGGTGGACTATACATGATGGTCAAAATTACTCCGCTGAATTAGACTATGTGCCCTTACCGTCTAACGTCATGGCTCGTAACGAAGAAACCATCAGGATGATAACTTTCAATGGAAAGCAACTTAAAGGATAGATGAGGCGTGAAATCTAAAACCTCTTTTTCTAAAATTGCTTATCTTAAGGCGAAAATAGAAGGCGATGAAATCTTTAGGATTGTAAGTGCCTTATTTGCTCTAACTACCATATTGTTAGTCGGGTTGATGGTTTACGAGTTAACAAGGGGTTCTTGGCTTTCGTTGCAAAAATTCGGCTTATTGTTCATAACGGGTACAACATGGGATCCGGTTTTTACCCTAAACTTCGGGGCTCTTCCGCTAATACTTGGAACCCTCACGACTTCTGCAATCGCTCTTGCTATAGGTGTGCCAATAAGTATTGGAATAGGCTTATTGCTTTCAGAATATGTCCCAAAGCGTCTTGGATTCTTTGTTTCCTTTATGGTAGAACTCTTGGCAGCGATTCCCAGTGTTATCTACGGTCTATGGGGTATATTCGTATTGATCCCGTTTCTTAGGAACAACGCGTATCCGTACATCCAAGCGGTTTTAGGATTCCTACCTTTATTTTCCGGGCCAATATATGGAGGTGGAGTGCTAACAGCAGGAATAGTCCTCGCCATAATGATTATTCCTATTATTTCCTCTGTTTCAAGAGACGTTCTTTCAGCAGTACCGCATTCCCAGCGTGAAGCAGTAATTTCTTTAGGCGCGACGAAATGGGAAACATGTAAGATTGTTATGAGCTACGCCAAGCCTGGGGTCATAGGGGCAATAATCCTTGGTTTAGGGCGTGCAATAGGAGAAACAATGGCTGTAACTATGCTGATAGGAAACAAGTTTAAGGTTCTGCCGAGCTCGTTTTTCGACGCTTGGTATACAATGGCGGCTATTATCGCTAACGAATTTACTGAAGCCACCTCAGACGTTTACGTAAGTGCTCTTATCCACGTCGGCTTAACACTTTTCTTAATATCTCTAATAGTTAACGTGATCGCGAGACTAATCGTCTGGAGGACCCTAAGGCTTGTTAAAGGAGTGTCTAGGGGGTAATGGACAATTATAGGATTAGGAAACTAAAAGATTGGCTTATGCGTATCCTCGTTTGGTCATCCCTTATAATCGCTATGATACCGTTGTTTAGCATACTTTTAGATGTTTTCTTAAATGGGGCAAAAGCTATAGACATAGATTTCTTCCTTCTTCCGACACCTACTGTTGGAGAAAAAGGAGGAATTGCCAACACGATTCAGGGAACCCTTATTACACTCGGGTTAGCATCGATAATCGGTGTTCCAATAGGCGTAATGTCAGGCATATTCCTAAGCGAGTACCATGATTCAAAACTCTCACAGCCAGTCAGATTTATTAACGACGTTCTAAGCGGGTTCCCCTCAATAGTAGTCGGAATTTTTGGATACGTTTTGATAGTCTCCGTAATAGGCTTCTCAGTAATTGCGGCAGCCTTCTCCCTGGCCGTAATAATGATCCCCATAGTTACTAGAACGACAGAAGAATCTTTGAGGATGGTGCCTGTTGCTATCAGGGAAGCAGCGCTTGCCCTTGGAATCAGAAGGTGGAAAACAATCATCTTCATCGTCCTAAAAGGCGCGAGGAAAGGGGTAATTACAGGAGTATTGTTAGCTCTGGCTAGAATCGCAGGAGAATCTGCGCCAGTTTTAGTCACGATGGGTTATTGGAGATGGTGGTTCTCAGGTTTAAATAGGCCGGCTTCGAACATCGCCTTAAACATATACCTCTTCGCAATATCGCCATTTGAAAACTGGAGAACTCTTGCATGGGGCTCTGCTCTTTTCCTAATATTGATGATATTGGGAATAAGCATACTTATAAGGGTGCTTACGAGGGGGAAGTATGAATGATGAATCGGCAAAAACTCGAAGCAGAATTGTCGTACAAGTTTGAGATTGAAAACCTGAATGCTTGGTTCGGCCCCAAACAAGTGTTGAAGCACATCAACATGAAGATTAAGGAAAAAGCTATTACGGCAATAATTGGTCCATCAGGCTGTGGGAAAACCACTTTAATCAGGTGTTTAAACAGGATGCACGAGACTATTCCCGACGCGAAGGTTTCCGGAGGGGTTTTGTTCAACGGAGTCAATATATACGATAGAGACATAGATCCTGTTCAGATAAGGCGTAAGATAGGCATGATTTTTCAAAAACCAAATCCTTTCCCAATGATGTCGATATACGATAATGTTGCAATAGGTTTAAAGCTGAACGGTGTTAAGGATAAGAGGAAGATAGATTCGATTGTTGAAAAAAGCCTGAGAATGGTTGGACTCTGGGATGAGGTAAAATACGAGTTGAACAAATCTGGAGCCAGCCTATCAGGAGGACAACAGCAGAGACTTTGCATAGCCAGGGCGCTGGCTGTTGAGCCGGAAGTGCTTCTCATGGATGAGCCTACATCTGCATTAGACCCAATATCGTCCGCAAAAATAGAGCTTCTTATTAGAGAATTGGCCAAGGACTATACGATCATCATAGTTACTCACAATATGCAGCAGGCTGCGCGAGTTTCTGACTACACAGCTTTCCTATATCTTGGAGAATTGATAGAGTATGGTCCTACTAGGCAGATTTTTGAGAACCCGAAGAACGAGTTGACTGAAAAATACCTTACAGGAGGATTTGGCTAGGTGGTGAAAATGACTAGATTAATAGATGCAGGTTTAGAGCAGGTTAAGAATATACTTCTCCGAATGGGGAACATTGCTCATGAGGCAATCTCCACTTCTCTTAAAGGATATATCGAGGGGATTAGCACTTATTCAGAAGTCCAGAAAATTTCAGATATTTTAATCATGACCGAGGAAGAGGCGAATGATAAAATATTCGAGCTAATTGCAAGATTCCAGCCAGTTGCATCAGACTTAAGGTTATTAAAATCCTGCATGAAGATCTCCTATAGCCTAGCTAGGTACGGGAGATACGCCCTAGATATATCGCAGATATATGAGAAGATTGACGGATTAGCATCGTGTGAAGATTGGATTAGAAATCACATAATAGAGATGAGTGGAAAAGTTCTGAAAATGATCCAAATAAGCATTGAATTGCTTAATAACCGTGACATCAATGAGGCCAGAAACCTCTCTGAAATAGAAAAACAAATCGATGAAATGTACTTCAAATATTTAGACAACTTAATAGATAAACCGTCAACCGTAAACAAATGCATAATCTCTAGCGTACTAGTTGTGAGATACCTTGAAAGAATAGCTGACCACGCAACCTATATAGGCGAATCGATAGTTTATATTGTTACTGGAGAAAAGATTATGCTCAGATGATTCTTTAATAACCTAGTTTTATCCGAATCTCCTATTTTGAGGATTACAATTAATCTATGTGATTATCCTGCTTTCTCAAATCATTTTTACCAAGTTATTTTTCCTGCATAAATAAACTTATAACCAACTGTAAGTATTTCGCGAGAGAGTTGGCAAAGATCTACGATGCTGTTACTGCGCCTCTTAGGAGTCTTGACAAACGGTTTAAGGTTGTTCTTGCTGCCATCGGCGTGTATAACGGGGCAAATAGCCTTACGTTAAACTATAATCGGCTTTATGCTGTTGCCTTAGGGGCTAACCCAGTTGAGCTGGGCTCACTTAATAGTTTAGGCAGCGTGATTTCTTCAGCATTCTCCGTTCCTGCAGGATGGTTGATCGGTAAGTACGGCGTGAAAAATATGCTGGTGACAGGGCTTGCTCTATGCGAATTGGTTTCTGCGCTCTATGTCTGTGCAACAAGTTGGCTTACTCTTTTACCTGCAGTAATGCTAGCGCAATTAGGTTTTAAAATATTGAATGTGGCGAGGGCCGGATTTGAACCGACGACACCCCGGTATCGGCTATACATTTATCATCTTCAGCCGGGCGCTCTTGGGGTACATCCATATTTTCTCCCAGGCTGAGCTACTTAGCGCACGTGTCTCGCCGCACGCCTCGCCTCAACTAGTTTCTTTCCGACTTGTATTTTAATTTTTCTAGGCAGCGGTTTTTAATGGCGTTTTCTAGGTGTTTTTAGCTTTTATTCCCGGTTTTCATAAAGGGTTTCTTCACTGGTCTAGGAGGCTGAAGCTTAGGGTTCTGTTCCTTATGGAATGGTTTGAATCCTTAAACGGTTCGGATGGGGAAGACATAAATCATGCTGTGCTTTCTTTTGGCGAGACTGGAGGATGAAGGCCGATTTCAATGAGGACGAGTATCGCCTAGAGTTCCTGATTAGGGGCGGGTTCACTAGAAGAAGATGCGTTAAATGCGGCAGGTTCTTCTGGACTCTCGACCCTTCTAGGGAAGACTGCGGAGAGTCTCCCTGCTCGCTCTATACTTTCATTGGCAAGAGGGTGGGCAGGAGCATGGATGATCTGAGCCAGGTTAGGGATTCTTTCCTAGGCTTCTTCAGGAAGAGGGGGCACGAGGTTGTTTCACCCTATCCTGTCGTATGCAGGTGGAGGGATGATCTTTATCTTACTGACGCGAGCATAGTTGATTTCCAGCCTTATGTTACGGATGGCATTATTCCTCCCCCGGCTAATCCCTTGGTGATTTCCCAGCCATGTATACGTCTAGTTGACATCGACCTGGTTGGAAAGACCCTAGGGAGGCATCTCACCATTTTCGAGATGGGCGGCCACCACGCTTTCAACAGCGAGGAAAAAGAGGTCTATTGGAAGGAGGATACTGTGAGATACGGCTTTGAATTCTTCACAGGGGAGATGGGGGTTAAGGGTGAGGATCTTTCTTTTGTCGAAAGCGCTTGGAGCGGGGGTGGGAACGCTGGGCCGTGCTTCGAAGTTATTTCGCACGGTCTTGAGGTTGCGACTCTAGTCTTCATGAGGTATAAGGTTTATCTCGATGGTTCTCTAAGGGAGCTGCCTATTCGAACGGTTGACACTGGATACGGGATGGAGAGGATAAACTGGCTTTTAACAGGCGCTCCCACAGGCTTCCATGCTTTCTACGGTAGACTTCTCCAAGAGGCTTCTAAACTGGTAGACATCGAAGTTCCCCCTGAGCTTCTCAGGGAGTATGGAGTCAGGGTTTCCCTCTCTGAGAGCAAGTTCCTCAGCCCGGTGGAGAGGATTAGGCTTGTCAGGGATCTCGAGCTCCCTGATTACTTCTCAACTAAGCTTGAGGCTATGGAGAATGTTTTCAAGGCTCTGGATCATGTTAAGAGCCTGGTGTTCATTCTCTCAGAGGGCGTTGTGCCTTCTAACACTGGCGTAGGCTATCTGGCTAGGCTGCTCGTCAGGAAGACTGCCAGGGTCTTAGATAGGCTTGGCGCTAACTCTCTCCTACTCGACATGGTTTCATGGGAGGTTGACTACTGGGGCAGGGATTTTCCGAGTCTCAAAAGGCTTAAAGACAGTATCCTGAGGCTCGTCGAAATAGAGCTTAAAAAATACAGGAGGAGTGTTGAAGAGGGTGTTAGGCACGTGGAGTCTCTTATTAAAGAATCCAAGTCTTTAAGTGTTGAAAAGCTTGCTGAACTCTATGATTCTCACGGTGTTACGCCTGAACAGGTTGCAGACTTTTTCTCGAAGAAAGGTGTTGAGGTAAGGATTCCGGAGGACTTTTACAGCATGATAGCCTCCAGGCATAAACAGCCTAAGGGTCTTGAAGAGGAGGCTGTTACTCTAGGTTTCGACGAGAAGGTTTTCCCCGAGACTGTTAAACACTACTACGAGGACCCTAATTTGCTGGAGCTCGAGGCCAGGGTGCTGGGGGTCTTCGGCGACAAGGTTGTTCTCGACCGGACAATCTTCTATCCTGAGGGCGGCGGCCAGCCTGCCGACACCGGTAGGCTAGTATTCAACGGGAAGGAGGCCCTGGTAAGAGATGTTAAGAACTCGAATAATCGGATAATCCACTTCATTGAAGGGTCTGCCCCCAGAGTAGGCAGCGTTGTCAAAACGGTTGTTGACGCTGAAAGGCGTCTCCAGCTTAGAAGGGCTCACACAGCGACACACATTATAAACGCTGCCGCCAGAATGGTTCTAGGGAACCATGTTTGGCAAGCAGGCGCTCAGAAAGACACCGTTGAGTCCAGGCTTGACATAACCCATCCCCTTCCACTCACTGATGAAGAGATTGAGAAGATAGAGCGTAAGGCTAATGAAATAGCCCTGTTAAACATCGATGTTAAAGTACAAGTTTTACCCAGGGCTATTGCTGAGAAGGAGTATGGGTTCAGAATATACCAGGGTGGCGCTGTGCCCGGTAAGGAGCTCAGGATCATTAAGATAGAAGGGTTTGACGCGGAGGCCTGCGGCGGGCTTCATGTTAACAAGACGGGTGACGTGGGGCTAGTGAAGATAGTTAGGGTTGAGAGGATTCAGGACGGGGTTGAAAGAATAGTGTTCCGGGTAGGAGTATCCTCTCTGGATTACGTGAGGTCGCTGGAAAACAAGATGTCTAGCTTGGAGAGCATACTCGGCGTCTCTAAGGATAAGATAGTTCAGGAAGCTGAGAGAGTCAAGAGCGAGTTGAAAAACCTGAGTAAGAAAATTGAGAGAATATTAGAGAGCCAGTTTGACGTTTTAGCGGATCAGCTTCTTTCAAAGGCTGTTGAGGAGTCCGGCGTTAGAATAGTGCTCTACAGTTCTGAAGATCTTGAAATAAACCATCTTATAAGTCTCGGCGAGAAAATCTCTAAGAAGGAGCCGAGCTCTGTAACAGTAGTAATGTCGCCTATCCCAACTATGCAGTTCGCCGTGTTCGCGGGTGAAAAGGCTCTGGAGAAAGGTGTTGACTGCTCTCTGCTTGCGCGCCGCATCCTTAGCGAAATCGGGGTAGGCGGGGGAGCCGGAGGCAGGAGAAACTTCGCGAAAGGAGGCTTAGCAGCCAAGGTTGACCCCGAGACCTTCCAATCAAAGGCTTTAAAAGCCATAGGCAGCATATTTCAAAGTGGCTAAAAATAGTTTTCCACTCTAAATCTTTAAGTATCTTCAAAAGGCTTGTCAAGTAAAACCTTGGGAGAGTCCGAGTACTCTTTCTCAGAAATCGAGAAAAAGTGGCAGAAGACGTATGAGGAGGAGAAGGTTTTCGAGGCTGAGCCAGACCCGTCTAGGCCAAAGTTCTTCGTAACCTTTCCTTTCCCATACATGTCGGGGCCAGTCCACCTTGGAACCGCATACACTTTAACCCGTCTAGACGTTGTGGCAAGGTATAAGCGTAAGAGAGGGTTCAACGTCCTTTTCCCGTTCGCGTTCCACTGGACTGGGACAACCATAACCGGGATCTCTGACAGGATAAGGCGAGGGGATGAGAAGACTATTGAAATACTTGAAAAGATGGATGGTGTTCCAAGAGAGGAGATAGAGCGTTTCAAAGACCCGGTCTACCTGGCTAAGTATTATACTGAGAAGAATCGGGCAGCCCTCAAGGATTACGGTCTGGCTGTAGACTGGCGTAGAGAATTCCATACTTCCAGCCTAAACCCTGGCTTCAGCACTTTTGTCCAATGGCAATACTTGAAGCTTAAGGAGAAGGGCTACATTACAAAGGGAGTGCACCCCGTCGTATGGTGCCCGAGAGACAAGAGTTCCACTGGAGACCATGACAGGCTTAGCGGAGAGGGAGTTTTCCCGGAGAAGTTCTATCTCGTCAAATTCAGACTCGGAGACTCTCATCTTGTTGCAGCGACTTTCAGGCCGGAGACGATTTTCGGAGTCACGAATGTTTGGGTAAATCCGGACGCTCTTTACGCGGAGGCGATGGTAAACGGTGAAAAATGGATTGTTAGTGTTGAGACTCTGGATAAGCTCGCCGACCAGATGAGAACAATTCGCAAGATACGTGGGTTCAAGGGTAGGGAGCTCGTAGGCAAGATGGTTGAGGCTGTTTTCACAGGCGTTAGAGTCCCGGTCTTACCGGCTTCATTCGTAGACCCCTCCCTTGGAACAGGCGTAGTCTACAGTGTTCCAGCGCACGCTCCATATGACTACATGGCTCTCGAAGACTTGAAGAGAAACGAGGCTGTTCTCAAGGAGTATAGTCTCGACCCGGGTGAAATCCGCTCGATAAAACCGGTGTCAATGATAACAACCGAAAAGTATGGTTCAAACCCTTCTGAGAAGCTGGTGGAGGAGCTTAAGATAAAGAGCCAGACTGATCCTAAGCTGGAAGAGGCTACAAGCCTAGTTTACAGAGAGGAGTTTCACAAGGGTGTGACACTCAGCAACTGCGGTGTGTTTTCAGGCCTCCCCGTCCAGAAGGCTAAAGAGCTCGTGATAGAAGAGATGAAGAAAACAGGTGCGGGAGACGAGTTTCTAGAGCTGCCGTCGCCTGTGGTTTGCAGATGCGGCACCAGGTGCCATGTTAAAATCCTAGGGGACCAGTATCTCTTGAGATACTCTTGGCCTGAATGGAAGGCTAAAGCCTTGAAAGCATTAGAAAGAATGGGCATATACCCGAAGGAGGTCAGGGAGAACTTCACGTATTTCATAAACTGGTATGACGACTGGGCTTTCACAAGAACCTCTGGGCTGGGGACACCTGTTCCATGGCTTCCCAGCCATATTGTTGAAACACTGAGCGACTCCACCGTGTACATGGCGTACTACATTATTTCAATATACGTTAACAACGGGGTGTTGAAGCCTGAAAACCTTACTGAAGAGTTCTACGACTACGTTCTGCTCGGCGTAGGCGCGCCGGAGGAGGTTGAGAAGAAAACAGGCGTATCAGCAGATTTTCTGAGGAGGCTTAGATACGAGTTTGACTACTGGTACCCGGTTGACCTTAGGAATTCAGGTAAGGATCTTGTCGCAAACCATTTAACATTCTACATCTTCCACCATGTCGCCATCTTCCCGGAGGAGAAGTGGCCCAGGCAAATATCGGTGAACGGCTTCCTAAGGATAGAGGGGCAGCCCATGCATAAGTCGAAAGGGGTCTTCATCTCTCTTAGGGACGCGGTTGAAAAATACGGTTCGGATGCGACGAGAGTAACCCTACTTCTCTCTGCAGAGGGCCTGGAGGACCCTAACTGGGAGAGTGAGAAGGCTAGTAAAAACATCGAGCTATTGAGAAGCATCTACGGGTTCATCCTCTCGCTCGCAGGAGAGAAAGGTTCGGTTCGAAACGGCCATATGGAGGATTGGCTGAGGAACTCGGTCAGGAAACGCGTTAAAAAGGTTACAGATGCTCTTGAAAACATGCAGATAAGAGAAGCTACTAGCGAAGCCCTCTACGGTTTAAGGAACGACCTAAGATGGTACCTGAGAAGGGTTAAGGAGCCTGACGCGGACGCCTTAAGGGAAGCGGTTGAATCATGGCTAAACATGCTATACCCGTTCACGCCGCATCTCGCCGAAGAGTTGTGGAGTAAGCTGGGTGAGAAAAGCCTGCTCGCCAACCACCCGTGGCCCAGAGTTGTTGAAGCAGACGAGAAGCCCCTGCTTGCAGAGAAATACTTAGCGCAGCTTATAGAGGACACGTATCAAATACTGAAGGCTGTGAAAAAGACTTCGCTGGCGAGGCTGAGGCTCATAACCGCTGCACAGTGGAAGAACAATGCTTTCAAAGAAATAATTGAAACAGCCGAGACGAACCCTGAGAAAATAAGAGGAATCCTCACTCGGCATGCAACCGGCGTCAGCAAGGAGGAGCTTGGAAGACTCATAGGCCAAGCTGTGAAGAATCTACCAGCGATGACGGAAGAATACAGGACCATTATGAAACAAGTATTAGAGAAAGGCGAGCAGAACATACTGAAGGAGGCGCAGCCATTCTTCGAGAAAGAGTTCAAGTGCAAAGTTGAAATAATCAGCGAAAACGAGGCTCCAAGAGAGGAGCTGGAGAATCTAGTCAGGAAAAAGCCTCCGGCACAGCCAGGCAGACCAATACTACTAATAGAATAACGCGACGCCAGATCCGGCATCTAACGAACGATTAACACCATTTCTAGGCTTTAGGTAAAAAGACCCGGTAAAGCCACCGGCAACTGAAAAAATTTAATAACCTTCAAGAAAAAAGACAACCGGGCCCGTCGCCTAACCTGGATATGGCGGCAGATATAAAATAAAAGCTGAGCCCTCTATCATAATGGGAAAAATGTGGGAAAGCTGTAATGATCTGGGTTCAAATCCCAGCGGGCCCGGTTCCTTATTGATGCGTTTTTGTCTAAAGAAGTAGAAATATCGAATGCTTATAGATTTCGAAGTTTCCGCTACTCAGAAATGGATGACATGTGACAAGCTTTTCTTAATTCTAGTTCTAGGGTTCTCTGGTTTTCCAGGTTCCCCCACGGTTTTTTAGCGTTCTCAGAGGTTTTTCTAAGGCTGATAGTTAAGTTTTTTACATGAAAATGCTAAATACTGAGGCTTAGGGCATACCTCGGTCATGAGCAGGTCGCGGATGGAGCAGGTCAAGAAGAAGATAAGCGTGATTTACCTGCTTAAAGTGGTTAAAAGCAGGTATACTTATAATGAGCTGTCCCAGCTCACCGGGCTGCCTATCACTGTTCTAGCTAGGTATGCCAACGGGAGTGTTCTGCCCTCTGACGAGAGGGCTGACGAGCTCTACCAGACCCTTACGGAGAAAATTCCGCTTGAAGAGCTTATTTCAAGCCGGCTTGCTTTCGACGAGTCTGGATACTTCGATTCTTCACGCGTAATATGGGATGTAAACCTTCTGAGGCTCGTCAGCCATAAGGCTGTGATTCCCTTCATGGGGAGAAAGATAGACAAGGTTATGACGGCTGCTGTAGACGGTATTCCGCTCGCATCGTTTGTTGCTGAGGAGCTTAACGCTGACCTTGTAATAGCTAAAAGGTATAAGGAGGTTGGGGTGAAGGATTTTCTTGAAGCCACGTACGTCATAGGCAGCTCCGCTGTTGTAAGCTCTCTGTATATTCCGAAGAATGCTTTGAAGAAGGATGACAACGTCCTGATTGTTGATGACGCTATCAGGACTGGGGAGACGGATATTGCTTTAATAAGGCTCGTCGAGAAGGCTAAGGCTAATATAGTGGGCATTTTCATACTTATTGCAACCGGTAGAGATTGGAGGGAAAAGCTTCAAAAGAGGACAAATGCGCCTATATACGTTTTCTCAGAGATAAATCCGAAGCCTTTAGAAGTGGAGCAGAGGAAGTAGGAGGCTGATCCAGTCGAACTCTCAGTCAACCCTCGAGGCTAAGCTTCTAACTCTTAAGAATAGGAGTGTTGAGGAAGCTCTATCTGTTTTCGAAGCGCTCTCCAGCAAGACGCCTGAATCCCCTATCGTCATGCTGCATAGCAATAAGGGTAAGGTTGTCAGTCTAGGGTGTTTCCAGGTTGCTGACGAGGATTTTCTAACAGGCTTCCTGCGTAAAAAGGGCTTGAAATACTTCTTCAGGCTTCACGGTGGAGACGTGATGCTTCACGATGAAAACCAGGTTGGAATCGCGTTGATACTGCCTAGGGACGAGAAGTACGGGGAGACCTATGTTTCCCTAGTGAGCCTCCTGATGAAGAGAAACGGCGTTTCAAACATTCATGTTTCAAACGATTCCATCCTGTGTTTCAACAAGGTTCTCGGGGAAGTGATACACGTGGAGAAGAACGGGTTATCAGGCTGGTTTGCATTCATCTATTTGAAGAGAAATTTTGAGGAAATGGCCGGCTTAAAATTCCCTAAAGAACAGTTGATTAAAGAAAGGGTTAGCAAGCTTAAGGAGAACTACATAGGGTTAGACCAGGTTTTAGAGAAACCGGTTTCTGTAGACGCGTTTTTAGAATCGGTTAAGACGGTTTTGACGGATGACTTGGGCTTCAGAGTAAAGGATTTCAGGCTGGGGCTTGGAGACAAGAAGCTTTTCTGGAAGAACAGGGACATGCTTAAGAAGAACAGTATTTCTGAGGCTGTTCAACTGAGGCATTCTGCGCTGCTGAAGGAGGAGGGTGTCCTTCTTCTCTCTAAAAGATTGATGAACGGTTTTCTGCGGATGCGGCTTAAAATCAAGGATAAGACTCTGGAGAAGATCAGCATCTCTGGGAGCTTTATGTTCGAGCCTCCTGGGAAACTTATAGATTTCGAGAAAATGCTGGAGGGCAAGGAGCTTGACGAGACAGTTTTAACCGAGAAGGTTACGGAATTCTTTATTAACGAGAAGATTAAAGCCTCCTTCACCGCGTTCGAAATAGTTGAACTACTGTGTGGCGCAGCCGGTGGCTCTAATGAGTATGGAGAACAGTAAGGAACTCGGGTTTCCAATCGTGGCTGAGAAGAGCCGCGATGAAGTGCATGTTACTGACAGGGATGCTGTTGAGTGGCTTGATTCTAAAGGCTACGGCTTCAGGTTTAAGGAAGACCTATTAATACTCCGCCCTTTTGAAGCCCTCTACCTTATGGGTCAGAATAAGCTCGTATTATACCATAGGTCTAAACAATTAGTGTTCAACCAGTATCTTAAGATTCTTGAAAAGACTGATAGCAAGATATGGTTGAGATACTTAATCTATAAGGATCTGAGGGATAAAGGGTATGTTGTTAAAGACGGCTATGGCTTCGACATAGATTTCAAGGTTTACGAGGCTGGTGACTATGGTTTAAAGCCTGCGAAATATCTTGTATACGGGATTGCTGAGGGAACACCCCTCCCCGTCACGAAGCTCTACAATATTCTGCGGCACTCCTACTCCCTCCGGAAGACGCTGATAATCGCTACGGTCGACAGGAGGAGTGAAATAGTTTATTACATGCTTTCATCCCTGCTTCTTGGGAAAGAGACTAGAGGAGAACAATGAGGGGAGATAGTCTTACGCTGAGAGGGATGCGGAACCTGCTGCCGGATGAGAAGGCAAAGCTGAACAGGATTGAAAGCGAGATAAGAAGGCTTTTCAAAATATATGGTTTCCAGGAGGTTGAAACACCTACAATAGAACCCCTTGAACTCTTCGAGCTGAAATCCGGGGAGGAGATTAGACACAGGATGTACAGGTTCACGGATCTAGGCGGCAGGGAGGTTGTGCTAAGGCCTGAGGCAACAGCCTCAATAGTGAAGCTTGTAGTGCAGGAGATGCGTAGCGCACCGCTTCCCATAAAAATAGGCTACGTGTTGAACGCTTTCAGGTATGATGAGCCGCAGTACGGTAGATACAGGGAGTTTAAACAGGGGGGCTTCGAAATATTCGGAACAAAGAGCCCGATGGCGGATGCGGAGATCCTTGAAATCTCTTCGCGGCTGATGGAGGGCCTTGGGATAAAAGACTACTACATAAAGATAGGGCATGAAGGCGTTTTAAGAGCAGTGTTAACCAATCTGAATGTTGAGGAGAGTGTTCAGGACAGGGTTTTAGGCTTGATAGACAAGGAAAGGCTCACGGAGGCCTTCGAAATACTCGGCCCTCTCCCAAAGGGCGGGGAAGCCATCAGCATAATTAGGAGCCTCTGGGAGATTAAAAGCAGGGACCCGGATGAGGCTGTTAGAAAAGCCGGCGAAGTCTTGAAGGATGTTCCTGAGGCATGCGACCAGTTGGAGAACTTGAGGGAGATAATAGAGCTTGCCAAAGCCAGCGGGGTTAGCGGGTTTCTCGTCGACATGGGTTTCGCGAGAGGCCTCGACTACTACACTGGAATGATCTTCGAGGTCTATGTTAAAGACCTTAAGATTGCTGTCAACGGTGGAGGAAGGTATGATAAGCTGGCGGGCCTCTTGGGCTGGGATATTCCAGCTGTCGGATGCGCACCCGGGATAGATCGGTTAAGCCTTGCAATGGATGAGGAGGCTGTTCCCCGAGACAACTTGGTGTGCATGATTGTAAGCATGGTTAAGGAGGGCGATATTCTCGCGGCGAGTCTTGCAGGCATGCTGAGGATGAAGGGGGTTCCCACGCTGGTTGACTACACTAGGAGGGATATTAGCAAAGCCCTCTCTTATGCTTCGAAGAGAAGCGTGAAGTATGTTGCGTTAATCGGCGGCAGGGAGGTTGAAGCTAACACTGTCGCGTTGAAAAACATGGAGACGGGGAGCCAGGAGGAGCTTAAAATCCAGCAGGTTGTTGAAAAACTCTCGTCTCACAGTCTTCAGAGGCTTTAATTTTCACTCCCCAGAGAGAAGGTGGAGGTTTCCTATTCTAACTTTCTCCAAATGTCTTCTAGCAGCTTCATAGCATTCATGTGCCTGCCTCCTGCTCGTGGTAGGCAGGTCATCCATGACATACTGGGGATAGAAGGCTAGCAGCGTATAGGGGATCTTTGGGTTAGTTTCCGAGATGAATCGTGCTATGTTTTCAACCTCAACCGCGTCCACGTACCCTGGAACAAGGAGTGTGCTAGCGGTTAAAACAGGCACCTCGCGGCGTTGATTGAAAAACCTCTCGCCTATTTCCCTGAAATTGTCCAGCGCAGCTCTGTTTGAAACTCCGCACAGCACTCTGCTGAGATTCTCATCCCATACTTTAAGGTCGAACTTCACGATGCCGCCGCTTTTAAGGGAGAGTTCAGCAGCCTTCAAGGCGAAGCCTCTAGACATGTTTCCATTGGTCTTCCAGCATATCCTAAGTATGCGTCCCTCCTCCTCAGCTTTTTTAAGAGCGATCCGGCTGGTTTCAAGGGCATGCATCATCTGGGTGGAAGGATCTCCTCCGAAGAAGCAGACACATGAAACATTCCGGTCAATCTTAGAGGCGAGCTCTTCAGAGCTTACGAGAGGCTTCATAATTTGAGACATATTTCTGAAATGCCAGTTCTGGCAGAAAAGACAGTCAAAACTACAGCTACCGTAGAACACAGCGAGGCTCACACATCCTTCCTCAACACTAGGCTTGTAGGCATACTTAGGGTAGCCTGAGCCCGTGCAGCCTGGGCAGAACCACCATGCGACACAATTGGTTGGCAGGGGATCATAATACCATTCTAACAGCCCTTTCTCAGGTGTCCCGCCGAGCCTGGTTAATAGGCCGTTGGAATTCAAGACTAGGCCGCAGAACCCTTTCTCCCCCGGCCCGATTCTGCAATAGTTAGCACAGATACCGCAGGGTGAACCATCAGGGTCCCTAGGAGGAGCCGGCGGAAGCCCAAAGGCCATCCTAGTATCAGCGTGAACACGCCTAGCTATTTCAACAGCCTCCTCCGGTCTTCTCCTCACGCATTTTAAACAGACGCCTAGCCGGACAGCTGTCAGAGGAGACTCGTCTCCACAAATCAAACATCTTCCCAACAGTCTCTCCCCAAGTATTCTCTGAGAGAGCATTTATTTTAAACTTAAACCGTTGAAGAAAATTCATCCTTCAGCTTCTCCAGCCATCCTAGTTATTACTGCGACTCCCTTAACTCCTTGGAAACTGGTCCCCAGGACGATGCTCGCCGGAACCCATCCCATGTTGGAATTATGGCAGAAACCTCCTCGCCCCTCCTCTTAACTTCCTCCAGAAATTCGCCGAACTTGGGCAAATCGTCCTCAAATGATCCTATAGGATAGTAGTAGATTTTCCAATGCTTTCCAGAATGTTTAACGAAAACATCAATACCCGTTTTAACCTCTTTCTTAATCTTCGCTCTTTCCGCTGCTAAGTATAGAACCGCATCCTCCCAAGATACGCTTACACACAGGCCTCGAGTATGCTTCTCAAGATATTCGCGAGCTTTCTCAACCTCTTTCTCAGCCTCTTTATCCCCAAGTTCTCGCCTTAGTCTCTCGTAAACGATTTCAGCATCTTCCTTCTTCATGCCTTCCTGTTTTTAATTCCAGATGATGTTCGCCTTAAAGTTTTGCATCTAGGAAATTAGAGGTAATCAGCTTTTCATGTAAAAACATTTTACCATGATTCAAACAGGTTGAAGATGAAAGGTGAAGTTTAAGGGTTAATCTCAAAGTAACGTTTTTTAAAATCAACTATCCTGCCCTTCTTAACTTTAACCCCTTCCTTAGCCAGCATCTTGGCCTTCTTTCCCACTCCTTTCATGCCTCCGTAACCGCCAAGCCTTCCATCGCTGTACACGACCCTGTGGCATGGTACAGTCGGCGCATAGGGGTTGCTCCTCATTAATGCTCCAATAGCCCTTGCTGAATCAGGATGCCCGACAGCCTTAGCCAACGCTCCGTATGTGGTAACCCTCCCCTTTGGAACCTGCTTAAGCAGCTCGTAAACAAGTCTCCGGTCAATAACCTTCTTTTTCACAAGCATGTTAAGACATGCGGGAATTTAACCCTTTAGGCAAGTCACTAGATGAGCGCGCGCCTACGCTGAATCAAAAACGTTATTTATTGAATCTGTAGTTGCTAGGGCTAGCCAAGAGTAAATTGAAATAGGCTTCGCAATGCCCAGCTGTATACTGGAAACCAAGCCTTATTCTTATAACCTGTTATGCTTGTAGAGCGCTCCATGGAGAAGCTTAAGGAGGCAGTTTTAAAAGCTGTAGACGAATATAACAAGTATTGGAGCCCTGAGGCTAGGGCTAGGCTCATCGGGATTCGGGAGGACAAGCTTACTATTGATTTCGAAGGAACTTTCAGACCTGTGGAGTATACGATTATCTTGAAGACTTATATATGAGCTTCAGAGCTTCGTCGACGTGAGGATTGAGATTTTAAACTTTAAAGAGTATGCGCCGGGGGAGATTAGAGTTGAATACAGGTTGAAAAGGACGGATTAGCATAGAAAAATCCTTGAAGGAAAGGTGCTCTCAAATTATTCGAAAACTTTAACTGTTTTCCCCGGATTATCGATACATGTTAACAGTTAGCAGGAAGAAGGATCTCCTGAGGTTCGAGTTTATTCAGGCGGCTGAAGAAGGGAAGGACGTGGAAAAATACAGGGGGAAGCTGACTTTGCTCGACGAGTTGAAAACTGGACACAGAGAGCTGGATGAACTTTACGGAGAGATATTGTCCTCGCCCACTGTAGCTGGTTGGCCGTATTTTGAACCAGACAGTTTAGAGGAAATAAGGAGGAGCGTGAACCCGCCGAAGGATGAGGAGGCTTGGATAAGCAGGCATGAGCTCCGAGACAGGATGCTGGGAGCTTGGTTTGGAAGAATAGTGGGAAACATGCTTGGGAAGCCTGTGGAAGGCTGGCCTAAGAATAGGATAGAAGAGTATCTTAAGAAGGCTGGGTGTTACCCGCTTGACTACTATATTCCAGAGCTTATTCCCCGTGTTGAGAAGAGCC
>CAZWPT010000057.1:0-64134 GCA_964635675.1 uncultured Nitrososphaerota archaeon | reverse complement strand
AGCGTATGTTTAATCTTTTTACTATAAGGCATGCGTGAAATTTAAATAGGTTGTTCTAGTATGGGGGCTTCGTGAGAAAGAATGTCTCTAGGGTTTTCAGCCTCATTGTGCTATTTGTTTTGCTTGAATCAAGTCTTACTGGGTCTAGTTACGGGTGGAGCAACGGGGGCTATAGTGAGGATCCTTCAAGCCCTAAGTATGGGACTCACGACTGGATTGCTCAACACGCTTTAGACTGGCTGCCGGATGAGGAGAAGGGTTTCATCACAAGTAATCTAGCGACATATCTGTATGGGACTGAGCTTCCGGACAACAGTAGGGCTCCGGATGGTATAGGCGACACTAGGATGCACCATGTTTATTATCGTGCTGATTGCTCGTTGCAGGATGATGCTTCAGCCAAACGTGCTCAGGAGGAGTTTGACTCAGCGGTTTCTCTTTATCTTTCTGGGGATGTTTCTGGGGCTGTTAAAAGGCTTGGAGCTATGACTCACTATATTTCAGATATGGCTGTTTTCGCTCATGTGATGGGGTCTTCAACCGACTGGGGTGGTGAGGAGCATCATAGTGATTACGAGGACTACGTGAACCGGAAGACCAGTAGCTACAACAGCGAGTTTAACGTTTTCCTGGTTTTCGACGGTACTCTGGACACGGTTTCGGCTTACAATGCTACCCTGAGGCTTGCTTTCGACACGACTTTCGACGTTGACGATGGTCTTACGTGCGTATGGATGGATAGGAATTATGATTGGAGCAATCCTGTTTTCAGGAACAGGTGTGGAGAGTCTATTAACCTGGCTGTAAACCTTGTAGCCGATGTCCTCCACACCTTCTTCTTGAGGGTTTCTCCTCCTGAGCCTCTTGCGGCAACCATCTCGTTCATCGTTGAGGGTCTCGAAGACGATGCTTCAAGCGTTGTCTTAATCGTTGATGGGGCTAGCTATGGCTATGGCGATTTTCCGAGGGGGTTTACGTGGGAAGTGGGTTCGACGCATGTTTTCAACTGGGTAAATATTGTGGAAGCCGGGGATGGGAAAAGATACGTTTGGTCTTCAACACGCGGTCTTTCAACTCATCCGAATGGATCTGTGAAGGTTCCGTCGGGAGGAGGCTTCGTATCTGCAGCTTATCATGCTGAATACTATTTGACGATGCTCGTTAACCCGAGTGGTGGAGGCTTGGTTTACCCCGGCTCAGGATGGTATCGCGCAGGATCCCTGCTTGAGATAGATGTTACGCCGTCAATAGGGTTTAAATTTGTCGGCTGGACTGGATTAGGGAAGGGCTCGTACACGGGCTCGAGCAAAAGGGCCTTCGTAACTATGGATTCTCCTATTTCCGAGACAGCGAGCCTGGAAGCCTTCGACTTCACGATTACTATTGTCCCTGGAAACGGAACTGTCCAAGCGGGAGAGGCATTGACGGCGGCTGTTAACGTTTCACTGTTAAGCGGCCCACCCCTAACCGTATCTCTTGTTGCACCTGGTCTTCCCCACGGGGTTCACGTTTTCTTCACTCCTAATGAACAAACTCCTCCGTTCACGGGTAGTATGAAAATAGAGGTTGACGGCAATATGCCTGCTGGAACCTACGTAGTGAGCATAGTTGGGCAAGGCGGTAATCTGACTAAGGCTGCCACATACGTGCTGAGAGTCAAGGCTAAGGAACCTTGGGAAAGGATTATCGGGATTCTAACGCTGATGCTTATCTTCCTTGCTGTCGTAATGCTGATTCGGAGATTTTTGTCCGAACATGGTGCACGCTGAAGTGGACGACTAATCTGAAGAATCTATTTGCGTTTTCGGGGCTGTTTTGAAAATTGGCTGTTGAGCCTCGTAAAAATGATGAATCCTGATTATGAATACGATGCTCCTGACGGTTGGTTTTTGATCAGAATAGGTGGTTTCTAATGTGCTGTTCAGCATTCTTGTCTACACGGTAATGCGCATGCTAACCGTCAACCCTGCAAAAATCCTCATTGTCATCTGGGAAACGATGGGAATGCTTCCCCCTGTTTCAAATAATGCTCTAACCCCCTTAGAAACGGTTTTAACCGTCGTGTGGAAAGCGAGAATCAGGGTTTATGCGGCTGGGAAATGGAGAAAGGAGGGGTTGGGGTCTACCATCTAAAAAGCGAAAAGTTTAAATAGCGGTAGGGGGAGGGTTGAGTGAAAATGGCACCTGCTTTTAAGCTTTTCCGCAGGAGGTTTGAGAGATGAGCCTCCCATCAGACGAGCTGCAGAGGTGGGCATGTCCCCAGTGCGGCTCGAAGAAAATAGTAGAGGATAAAAGGTCGGGTGAAATCTACTGCTCAGAATGCGGCTTCGTGCTCGTGCAAAAACTTCTTGACGAGACGAAGGAGTGGAGGGAATTCGGGGACGAGGAGTCTGAAAAGAGAGACAGGGTTGGAAGCCCGCTTTCGACAGCAATATACGATTATGGGCTTTCAACGACGCTTGAAACAGGAATCAAAGACGCAACGGGCAAGGTTCTTTCCGAGAAGGCGATGGCTGAAGCACAGAAGCTTAGGCTATGGCAACAGAGAAACAGGGCGTACAACTCGGCGGAGAGAAACCTGCAGGTTGCGAGCAAAGTAGTCTCGCAGATAGCAGACCAGCTTAAAGCGCCGAAGGCAACGTACGTGAGAGCAGTGCAGATCTACCGTGACGCTCTTGAAAGAGGACTGGTGAGGGGGAGACCGATAAACAGCCTTGCAGCGGCAGCATTATACGCAGCATGCAGAGACAGCGGGATCCCGAGGACGCTTAAAGAGGTTGCGAACGCTTCGGGGCTTAAGAGGAAAGAGGTGGCGAGAAGCTACAGGCTTTTGATCAGGTCGCTTGAAAGCAAAATGCCGTTGAGCGACCCAGCGATATACGTTGAAAAAGTCGCTAGCAAGCTTAAAGTCGGGCCGGAAGTGGAAAGAGAAACATTGAAAATTTTGAAAGAGGCTAAGGAGAAAAAGATCACTGCTGGCAAGGACCCGCTTGGAATGGTTGCAGCCGCAATGTATCTTGCAACTCAGAGATTAGGCTTGCAGTTGTTCACTCAGAAGCAGATCGCTGAGGCTTCGAATGTGACTGAGGTTACTGTTCGTAATCGTTACAAGGGTTTGCGCGAGGCTTTAGAGGGCGTTAAGGAAGCCTAATCCTTTAAAACTCCTTTTCAGTCTTTTTTTTAAAAAAATTTCTGAACAGCGTCATTACCCTTTTTCATCATGCCCTGTGTTAATGGTTTTCGCAACCAGGTTCAACTCTGTCCAGGGACTGAATGGTTGTCTCGTAGCCAGGTTCCCATATGTTGCGATGGTTTCCCAACCTGCTTCTCTCAGCATTGATGCGAGCTCGCTTACGCTATAGACGTATATGTTGAACACGATTCTGTCGATAAACTTCAGGTCGTCACCATTCTTCGCGTAGAAAGACCACGTGGTTCTAAGCTTAGAGGTGAGCGCATCCCAACTCGTTTCCTCAACTAAAACAATATCCTCGTGAAGCGTGAATGATGAAGGGCAGAATCTCAGGTTTAGAGAATCTCTATGGACTGTCTCAGCTATGAAAAGTACTCCCCCATCTCTTGTTAGCTGTCTCGCCTGCTTGAAAACCGCTAGGTCTTCACTCTTATCGTAATAACCAATTGATGTCCAGACGCTGGTTACCACGTCGAAACACGCATCCTTAGGCACAAGGCTCAGGAGTCTTCGGGCGTCGCCGCATATGAAGCTAGTCCTCTTGGAGACACCTAGCTCCCTTGCTCTCTCTTTAGCATCTTCAATAAACACGGGAGAAAGATCGATGCCTACGGCTCTGAAACCCTTTTTAGCGAAGGATATTGCAACCCTCCCGTTTCCGCAGCACAGGTCTAGGATCCTTCCGCTTTCTATGTTGAAATCCTTAAGCAGCCTTATCATTCCGTCGACGAGAGCCTCTGTTTTAAGCCATCTCTCGTTCATAATTTTAAGAAAAAGATCGGCCCGCTCTATGAAAATTCTCCTAATCCAGTCTTCCATGATCACTGGGGAAAACGCCTTCTGGTTTAAAAAACATTTATTGAGGATTGTTAGCGCGCTGAACGCGATACTTTTGCTGATGCGGCTGGCTGCTTGCTATGTTTGCGGAAGCATTTAACGACGGTAAGAGCTGAAAAAGAGTATTCCGATTGGGTTGCAGGGGAAACCCTTGCACGAGGTGTTAAACGGTTGGAGGCGGAGGCGGGGGTGGAGGTAGCAGGGTTCTTTCAACAGCGTCTGAGTAGAAGAGTGTTGCAGCCCTGACTAGAAAGGTTGCGAGCAGGGGTGATACGACCAAGGCTATGAGCCAGCCGATCAGCGGCACCGTGCCTAACAAGCCCACTATGAATACTATGATGGCTGCCACAACCACCCAGATAACGTGGTTGGCGAAGCCGACGCTATTTATCACCGCCATTATCTGCTGGAAGGAAAACCCTTTAGCTATTTCCCCGGTCTTAGCGGTGAGAAGGACACCTATTACTCCAAATATTCCTACGCATATACCGGCTAGGAGTGCTATTAGTATGGCGATGATTAACGTGACTCCGAGTCTAGCGAAGCCGAGCCCGCCGCCGATCCAGTACCAAGGTGCGGCTAGGGCAAACGCTAACACGAGTATTATTATCGGCAGTAATGCCCACAATAGTCCTACGATGAATATCTTTAACCCGTTCCCAAAAAGTTCTCCAAAATTCTCGAACTTCGGCGGCTCATCCTTGGCGGGCCCCTCTTTTAAAATCTTGCTGCAATAGCCTAGGAAGATGAAGTTGACTATTGGAATTATGTTGATTATTATCATTACTATGAGCTCCGTTCCTCTTGACAACAGCTTCGAAACGTAGTCAACAGACTTAGAGAAACTCTCGAATATCTCCAACTTTCACCGGCATTTATTGACGATCGTATTATTTAAGCTTTAATGAGAGCCAGCCGTTTATTTCGCCTGCTATCAATACCGGGAGGCCTTTTTTCGCTCATGATTTGCATGGTTTTCTCTATGGGCTTCGACAAGCCGGTGGCGCCGCTTCAAAAGCGTGTAAGGACTCTTGGGAAGAATGTTTTTCGCGGTTTCCGCAGTAGGAGGATTGTTCGGATTCCTCTTGAGGATGCTCTTCCTCCGCCATAAGACTAGGAAAACTTATTTCTGGTTTTTCGTCATACTGATGCCATTGCATTAACGCTTCTTCCTTGTTGTTTCAGCCGGATTGTGATTTTCATAAGGTTAATAAAGCAATATTTGTAAAAACTTGCTGAGTATCCGGGCTTGAGCGGCGATAAGGCTGGCATCGTGCTCGTGGTTTTTCTTGCAATATTATTCATCGGGATTATTTGGCTGATCGTGCAAACACTCGGAGATTTTCTTTCTCCCCCGCTGCTGCTGATAATCATCGGGCTGACTGGGATCATTATTTCTTACCTTTACAGGAGAATCACGGGTAGTTAACAATTCTCGCGTTTACTGGTTGCGTGCGACAAGGCTATGCACTATCGCTTGAAAATATCGCTTGAAAACTAGTGGCGTGATGCTTGTTTCCACCCTTACTCGTGGGATTCGTAAGGGTCCAGCGATTATGGGAAAATAATGGGAGTAAGCTTTATATTTATGGATGAAAATTACTTTTTGGTGGGAAGGTGAAAGAAGTTGGGGGAATCAGTCTCTAAGGAAAGAGTTAAGCCTTCTGGCCTGAAAACCTGGATCATAATCTCTGCAATACTAATACCCCCCGTAGGATACTTCCTAAACCTGGTCATGCAGGGCTTCGGAGCCTGGTGGAACTACCCGTTAATATTCCCGTTGCCATTCTTCTGGCACATCGTAATATTCTACTTGCTGACCAAGGTTTCTAAAAGCTTCAGGCTCTCCCCGCAGGAGCTAACCCTGTTCTTCGTAATCTGTTTCATAACCGCAGGTGGAATGTATGCCGCGTACGGGTTCGGTTACTGGACCACAACTCCCCTTCCACACTGGAACATCGGCTTCGCAACCTCAGGATTAAACAGTGAGGCGTACAAGAGCGTCTTCTACGAGAAAGTTCCTCCCTTCATAGTTCCTAAAGACCCTGTGGTGATGCACGCCTTCTGGTATGGCGGAGCCTTCGACCTAGGTCCCTGGCTGGTTCCAGCCCTATTCTGGATAGTCTGGGGAATAGGGCAATTCGTCGGGATGGCAATATGGGGCTACTTCCTGAGAAAGCCACTAGTTGAAACAGAGAAACTACCATTCCCAGGCATAGCTCCTCACACATACCTTATGAAATACTATACGGAGGAGGAGGAAGGCACCCCGGTCCTCTTCAACTTCAGACTACGGTTGACGAAGCTGTTCTGGATAGGCTTCGTGATAGGAATGCTTCTCTCGATTCCAGGGCAGGTGATAAACTTCTGGCCACTGGCGTTCGGAGGCAACGCGCTTACTAACTGGCCGGTGAACCTCCTAAGCATAACTGAGGGACCGTTACCCGGAGCTTTGACCTCAGGTAACCTGTACGTCACCGATGTTTTCGTTGCGCAATTCATACCTTTAGATGCACTAGCCACAGCAGTCCTCTACTGGTTTGTCTTCGGCGTGATCTACCAAACTTTGGCTGTTAGAACTGGATTGGCTCCGTTCACACCTGGAGCAGGCAACGAGGGTGCTTACGCCTGGAACCTAGGACCGTTTAAATGGATGCAGTTTTCATGGATAGGCCTCTCCCTAGGCCTGGCTGCTACCGTCGTAGTTAGGTATAGGAAGCACATCCTTGAGATCTTCAAGAAGGGATTGAAGGGTGAGAAGGCTGAGGACGACGGGGTCTCCTACAGGTTTCTGGCCTGGGGAGCTTTGGGCACATACCTTCTTCAAGTAGTCCTGTTTGCCGTTACGGGTTCGCCGATAATCATGGCCCTAATCATACCCGTGTTCTTCATATTCTACATGTTCGGATGGACAAGGATGATGGGTGAGGTTGAAGAGTTCATGCCGAGTGTAGACACCTATTCGTACCTGGTCTTTGACGCGGGTGCCTTCCTAGGACAGTGGGGCCCCAGACCATCTCCCGGAGCTTTCAACACGATACTGATGTACTACAGCTATGGCACCGGGGTTAGGATGAGCTCCATGGCGATGCATCACGGATTTAAATCGTACAAGATGGCTTACGAGACCAACACGTCTGGGAAGGAGGTTCTCTACATCACTATAATCTCGCTGCTTTCAACGATTATAGCAGTCTACTTCATATGGCCGTGGTTCATGACGAGCTTCGGAGGATACTCGAGAATCAACTCAATAAGCTACAATGACTGGAGCCTCCCAGGAATATACAACTGGACGTACGGCACTCCTCCGGCCTTAACCGTGGAAGAAACATGGGGTTATGCTATACTCGGAATAGTCGTCACACCTATAATCTACTTCTTAAGGGCTAGATTCACATGGTTCTTCATAAACCCGATAGGCATGCTGATGCTTCCGAACGGATGGTGGCCAACCTGGCTTGTAGCCTTTGTCATAAAATACGCGGTTCTCAAGTTCGGCGGCTCCAGAGTGTTCGAGGAAAGATGGTTGCCGATGGCAACGGGAGTATGCATAGGCTTCGGCGGCTTGGTGCTCTTCGGAGCCTTAATAACCTTCTTTGGTACATCACTACCAGCGTGGCTTGCTAGGTTTTAATCCGAAAAGTCTTAAGTATAACTTTTTTTTAAAAAACGACAGATACGCGTAAGGAATAGAGCGTGCAGTGCTTCACGAGTAAATATTTCTGCAATTTTGTATGATATTAGCATGCACAACTGGGTCATAGACACAAATATTTCCACCATGCCAAATCCTCCTCAATGCCGTTAGAAGATGTTTTTCTCATGGCTAAATCCAAGGCTGTAGCCGCCTCACTGATATAATGATGTTGCTAACCCCGCCTCAAATTCTCGACACGAAGGAGAATGCACCTATTGCCCGCGATATTTTTCGGCTCAGGTGAAAACAAGCTTCATGCTAAAACCCTAGTTGTATCAGGTTAATCTTATAGTTAGGAAGTGTTGAGGCATTAATAGGGTTGACGCACGGCATTAGGTAAAACTTATATTCTAAAGCTTTTTTCCAGCATGAGATGAGTAGTCTCGGAGTGGCGGTTATTGGCTGCGGAAACATAGGTCAAGTTCATGTTGACCGCTGGAAATCTATAGATGGTGCAGAGCTTTTAGTGTGTGTAGATATAGAAAGGGAGAGGGCTAGGCAAGTGAGTGAAAAATACCATATACCGAATTTCTATGGGACCCTTGATCCAGTTTTGAAAGACGACTCAGTGGATATATTGGACGTATGTACCCCGACTTACACGCATAAGGAGATCGTAGAAACCGCACTAGAATATGGGAAGAATGTTATAGTTGAAAAACCAATAGCATTAAGACTTAAAGATGCCGATAGCATGATCAATAAGGCTAGGAGTGCTGGAAGGAAGCTTATGGTTGCTCATGTTCTCAGATTCTGGGCTGAATACATAATGGCTAGGAGTCTTATAATGAATGGCGAAATTGGGATGCCTGTATTTGCAAAGGCCAGCCGGCTAATTGCCCATAATTTTTCAGTCTGGAAAGATTGGCACAACGATCCTAACAAGGGAGGTGGTGTTTTTATAGATACTAGTATTCACGACCTCGACTTCTTCACATGGACTTTTGGAAACGCTGAAGAGATATCTGCCCAAGGCGGAACACTAGTGAGAAAGGCTGAGTCACATGATCATACTCGAGCCTTCATCTCGTTTAAAAACAAACTGGGCGCGTATGTGGAAGGAAGTTGGATAATGCCTGAGGGCTATCCTTTCAGCTATAATCTGGAGGTTATCGGTACTAGAGGCTTGATTCGGATAGGTAGTAATAATCCTAAACGAATCGACATGTTCTTAACCGGAGGCTCGGTAAAAAGGCAGAAAATTGTTTTGGAAACCAAGGATCCGTACTTGCTTGAGCTCAACGCTTTCAAAGAATGTGTAAAAGAAGACAAGCCTGTTCCCGTATCTGGTGAAGATGGGAGAAGGGCATTAGAATTAGCTATAGCCGGAGTCATTTCTGTCCTGAGAAGGAAACCAGTTAAACTGCCTCTCGAGGAAGATTTTCCAGACGTATACAGTTTTCTAACCTAAGTAGTTAGTTATGTACTTTTTCTTCCTATACTCCCTAATCAACTCTTCGTCAATTGGATACATGCCATGCTTCCTTGCCAGTTTTAACATTAGCATATAGTTCGACGGTTTCACCGCTGGATGAATACTGTTGCTCGACGCTACGATGTGCCCCCCGCCTGGGGAGGCCTTTGCAATTGTTTCTTTTACTGCTTCTTCAACCTCCTTCTCGCTACCAAAAGTAAGAACATAAGAGCAGTCAACATTTCCAACAACAGCTATCCTTTTACCGTATTTTTCCTTCACCTCCCCTATATCCATTCCAGCAATTGGCTCTATAGGGTCAAGGGCATCGATCCCGGAATCTATAATCATATCTATGATTGGCCAAAGATTCCCGTCAGTATGTTTTATGAATGGTATTCCATGCTTCTTAGAGGTTTCCACAGCTCTTCTTAAGTAGGGTAATACAAATTCTTCGAACTGTTTTTTCGACATGAGCGGTGCCTTCCTATTAGCATAGTCATCTCCAGTCAACACTACATCTGTTCCTGCCTTAATAGCCCTCTCGATAACCCTACACTTGTAATCGGAGATGATTTCACTCATCCTGTGGACGAAATCCTTATTCTTATGATAGTGAACGAAAAGGTTTTGCAAGCCTCCGACTAGGTAGTGGGAGAATTCGAATGTTTCATGGCCTAGAAAAACTATTGCTTTTTCTCCTTTAAACCTGTCGACGTATGCTTCCAGTGTGCTTAGCCTCCAGTCTGCATCTGGGTCTGGAGGAGAATACTTGTTTAAGTCACCCGGCTCCCGTATCGGTCCTCCGGCAGGATAACTAACCTCGCCAGCGCTAGTCTTCCATTTTATCCCCCACTCGTCCACCAGATACTCTCCATCCTTGATAAACTTCTGGTTTTCACCCGTAGTTATACCGTCCAACCCGGCCCACTCAACGAAGTCGGCATAGCTTCTTCCCGGGAGCATAGCCTCTATGACTGGACCATTTATTATCAGTTCCCACAGCGGAACCCTGTCAGGCTCCTCCCTGGCCAGAGCCTTCAAAAATCTCTCTCTAGAATTCATGTTCGCAGCCTTCATTATCAAGTATAAAAACTTTTATAATGGTTCTATTTTCGATTCTGGACAATAATGCCTTCTTAAAAAGTCTCTTGGAGTTAAAACGGGCTTGAAAGGCAGCGGCTTTTCCGTCAAACATTATCGTTTTCCAAGAAAATCGATTTTAAAAACTAAATTAGACTAGTTGTTATTATTCAGCCTTTTTATTAATACGAAAAGTCGAGGATCTGGCGGAAATCCTGTTTTTTAACCACAACCAGCTTTAACATATTATTGTTAAACGTGTCTCATTTTTGCTCTCTGTAAGAAGCGGCTTGCTTCAGATTATTGTGATTATGATGAATATATATAATGGGGAAAATAATGGGAGAAGCTTTATATACTTGTAAAATTGCGTCGTAACGCGTGAAAAGGTGAAAGAAGTTGGGAGAATCAGTCCCTACGGAAAGAGTTAAGCCTTCTGGCCTGAAAACCTGGATCATGATCTCTGCAATACTAATCCCCCCAATAGGCTACTTCCTAAACCTGGTCATGCAGGGCTTCGGAGCCTGGTGGAACTACCCGTTAATATTCCCGCTACCCTTCTTCTGGAATCTTATAATAATCTACATGCTCTCTAAACTCTCTGGAAGGCTCAGGCTCTCCCCGCAGGAGCTAACCCTGTTCTTCGTAATCTGCTATATTACTGCTGGCAGTTACTATGCTGCGCAGGGAATAGGCTACTGGACTACTACGCCGATAACAAATTGGAGTATCGCGCATGTAACAACAGGTCTAAACACAGAAACATACAAAACAGTTTTCTACGAGAAAGTTCCGCCTTTCTTGGTGCCAAAAGACCCTATTGTGATGAACGCGTTCTGGTACGGTGGTGTCTTCAATCTGGATCCATGGATCGTGCCAATTCTCTTCTGGATAGTCTGGTCGGTCGTTGAATTCTCAACCTTGTGGTTTTGGGGCACTATGCTTATAAAGCCGTTAATGGAAGTGGAAAGACTACCGTTTCCCTGGGTTATGCCAGTAAGCTTCATGATAAACAATTTCACCTCGACGAGTAATGGGAAGCCAAACCTGTTCAACCTGAAAATCGGCAGCACAAAGTTCTTCTACATAGGGCTAATCATAGGCATGCTGCTTTCAATACCTGGGCAGGTGATAAACTTCTGGCCGCTTGCCTTCGGAGGCAACGCGCTGGCCAACTGGCCGGTGAACCTCCTAAGCATAACTACGGGTCCATTGCCAGGTGCATTAATGGTTGGCAACTTTTATGTTATCGACGCTTTTTCCATAGGGCAACTAATTCCATTAGATGTATTGGCAACGGCCACTATCTGGTGGTTTATATGGGGAGTCCTCTTCCAAACAGCGGCTGTCAGACTGGGAATAAACCCGTTTACACCTGGCGCTGGAAACGAGTATCAGTATGCGTATTCGCTCGGCGTGTTTAAGTGGGCTCAGTTTGACGCTCTTGTTTCTGTTGGCATAGCCTTATACGTAGTTTTCAAGTACTACAAGTATATTCTCGAAGTTCTCAGAAAGGGCATTGGTGGAGAAGGCGGAGACGTGGGTGGAATTTCATATAGGCTTATGGCTTTCGGTGCCTTAGGAACATTACTGATACAAATTGTACTCTTCGCCGTGGCGGGAACACCCATAGTAATGGCAATATTTATCCCGTTATTCTATGTTTTCATCATGTTCGCTTGGATAAGAATGATGGGAGAGCAACACTTCTATCCTTACGGTGGCGCTTACCAGGGCATAGTTTTCGACGTGGGTACTTTTCTCGGCCAATGGGGTGGAAGACCATCTCCAGATGCATTCAACGCCATGTTGATGTACACCTCCCTAGGGTTAGCGGGTTCCAGGATGAGCCCGATGAACATACACTGGGGCTTCATGTCTTTCAAAATAGGTGAGGCAACTAATACAAGCTACAAGGAAATACTCTACATCGCGTTGATCTCTATAGTAACTACTGCTGTTGCTGCCTACTTCCTATGGCCGTGGTTCATGACTAGTTTCGGCGGGTACTCTAGGATCAATTCGATACAATACGACGTTTGGATGCTGCCAACAATTTACAGTTATACTTATGGTTCTCCACCAGCCGTAACCGTTGCGGAGACATGGACATATACTATAGTGGGCACGATCTTTGTCTTCGCATGCTATACTCTTAGGTCAAGATTCAGGTGGTTCTTCATAAATCCGGTGGGTCTAATGATGCTGCCCGAGGGCTTCTGGCCCTCTTGGCTCGTAGCCTTTATCGTAAAATATGCGGTGCTTAAATTCGGTGGTTCAAGGGTGTTCGAAGAAAAGTGGATGCCAATAGCGATGGGGATTGGTATAGGCTTCGGCGCTCTAGTACTGTTCGGAGCTTTAATAACCTTCTTCAACGTATCGCTACCAACGTGGCTCGGCCGATTTTAATCAGTAAACCTTAAAAATCCTTTTTTTATCCTAAACAACTCGTGGTTAAGGTGACTAGAAGAGGTGGATATCTCTAATGGTAACCCTTAAAGATGAGCGAGAAGGCTGGAGATATGTTTTTACACTCTTCATCCTGGTTTTAATTGGTGCAAACCTGCTATCTGATGCGAACGTCTTCTCGAATGCGGAAGCCCAGCCTAGTGACGAGGGCTTCGCAGCAATCCTGTCCGACTTTGATAAGTCGAGGCTTATTGAGCATCTGGAATTCTTTTCCTCCCTGGGGTCGAGAGTAACCGGTTACCCAGGTTTCTACAGGGCCTCGAATTACATAGCTGATAGGTTTAAAGAATTAGGGTTAAAAGTAATAATTCAGAATTACACCACGGTATGTCCGATAGATGGCGATGATTACGTTGTTTTAAAAACTAAGGATCGCTCTTACAGGGTTAAGGCCTTCTCATTATGGCCTAATCTAATACAGACTTGTAAGACCCCACTGGAAGGTGTTTCCGGCAGGCTAGTTTACATAAGGGACGGTGGCTATCAGGCCCTTAAAGGTAAGCCGGTGAACGGATCGATCGTCCTGATGGATTTTAACAGTGGGGACAATTGGATTCAGGCCGCTGCGCTTGGAGCGAAAGGAGTTATCTTCATAGAGCCTGAGGAGAGCAACTATGCGGAAGCTAGGTCGAAGTTCCTGCTTACTCCCATATACTTACCGAGGCTTTACGTTTCAAGAAAGGATGCTTTATTCATTCTAAACCTGCTTGAAGAGAATAATGGTGGAGTGGATGCTACAATCGTGAACAATATGACTCTCGAAAATGTTGTTGGTCAAAACATAATCGGCATACTGGAGGGCACGGATTACCCGAATGACGTAATCGTTGTTTCAACTCACTACGACACGTGGTCAGTCGTTCCTGCAATAGCCTCTTCGAAAGATGAAGCAACATCGATTTCAGCCTTATTAGAATTCGCGAGAATTTTCTCAGGTCAGAAGCCTAAAAGGACAATCTGGTTCGTTGCGTTTTCAGGCCACTACCAGGCACTAGCGGGCTCCAGGGCCTTTGTGGACGAGTTCTTCTATAATAATAGTGTTGTCGAGGGTCATACGAAGATTTGGCTGCAAATCAACATGGATTTTTCAACAAGCTCGAAGAGCATATCTTTCCTAAGTCAGGGCTTCTTCTACAGGTATGGGAGCACAACCGTTCAAGCAAGATGGACTGGATGGTTACAGACAAAGCTTATGAATGTAGTGGATGCTTTCAGCAAGGAAGTAAGCCCCGTTGAAGTGATTTACGGTTTCCCCACTAATGCTTGGTGGGGTACTCAAGTGGCCCCCTACATCCTAGATTCTGAGCCATTATCCATGGCCCATGGATTAGGGTTCACAATAAAGACTGGTAGAACTCTAAACTTCTTCTGGGGCTTGCCTTTGAGCCAAGATGTGCACTATGATAATCTTTGGCCCCAGGCTTACCTGAGCCTAGCTATAATTCATGAGCTTTCAAACTCGAAAGACTGGGGAATCAGGTGGGATCAAGTGTCCCCGGCTGTCTCAGGTAATAGTAGAACACTTATAGCAGCTGGGGCTACAGATGTGGCTGGGTTTATCAGAGTATACGGCAGGACGTTAACATTCAATATTACTAAGGGATGGTACACTCCGCTTCCAAACGCAACGGTAGTAGTATTTCCCGGAGGCCTAGGCTACACGAATTATCCTTTCCAGATCATCTACACTTTTTCAGACTCTCAAGGTAAGTTTGAAGTAAGGGGATTAGGCTACGGCTTGGCCCCGTGTCTTGGCGCCTATACGTTCCTAGCGTTTAGGCTGAACGGAGAAACCGGTCTGATAGAGTATGCTCCAGATTTCGGCCAGTATGGTGCGCAATATCTTCCAAACTACTATCAGTTAAACACGGAGCCCTATAACGTAACCACAATAGCGTTCAGGTCTAACACGGTCGTATTCTTCAACGTCTTCGACTATCAAGGGTTGAGACCACTAATCTTCAGGGATCCGCGTGTACCTACGAACGTTTGGCTCCAATCCATTCCCTCTGTTCAACTACTTAACGCTAAATCTCTAGGTCCTGATATATCTTGGGGATTTTTCCTACAGCCGGACGATAAAATCCTAGTTGCTTTCGTCCAGCCTCACACTTATTTCGTGAGCTTCATGACCATAGGGTCTACGAGGGTACTTGGAGTTCTATTAACAAACACCTCTGCAGCTTCAATACCGCCATACGACTTTTATGGATACGGCTCAAAGGATAACGAGGAAATTCATGTAAACGCCTTGCTTGAGTCCGCGAAAAATATTTACACTACTTCGCTAAACAGATACGTTGGGCTGCGCGATTTAAACATATGGAATCCATTAATCCAGGATTCTTTAAATAATGCTTTATTCTACAAGAATCTCCTCTCCGATTCTTTAAGAACCCTTGACTATTTGACGATGCTTCAATCAGCAGCCTCCTTAAATTCCATCGTAGTTAGGTCCTACGGAGGGGTTATGGGTTTAATCAACGATATACCAACAACCTCTATCTTCCTGATAATTATACTTGCATTATTCTCATTCCTAGCGCCCGCTATCTTCATTAGAGCCCAGGGGAAGATAGTGGCAATATCTTCAGCCGTGCTCTTCATCGTAATGATGCTTCTTTTATACTATGTAAATCCAATATTTAAACTCGCGGCTAATTTCATCATGGCTCCTCTCAGCGTGATCGTGGTAGTGTTCTTCGTGCTTGTGACCTTCCTTTTCTCTTCCGAAGCTCTAGGCACTTTGAAAACGATAAGGACTAAGACGCTTGGGGCTCACTTTGCGGAGAAAAGTCTTACCTCGTTCACACTAGTCATTTTCCCGTACACGATAGAGCATATGAAAAGACGTAAACTGAGAACTTCCCTAGTCATGCTTTCGATAGCTTCCGTGGTTTTCGCATTCGTATCTCTTACTTCCGTCTCGATTTACCAGGCTCCTATGCCGTCGTCGATCCCTGAGGGTAAAGTCAACTATATGGGTGTTTGCATAAAGACGAATATTCGACAGCAACCGAGTGGAGCATTCGACTATGATTTGATCAATGTGTTGAAGCAGGAGCGGTTCGCCGATTTGGCGTCAATCATCGCTCCAAGATTCTGGTGGTATCCTGAAGCGATCGAAGGTAGAGACGTTTACACCTTCATAAAATCAAACACCTCCTCAACCACTATCAAAGCCGTCATAGGGCTAACTCCTGAAGAATATCACGTGTATGATTATTCGAAAGCTTTAATCCAAGGCAGGTGGTTTAACTCTGAAGACTACTATTCTGCAATCCTTCCCCTTAACATTGCTAAAGATTTATCAGTTAAGGTTGACGACACAATCGTTTTCGAAGGCTTAAAGCTTAAAGTAGTTGGGATCGTGAATTCTTCTACTTTAAACAGTTTTATCGACTTCGATGGGTACATCGATACTCCGTTATACCCTATTCTACCGTCTATAGTCCTTGGGACGGTTCAGGAGCCGCAGTATGCTCCCACACCGTGGAGCATGATGCTAATATTACCTCACAAGCTAGTAAAGGATATGGGTGGTTATTTGGCGAGTGTTTCAATAGTGACGAAAAGCTATGATGATGCTGCAGCCCTCGCTGAAAGAATTACAAATGTATTTAGTATTCCGATTTACGTTTCCTCTACTGAGGGAGCGATCTACTATAGTCCAATAGTCTCCTTCGCTCCTTCGGGCCTCTCCTTCGCTTTACCGTTGATAGTCATAGGCGCCGCATCCATTTCGGTAGCTGTGTTGGGCTCAGTAAAGGAGAGGAGGGGGGATATCTTTGTGTATAGCGCCGTCGGCCTTCCGCCTTCCGGCTCAGCAATAATGTTGATTATAGAGGCGGTTACATATTCAATCTTGTCCGTGGTTCCCGCCTATTTCGTGGGAGTAGTGGCAAACTCGCTTTTGATCTCCGGTAAATTCCTCCCGGAAAGCTTTTCTCTGAACGCTACATCCCTCTCGATAGCTCTCGCGATCTTCGCAGGCATTTTATCAACCTTATTGGCGATGATTTACCCCATTCGAATGGCTTCAAAACTAATTACACCTTCGCTTGAAAGGAAATGGAAGATTCCGACAAAGCCAAAGGGCAACCTGTGGGATATTCCACTGCCGTTTTCTCTAACCGAGGAAAGAGAGGTTGAGGCGGTTTACTTATTCTTAGAAGAATTCTTTAAAGCACGTACTTCCGAGACTCCGGATCCATTCATAGTCAGGAGTATAAAGACGGATCTTAAAGAGAAAACGCAGGAGCTTTTAGTTTCCCTGATGCCTCTAGATTCAGGAGTCTATCAGAAGGCCCTGATAAATTCCAAGTTTTACGAGGATACGAGAAAATACGACTTTATGCTTAGACTGGAAAGAATAGAGGGAACTCCGGACACTTGGGTTGCTTTAAACTACGGTTTCATAGATGCTGTTAGGAAGCAACTATTAACCTGGAAGATGCTCTCGGAGAGTGAGAAAAGCAGATATATAGAATTGGTGGATAAAGGAGGTGCGAGTTAGAATGAGCCAGACCATTGAGTTCAAACGTGGAATAACTTGGAGGGTGATATTTGCCCTCTTCTTTGCTTCAGTAGTTCTACTACCAGTCTCCATATATTTGAGTTTGGTTTCAGGAGCTGCAATAGCCGGAGTCTTCAGTTACATAGTTGTGATCCTTTTCCTACAGGTGGGTTCTTTAATGAATATTCGCCTGTCTAAGCAGGAGCTTTTCATCATGTTCATAATGATAGGGGTTGCTGCATCTACACCCATGACCGACTTCATATATCGTCACTACTTGGTAACAGGGCCTGTCGGATGGTCGTTCATGGACCCATTTACTAATCTACCGCTTCCAGAGGTTATTCCTACTTTCTATGTTCCATACTGGCGGGATATACAATTCAGCAGGACGCTACTTTCAAGCACCTGGCTTCTCCCAATGTTTCTCTCCACTTTACAATTCGGCATTCTGTTCATAGTCGCAGAAATCTCTTTAACCATAATCTGCGCCCAACTGTTCTTAGAGACGGAGAAACTGCCCTTTCCGTTTGCAGACATCTCCGCACAGATGATAAACACGCTGACTGATAGGCCTGCGGACAGGATGGAGGTCTTCATTATCTCTGTAGCAATTGGAGCATTTTACTCGTTTTTCCTGTACGGTATAAATACAATTAGCCTAGGGCTTTGGGGTACAAACATACAAATCATTCCTGTTCCATGGTGGGATCTGACAACAGGGTTGCTTGGGATAGAGCGGCTCCTTCCAGGTGCTGCCCTTGGCATTGCAACCGACCCTCTAATTTGGATAGGCGGCTTCCTAATCCCGTTCAACACCGTAGCCTATATGTTTGCTAGCTCAATCCTAGTATGGGTAATAGGAAACAACCTCGCCCTCTCCTTTTTCAGCGACTACTTCCCACTGTGGAAAGAGGAATGGACTTTCGGCATGAGTCTAGGTTTGGTGTGGCAAAGGTCTATGCTCAGGGTCTGGCTAATACCGCAGATTGGATTCATGCTAGCCATTTCAATACTGGCATTGGCGCAGAATTGGAGAGTGATAGTTAGGGGGATTCGTTCCCTGTGGAGGCTTTCAGCCCAGAGCAAGGCAGCCGGCTACCCATCTTTAAAGGTTCTTCTAGCTCTCTACTTTACCTCCATCATTGCTTCAGTTCTTATCTTCAATCATTTCATACCGGATTTCCCAGTACTGCCTGCTCTTGCTGTCTCGCTTGGCGTTTCGTTCCTGAACGCGGTGATAGGCACGAGGGCTGTTGGTGAAACTGGTTACGCTGTAAGCATACCGTATGCGTGGGCTTTTACGATCATGCTCTCAGGCTACCCGAAAATCGATGCTTGGTTCTTTAGCCCAGTAATGGGCGGTGGGTCAGCCCCTTCATGGGTTCAGAGCATAAAAGTCGCTTACCTGACTGAAACAAAACCGATTGATTTCCTTAAAGCCTTCATTATTGCCTTTATACTTTACACAATATTTGGTGTAGTATATGCTAGTGTATTCTGGATGATCGCTCCAATCCCCTCTTCGGCTTATCCAAACACGCTTATCTCGTGGCCAGTTCAAGCTATAAACCAACTAATGTGGGCTACTAGACAGGTCTTCACCTTAAACTTGACTGTTCTTTTATTCTTCTTCTCCCTAGCCATAGGCCTCGGTGTAGTGGGTTCACTCTTAACCAAGCTTGCTTCAATACCATTTAGCCTGATGGGTATCGCTACTGGTATTTCAACGCTCCCGGCGTTCACGATTCCCATGTTCCTAGCCGCGCTAATCGGAAGATACTTGATGCCGCGCTTCCTTGGCAGAGAGTGGTGGGAAAAATACAAGACAGTCATCGCAGCAGGCATTGCAACGGGAGAAGGTGTGCTCGTTGGCTTAGTAATAGGCATAGTGCTTCTCTCCAAGGTAGGATGGATACTTCCGTTTTAAAGCGCGCGCGCTAGAAAATGGTTTAAGGAGGGAAGGTTCGGCAGGATATTCTACACTGAGGCTGAATACTATCACCCAAGATTGGCGTCACTATTCTTCGACAATAATGGCAATAAGACTTGGCGCCACGGGTTTCCCCCTATGCTTTACCCTACGCATTGCACTGCATACTTAGTCGGGGTTACTGGAGAGAAGATGATTAGAGTTTCCTGCGTAGGATGGGGGGACGAGTCTCCAATTCTCAAGGATAATGCTTACAACAATCCTTTCTGGAACGAGACTGCGTTTTTCGTAACAGATAAGGGTAATGCCTTCAGGATGGCCGTCTACTGGAACGCTTCCGTCGGCCCATGTGAAAGAGGGCAGTGGATCGGAGAGAAAATGAGTTTCTTCGAGCCCCACCCTAATGGCGCTAAACATATTGTCTGGAAGGCTGGAAGTAGTCCTTTAGACTTGCCGCAGATAGAAAGCTACCGGCAGACAGAATGGTGGAGGACAAATATTCTTCCAGAGTCTTTGCGTCATCCGAGTGGACACGATGGTTCTCACACTTTCATAGTCCATGCGTTCATCCAATCTATTGTTGAAAAGCGTTCTCCAGCCGTCGGAGTCTACGAGGCTCTCGTCATGACTATCCCAGGGATAATTGCCCACCAATCAGCCTTAAGAGGAGGAGAACAGATGGAGATTCCAAGACTTGGGCCTGGGAGCGCGTACTTTTCACGCTAGTTTCTAAATCGCTTTCGATTAGCCAAATTTTTAAATTCTCCAGCGTTCTAAATCCTCGAGTGCTAGGGTTCAATGGTTGAAGTATTCAAGATGAGGCTTGAGGATATACAGCCTAGTCAACTCTACATTAGTTTCGAAAAGCTTTGCAACGTGATGAAAAGATTTAACCCTAGTGATTTGGGGTCGATTGAGCCCATACCTGTCAAGAAGCTTGGGGACGACGTCATATTTGTTGACGGTCATACTAGGGCTTTCGCCGCTTACCTATGCGGGGTCTCCGAGGTCCCGGTTTACTGGGAGGATGAGGAGCTCGACTGGGAGGCTTATGAGATATGCGTAGAATGGTGCAAGGAAAGCGGGATCCGCAGGATTTCCGACCTGAAAGACAGGGTTGTGCCTCAAAAGGATTATGAAATACTGTGGTATAAGCGTTGTGAAGATATGCAGCGAGACCTGGAGAAAAGGAGGTTGCAGGGGCTCGGCGAAAAACAGGCTTCGCGTTTTAAACCAGCGGATTAATTTCTCAAGGAACAGGTAACTTTTTGCGGATTATCATGAAATGCTCGCTGATTGCCGCTACATGCGGATCATTACAGGTTTTAAGATGAATCTCCCTTAGGATCGTGTTATACTTTTTCATCCTGTAGACCCTGTTGTATCTTCTTTGATACGTGGAGAAAATTCCTTCGAGCCCGACGATTTCAAGAATCCTCGTCTTATTCTCGAATTCTCCTCTCAATTCTTCAAGCGAATAGAAGTGGGATACCGTGAATCCGTACCCTCCAAAAGAGTCTCCTTTTAACACGCATTTTCTATAAGCATTCGGCGCTTCTAGCATTTCGGGGTATAGGAAGTTGATCGTATTTATACATACGGCCAGCCTTCCGATAACGGAAACAAAAATAGGGGCGTTTTTCTTCGCCACCCTTATCAACTCGTTAGCAGCTTTCTCTCTCCCTCTTTTTTACAAGGTGGGACAGCGCTCCCAGACAGATAACAGCGTCAAACGTATTATCGTCAAACATTGACAAATTGTCTATAGAGCCTTCGACAATCTGTTTCACTCTATTCTGAGCACCCTTCTTTCTAATCATTTTTCTCGCGATCTCCAATTGCTTCGGAGTCAAATCGAGCAGAACAACGTTGTACCCTGATTTCGCCAATTCAATCGTATATCTTCCCGGTCCACCGCCAGCATCTAAAACCAAGCCCTTCGTTGGAAGATACTTCCTAAGGAAATGCATCGTCGTGTCGAATTCAAGCCTATGATAAGGGTCTCTAACCAGCCTTCGCCACTCCTTTATCCCGTATTCAGTATAGAATTTTCTCACGGTTTCTTTCAACATCATCACCCTGCTTCTCTATGAACCCTATACTTTTTACGTGCACCTCGATTTAACTTTTTGAAAGCCATACCTATTGACTAGGCTTTTCACAATGATTTTCGCGAGCACTAAGCAGGCTACGAAATATCCTCGAAAATTTAGATTTCTGACGTAGGCTAGCAGGCAGTATTGGAGTGGAGCCTCCTAATTATTCTCCTCCTATTCGCTTAGCCCAGTCTTCCAGCTTCACACCTTCACTAATATGCGTGACGCCCGCCTTGAGGGCGACCTCGAGAAACCTGCGGAGCAGCCCTAACCTTTCTTCACCCTTCACCCGGTTCGTCGCCAGCTTGACATACCAGACTGGTAGGCGCGCCACCTGCACGCGGAAACGCGCCTCCTCACTGTCGGCGAGTCGTTGCGCCTCTTCAAAAAGCTTCTCAGCCTCATCAACTCGTCGTCTAAAACGGGGAGGTCGGCGGGTCGTAGATATGCAGGTGAACATTCTTCTCCCAAACCTTCCTATGCAACAGCGCGCGCACGATTGGAAAAGGCGTGAAGATGAAGAGCGACGGGTTACCGTAAGAATAGTGGAAGGCTATTAGCCAAAGTATGTTCGCTGCAGCACCCAGCAGGCATAGGAAACCTATTTCTCCTAAATACTCTTCTTTTCTTTCGCTGGCACGGGCTTGGTAAACCATGAATAAGGCGGGGAGAACATAGATTACACCCCATATTGCGAAAACGTAGCCTGGGGGAGTGAAAAGGTTAGGGTAGGAGTCTGAAACCATCGCCGTGGTTACTCCGTTTAGAGGCAGTATGTTTACAAGAGAATTAAACAATATGGTTACCACTATCGCTGCTGCATTAACCATCTGAAGGACGGCGGGATTAATTTTAGAATCCATGATTATATCCGCAGCAAGGTTCTTAATAAACAGCACGCCAGCATTAGGCCGATTGTTCACGTCGACGTCTCAAACCGATGGGGATAACCTGATAATCAGGCTATTTTGAGGTGAAGGAGGGCTCTCCTAGGGTTTCCGGTTTCAAGAGTCTCCTCGGGGCTATGCCAACTACGAAACCCCTCGCCCTCTCCAAGCTTACTAGATCCAC
Organism: uncultured Nitrososphaerota archaeon; assembly: GCA_964635675.1. Classification (GTDB taxonomy): domain Archaea; phylum Thermoproteota; class EX4484-205; order EX4484-205; family JAAOZP01; genus JAAOZP01. The sequence goes on along the minus strand of CAZWPT010000057.1, from coordinate 41,822 downwards.
ATCCTTGAAGAAAAGCCATGTTAAGCCAGCCAGTTCCGCGAAACCCCAGTAGTATAGCTCTATGGGGAAAGGCTCTTCCTTGAAGTTCCAGAAAACTCTTTTCACCATCCCGTTTCTGAAATCATACCCAGCGTGGAAACTGACAACCGGCTTGTTTTCTTCAAGAGCCTCGTATAACGCCCACTTGTAACCTACGCTCAGGAAAATAGTGTATCTCCTATCCACCTCTTCAACAGCGAGAAAACCATCGTCGCTCAGTGCTTCGCCAGCGGAGGAAAGGAACCTGGCTAGGTCCCACGGGTTGAAGTGGGGAGTCGATAAGCCGTACATCAAAACCCGGTTGAACTTCTCCCCTATCCTATGGATCTCTCGGGCATCTATCAAGACTGTTCCCGCCTCTCTTCCAGTCTCCTCGTAGCTGAACTTCCTCGCCGCCTCCAGAGCCTTCCCCCGGAGATCCGTGATTAGTAGGTCAACCGCGATGCCTCTGTTGGTTAAAACCTTGGAAAGCGCGATGCCTCGAATTCCTGTTCCCCCGCAGACCTCGAGAACCTTAACCTCCTTCCTTTCAACCAGTTTCTGAAGCCTTTTGCTACTTAGAAGGGCCTCCATATGCTTCATAGCAGCCTCGTAACGTTTCCTCCCCTGCTCTGAGTAGGGGTCCTCCGGCCAGGATAATGACGAGTAGAATCTTGATAGACTTTTTGACTCCGTGTTTGAACCCAATCTTCCCCCTTCTGCCTTTCTCATCCGATGCTTTTAAGATTTCCACCGGTTAGGCTAGCCGAAGCTTCAAGCATGATCAGGGTATTATGCAGAGGGAGCCTAGGGTTGATGCTAAAACGTTCTCCTGTGGAAACGGGTGGCCCCTGTGTTGGCGAAACGCTTCCGCGTATTTTCTTCCGGCTTCGCTGCCTCTTTCTCTTGCCCATCGCCTCATCTGAAGAATATATTCGTCTATGCCGTGCTGCGCACGCAGCCATTCTCTCTGACTCTTGTGTTGGGCAAGCATTCTTTCTTTAACCTTGATAGACGAGCCTATGTCAACGTAGAAATCAACGCGGACTCTTTCCCCAAACCTGTTTCTTCCACCTATCGCGTCAGCGTAGAACAGGAAAGGTATCCGCCTCATAGGCTTCGCAGGATTAGCCTGGTTTGTCACGTAGTTCGGTATAGGTGCGTTGAAGCACGCGTCCCACATAAGGTCTGCGGTCAACTGGTGGTCCATCATATAGTCCTCCGGAGAATGGGTTATGACAATATCTGGGTCAATCCTTCTTACGAGCTCAACAGCCTTGAAGCGAGTCTTGTTGTCGAAAACCAGGTGTAGGTCAGACTCTCCTAGACACATGTAGGGTGCGCTAAGGATCCTCGCGGATTTCTCCGCCTCTCTAAACCTGATGCTGGCAATCTCCTGGCTTCTAAGCGTCATCGAACCCATGTTGCCGGTGCAAACCGTCGCGATGAAAATCCTAAAGCCCTTCTTATGGAGAAGAGCCAAAGTACCAGCCATCAAGAACTCGACGTCATCAGGGTGCGCACCTACGGCTAACACCGCATTGTTTCTAAACCTGCTTCTCCTCTTCAACCTGGATTAACCATCATCATGCTGGAAACTTATAAGGTTGAATTCAAGACCTTGTTGTTAACAATACTTTTTGCACGTCGGTAAAAACATATATAAGATTAGAAGGTTAATCGTCAACAGGCTGGTGGTGGAGGTAACTTGGGCAGCAGGCTCAGCCAAAGGGAAATAGGGTTGATCGCTTCAGAGATCGTTGAGGACACCCGGCCCAAAATAAACCTTGGGCTTAGAATAACTAGGGAGGAATACGAGAAAAGGTGGAGTGTTCTCCAAAACAGGATGAGCATGAAAGGCTACGGCCTTGCATACGCGTGTGGCAGCGAGCTTGACAGGTCTGACATTGCTTGGCTCGCGGGTGTCTTCGACCCCATAATAGAGCGCTATGGAATACTGATCCCCCTGCAAGGCAGGCCCGTCGTGCTGGCCGGCCCCGAGGGGGGCCACGTGATAGAGGAGGCCGTCGAGGAATCGGGTGCAGACATCGTTTTCCTAAAAGAGTTCCAGATATCTGACGAGGACTATAGGCACGCCCGGTTCACGTCTTTCCGAGAAGTGTTGAGGCGCATAGGGGTTTCAGAGGACAGTCGTGTAGCAATTCTGTCAAGCCCACAAGCCATACCCTACAAGCAGGTTATGCTGCTCCACAAGACCTTCAGCCCAAGCAGAGTGTTTTTCGACGAGGAGCTTCTGCAACGCTTAAAATACGAAAAGTCGGATAGAGAGCTAGCCATATGCGGGATGGCTAACCTCATTGCTGACGCTGCCTTCAGAGCTATGCTGGCTGTTTCAACACCGGGGGTGAGGGAGCTTGAGGTCGCCGGCGTCGGAGAATACGTTATGAGGGAGCTGGGCGCAGGCAGAACTGGTTTCCCAACCATAGTTACGTCTGGCGAAAGAAACTATACTGTAATAGGCCCGGCGACGAACAGGGTTATTCAGAAGGGAGACATGGTCTCCATGGGTGTCAGCCCAACTTTCAACGGCTACCATGGAGTAATAAGGAGGACTTTCAGGGTTGGCGAGCCGATGACCAAGGGCCAGAGAGAGTTCCACGATGCTGTGGAGGGGCTTTACATTGTTGTAATGGAGGCGGTTAAGACAGCAGCCAGGGAGGACTTACCATCGAACTATATTGACCAGCAGGGGAAGCAGTATCTCGAGAACCTTAGGCTTAGGGGTTTTAACAGGGTTTCAACACCGGTTGAACCATACACGTTCATACATAACACTGGCTGCTCAGAGTGTCAAGAGGGATATGGGGCTGTAACGCCTTATACTACGCAGCCACTGGGCAGCCAGGTTGCCCTGATGATCGACGTTGCCCTACTTGGCTTCAGGCAGAGGGGGAAACCACTCTTCGAAACCATTTACGACGTTATTGAGGACGCGTTCTGGAAGAAGGGTGGGGAAGTCGGGGTTTACAATAGGCTGCCGTTGAACGTGGAGCACCTGGTTGGAAACATGGAGCCTCTGGGCCCCAGCCTGAACCCTTACCACAAGAGTTTCGCCTAATGACTGTATCTTAATGGTTTGAGGCGGATCTCAGCCGGTTGAGAGCTTTTTCTTCCTTGCAACGATATGGAGGTGACCCCCGTAGCCTACTATGGAGGGCTCCTCGCAAAGCATTAGCTCCAGCTCTAGGAGTTTCCCAGCTTTCTCCTCGTCCTGGAGAAGCGCCTCGGTTTCAGGCCTGGAGACGTAGGCCACGGTCTTGCCGACTATCTTAACGACTTCTAAACCTTTCTTCTCAAAGAGGCTCCTAAGGTCGGATGGTGAAAAAGCCCAGCAGTAGAAACCCCATGCTTCGGCGAAAAACCTTCTCTCCTTAAGGACTTTGAAGGCCTCCTCCGGCCCCTTGCGAACCAGCATGCCCCTTACAATGCTGAAGAGGCTGTCGACTCCAGTAGCCATGAAGCACCCGGGTTTAAGAACCCTAGCCAGTTCCCCGACTGCTTTATCAGGATTACTACAGTAAGATATTGGGTCTCCCTCGGCGAGGACAAAGTCGAAACTATAGTCAGGGAAATCTATTTCGCATATATCGCCCTCCTTAAAGACAACCATGTTTTCAAGGTTTTTCTCAACGATCTTGCGCCTAGCCACGTTCAACATTTCCCTAGATATGTCGTAGAGAACCACTTTCAAGCCTTTTTCAACGATGGGGATGGTCCACTTTCCAGTGCCCCCGCCAGCATCCAGCACGACGCCCGACTCCGGGAGATACGGCTCTACATAGTGCCAAGTAATCTTATCGTACAGCTTCTTAAAATGCGGTGCCTCATACTCCTTATCATATTCTTCAGCAGTCTTCCCGTAGTATTTTATCACGTTGCGCTCCTGCTCCCCCGTCGCACCCATGCTTAGCCAGTCAGGTGGATTACGGGTTAGTTATATATGTCTTTCATCAAATTGAACAGTATCTAGCTGCTCGGCGACGCCAGTCTTCTAAGGTCTTCCTCGCCTTCAGCATACCCGAAGGCTATTAGAACATCGCCGGCATCAATCCTTAAGTCTGGCTTGGGCCTAACGTATTTTTCTCCCCTTTTCACCGCGAGAACCCACATACCGGTTTCCTCGGGTATTCTTGCCTCCCGGAGAGTCTTGTCGACTAGTGGCGAGCTCTCGGAGACAGGCACGTATGTCACGGTTTCATCAGCCTCCTCTATGACGAGTCTAACTACTGGATGCGGCTCTATGCCTCTCAAAACTACTTCAGCTATTTCAGCCGCGGCATCAGCTATCTCCTCCGTGACCACGCCTAGCCTTATCAGGCCAAGGATCCCCTTCGCCTCCTCCTCTTTAAACCTGCTTAAGAGTACCGCCATCTCGTATTCTGTGTGAAGCTTGTCAACATACTCCTCGAGCCTCTGCACTTCTTCAGCCAACTCCCTGTTGTTCAACAATAGTGCCGAATAGGCTAGGTCAATCATAAGCTCTGAAGTGTTTTTAAGCTCGACAAATTTTTCAACAATCCTGTTGAAACCTTCACTACCGTCTTGCTGCATTGTCAACCCCCGATTCTCCTCCTTCTTCCCTCCGCAAGCTCCTTGAACAGGTTAATCCCCGCCGGGGCTCCCCTCACAATAAGAATGTCCTCACGCATAAGTTTCTCCTCGTCCTCAGGCTTCACTATCCATTCTTTGCCCCGCCTTATAGCTATCAGGTTAACACCCATTCTTGCAGCCAGGTTAAGCCTACCGATCTTTTTTCCTATTAGTATTGATTTTTCCTCAATCCTGACTCTTGCAATATGCTCCTCAACTCTTTCAAAAATCTCGGCGACAATGGGATGTATGCCTATGCCCTGCTTAACTATCATGGCAATATCTCCGGCAGCATCTGATATTTTATCGGTTGCTCCAGCTACTTTAGCAACCCCGGCTAGAGCCTCAGCGTCCTCAGCGTCTCTCGCAGCTATCATGATCGTCATGTCTAAGAGATATGCAAGCGTATCGATTCTTCTCTCAAGCTCCAGAACCTCCTCAGCCAGATCCTTATCGTTAAAAAGGGCTGCTGAGTAAGCTAGGTCTATCATAAGTTCGGAGAGGTTTTTCATCTCCAGAAGTAATTCCCGAACCGGTTTAGGCCTGTATTCTATCTTCTCAAACTCAGGCATTTGCCTTTATCTCTTGAACAGGAGTGGCAGGGAATGTTTTAAATCTTATTCTCATAAGTAACTCTCCTTTAGCCTACTATAAAGAGGGAAATAAGTAGGGCTATGGAAGTTAGACTGTCAGCCAGGGAGCTTTCGATCGGTATTTCGAAGTTGTCAGGGTCAAACCCCTTCTGGTAAGTCAGGATTGCAACCGAGTATGATACTAGTATTATGCATGACGCGGCTATCGTGTTTGCGATGAGCAGTAAAGCGGTGAAACTCAGAAAATTAGGCAGGGTGAAAATACCTTGAACAATTAAAGACAGAATTGAGTAAACACAGTACATTATCAGCGAGGCTGCCCACGCGCTGGAAACCTCCAAAAAATGATGCTTTATTGATGAGAATGAGGGTTTCATAATGCCTAGAGCAAGCTTCGTCGTGGCGGTTGAGCCTACGACAGACCCCACATCTCCAATCGTGTCTATTAACGCTGGATAAACAGTATATATCTCTCTTCTTTCCTCGACGACCTCCGATATTTTTCCGAAGGTTGATCCAGCTATGTTTATGATGATGGATACTAGAATTATCGTCAGAAGAGACTCTTTCAAGGTTTTTACGAACTCCCTCTCCCTAAGGTTTCGGATAGTGAAATATACTGTGCAAAAAAGCAGTGTTAAACTTATTGAGGCCAGTATGTATCGCCCTTCTAAACCATTGGAAGCGTAAACGTTTAACACTCCTACGTAGAGTAGAGTTATTAACAGATCAGCTATTGTCGACTCCACAGGGTAGAGCACGATATCCGGGTTCAAGCCGTGTTTAAAGGAGAGGAAGGACGCTACTATTGCGAGCGGGGAGATTAACACCAGTGATAAGGCCATCGTCGACGTCACAACGGTCAGAATGCTGAAGAATTCCAGCGTCAAGCTGCTGCGGGACACGGTGAATAGAGCTGCGGCGATAAGCCCCATGAGTATGCTGGCTTCAAAAGTTAGGACGACTGTAGCATGGAGCAACAGGTAGAAACTTCGAGTGTTTTTTGAAAAGCGTGGCTGCACGGTTCCGAGGTGTAGCCCTGTGCTCAGACGGCCGCAGAATAATCCTCCTACGACTCCTCTAGCACTAAGTATCGGAGGGTAGATGATGAAAGCCCAGGGGAAGCTTTTAAAAATCCCGAGGAAGTAGGCAACAATCGTGCCCGCCACGATTCCGAAGATGTTGAAGGCGTAAGCCATTAAAGACTGTCTCAGGGCACTGGTAAACTCGTGTTTAAAACCAGCTGGCTTTTCAACCGTGTTGCCCAGCGCGAGGAAGCGCGTGGAGGAATAGTATGGGATGGAACCCGTGTCTGCGTGAAAGCCTTGTAGAATGTTGGTTGGTCTCATCTGACGCACCTTCCGTCTCCTTCTGGTCGTCCACGCTTCCTCACCCTATGCTTAGGCTGCAAACGTTCAACTGTTTAAATACTTTTCCACAACGTAATCCTTGTCGAGCCAAAACCAGGACGGGGTGGGGAAATAAGGGGCTGCCGCCGGGTTTTCAGCCGCTAGCATGAAGCCTATGGAACAACCGCTCCTCTTAATCTGTCAGAACTCTTAACGTGGAAGTGGCAATACGGTTTTCCGCCGGTCTTACCGTAATAGTCTTGATGATACTCCTCAGCCGGCCAAAAAACACCGGCTTCCCTGAGCTGAGTCGCAACCCTATACCCCTTGCCTTCAAGTTTAGACACAAGTTCCTGAGCAATCCTCTTCTGATCCTCATCCAAGTAGAAAATTGCTGACTGATACTGTTCTCCAACATCCGGCCCTTGACGATTAACCTGAGTAGGATCATGGATTTCAAAAAACAGCTTCGCGAGCTCTTCAAAGCTTGTTTCCTCAGGGTTGTAAACAACCTCCACTGTCTCCAGGTGCCCAGTGGTTCCGCTGCAGACTTCTTCATAATTAGGGTTCTCTTTTTTCCCACCCATGTAGCCGACTCTCGTCGAAACCACTCCCTTAGCCCTCTTGAAGAAGTATTCGACACCCCAGAAGCATCCTCCGGCAAAATAAGCCGTCTTCATCGTTGAAGCCTCAGAAACCCTAGTGTTCTCTCGTCTTAAAAGTTTTTTCACCTCCAGCGTCAATAATCGTCTTCAACACGCTCTCAAAGCGTAAACGTCAGCATCCCGCATCCTTAAGCGTAGGCGAACAACCCGGCCTGAGAGCCTGCTTATGTCTGAGCCAGATTTCCAGCAGACCTCGCCCTCAACCTCGTCGCCATAAAGCTCTTCACACTCCCTCATCGTGAAGCCTGGAACAGGTTTACCATTCCAATCTAGGATTTCCACCTTCACTCCGCCTGAAGCAGAGGTTGAGTAGTTAAGCAGCAACCTCTCCCCTTCAAAAACAACCGGGCGAGTAATTACTTCTCCACCAGGATGGGAAGCGTGCAAAGAGACGAAACCGTCCACGCGCAGCGTGAAGCGCCTGAGACGGTTGCCAGAGGTATAGTAGGCCTCGCTTGAATAGATTGAAAGCTCATCCGGAGCGTTCGCCAACCTGGATCTCGTTACCAGTATCCCCCAGGCCGTCATGTTGTTACGGTTGATCCAGCGCTCAGGCATGGGGCCCGGCCGGATGAAGGCTTCTGTCCATCTGTGCCAGTGCAAGCCGTCGCGACTACTCATGAATACAGTGTCGGAGAGGCCCTTGTAACGGTGAGGCGTCTTCTCCCTCTCCGGGATGAAGCGCATGGGGAACCCGAGGAAAACGTGTGGCGCACGGAAGTAGGGAGAGACCGCACTTGTGTAAAGATGCTCCCGGGGCGCGTCACCATAGTCTAGCCATTCGGGCTCAGTCCAGTGTATGAAGTCTTCAGACGAAGAGGTCAGGATGTCGCGCACGCCGTCCCGCCAACCTCGGAAGAAAGAAAAATAGCGTCTTTGAAAAGCATCCCAGAAGGCGAGGTTCTGCGAGTCGAATGCGTACTCCGTTATAGCCGGCTTCGTTATAACTGGGTGGCTGGACACAGGCTCCCAATGAATTCCATCTGGAGACTTGAACCCGTGGAGCCCATTACTCCCGCTTCCCAGAGCCTTGTAAACCGCTTCACGCGGACAGTTTGGATTCGCATCCTTGAAGGGTGTGAAGTTGTGCGCGCCGGCTCCCTGCCAAACTATGTTGTTACGCTTCGAGCCGTTGAACTCGAACAGGCCGAGCCTCGGCTTAACCCAGTTGACTCCATCAGCGCTTTCAGCGTAGCATGTGAACTCCGGGTGAGTCGCCTCGCCGGTCGTCAAGTCATGGTTTGAGCCGCGATAGTACATTCTGAAGCAGCCCTCGTCTTTAAAAACCGTCACGTAGCCTGAGGAGTTTCCCTCCCAAGGCTGGTTGAATACTATTGCAACCTCCTGTGGAACCGGGTTGTGCAGCCTCAGCTCAACGTTCCTTGTCTCCGCTATAAGCCAATCGTCTGTGAAAAGCTCCAGCCGCGACCCTATGTTCCGCACCGTGTTTTCAACGTCTTTTTGAGGAAACCTCGCCGTAACCCTCATGGATGGGCTATGCTTCTTTCAAGCTTAAACCTTTGCTTAAGTATCCTAACACTATAATGTTTAAGCTGAATCGGGAAAAACGGTTAACGCATGAACCACGCTGCTGCGTTAAGAAGGGTTCAATAAAAAATTGTGTTGTGGAAATCCCGATAAAAAGCCGAGGGGTAGACCCTAGTCTACTGCTAGCGCGCCAAGTGGAAGGGTTTTACTACGGTGTTTCATGCTAAGGGAGCCTTGTGCAGACGAAGTTCACATTGTTGTTAGCAGCGTCCAGCGCCCTACTGATGAGCTCTTGGTAAGCCCTATTCGGGTCCCCACTAGGCGTGTAGCCGTAGAGCCCAAGCTGGTAGTCTGCTATTCTTATTAGATCTTTTATTGTTGGAAAATCGGTTCCCTCCTTTACGCCTGGTGCGTAGACGGGTGCACCTGGGTTGACGAAGCCTGCTTCAACATTCAGAACCATGGCTGCAAGCTTAGTGGAAAGCATGTAAGCCATGTTCGTTGCGTCAGCGTCTAGGAGCCAGCTCCTGAGCTCAGAGTATGAGTTAGGCGTAAAGTATCCCCCGTCTCGGGTTCTCAAGTTGTAGCTTACTAGAAGCTCAAGCTCCTCAGTCTCTCCAGGCCCATCTTTAATCGTGGCTTCACCGTTCTTGCTGCTCCAGAATCCGACGGTGTGTCCACCCCCATAGCATCCTATGCTTACAACGCCGAAGTCATTAATAACAGTCTCCCCCTGCTCAACCGTCAATGTTACAGCCTGGGGAGTTGTGCTAACCCAGTTCTCCGCTAAACCCACTTTAACAATATACTCTCCCCAGACATTGTAGAAACTATAGGTTGAGCCGGTTGTCGTGAACGTAGCCCTGTCCTCACCCACCCAGAGCTCTACTAGCATGCCGCTTAACACGGGTTCACCCGCATCCCTTTCACCATTCACGTTAGCATCATAGAACACGCATCCGCTTATCCCAGGTTTAGCGGATTCCTGTCCAGTCGGCTGCCACACGTCGTCGGTCCAGATGTACGCGTAAACCGGGCTGGAGGCTAATACCGCTACAAGCATAAGCGTCATCAACATGCTGGCTGTGTTTTTCCTCATCTCGACATTTAACATTTCGCCAAACGTATATAACGACTTTTCCGTACACCGCCGACAAAACCCTATATAAGGCCCTATCTGTATGGTGGTTTACATACTGGCTTGCTCAGAGCCAGGCTGCCTCCAGCGCTGCGCTGCCCGCCACCTGCTCCAGGCTGTTGACTTCATAGTGCTGCTCAGGCTTATTGAACCGCCTTATCAGCAGGCTTCCCATCCCTGTTATCCTCGGTATCAGGAGGTCGTAAGTCTTGCTGTCACCAACGTGGAGAACCGTTGCCGAGGTGAAACCCGTCTCTGAGCAAACCTTAGCGTAGAATTCCGCGGTCTTGTAGGGTAAGCCGTATTTTGACACTGATGAGAAAACCTTTGAAAAACATTCTTTAAACTCCTCTAGAACAGTCTGCAGGATCTCGACTGGAAGGTTTGACGAGACTATTAGGACGTATTCTGACTTGAATCTGGTGATCATCGGCGCCACGTCCGGGAAGAAGACTACTCTACTCTTCAATTCTTGAAGAAGCTTCTCGAGGCTTACGCTAATATTCAGCTCCCTAAGCCAGTACTCAGGCATGTACCATCTGACGTCGTCCCGGCTTATCGTGCTGTACTTCTTCTTCACGTGCAAGTATGCTTTCTCGAAGCAAATATTGTTTTCAGCCGCGTAGGCGGCTGGGATAAGATTATCCCAGAAGTGTTTAACACACCTCCCGTCTACAAGTGTCCCCGTCACGTCTAGGGAGATTGCTCCAACTCGTTTCATAAGGCTCTTAAGCTGTTTGCCTAATGGTCTTTTAAGTTTTCCACTCGCCTCTAGGAAAAACTAAAAAGACAGGGCTGCGCGTAATAACCCTGCTCAAAATGGATGGATGCTTAGCACGGGTGCTATTTGCTTCGCTGTTAGCACTGCTCCTGTTAAGCCAGCCTGGCTTAAACAGGGCTCGTGCACAGGCTGGCGGTTCTGATGACCGGGGAATACTTGGCGATGTTCTAGACGCCTCTGGGCTCCACAGCCTTGTTGAAAACCTGTACTCCTTCAGAAATACTGTTTTAAGCAGGGGTGGACTTGACTTGGAGCTTCTCCACTGGTTCACCCCTTCCTACTCAGGGTTGTCGAGAAGCCTGGTCAGCCTGCCCGCATGGTCCTTCCTCAGGTTCCTTATTCTCCCTGCAGCCATAGTGGTGTCAGCATGCTTCTCCCTCTATCTTCAAACAGGGTTGCTCGGGGCTGTTTTAACAGCAGGGTTTCTAATAGGTTTAATCTATGTTTTCCCAGTTTTCATGTTGGCTGAGGCTTTCTCTAAAACCGGCTTTGTTGCCTTGCACGGCAGGAGAATGTCGACGATTCTAGTTCTGCTGACAGCCGTCTCAATGCTGATCCTGCTCTTCGCATATGCTTACCGCAATATTCCCATGATTTTCTCATCCTTGGTCATGCTGGTTTTCACAACGTGCTTCGCATGGTTTCTGCCGATACTGTTATACTACCGGAGCTGACTCCCGGTTCCGAGCAAAGTTTAAACACCGGCGCCATTATGAACCGTGAGGGTTGAAACCTGAGAGGATACTGTTCATAGTGCTGGACGGGCTTGGCGACCATGCTTACAGGGAGCTGGATGGTTTAACACCGCTTGAAAAGGCTAGCTCAACGGGCTTCAAAAGGCTTAAGGAGAATGGTTCCCAAGGGTTGATGGATATCATTGCCCCAGGCGTTCCGCCCAGCAGCGATGTTTCACACCTAGTCATGTTCGGGTATGATATTGAGAGGGAGTATTTCGGAAGGGGTCCTATTGAAGCCTTGGGCGAGGGTGTTGAGCTTGAGGAGGGCGAGATAGCCTTCAGGGGTAATCTTGCAACCGTCAGGGTTGAGAACGGTTACCCTGTGGTTGTTGACAGGCGGGCTGGGAGAATAGGCAGCGAGCAAACGAGGGAGCTCACCCGTTTTCTTAACGAGGAGCTAGGCGATTTCCAAGGGTTTAGAGTAAGGTTCCAGCCTCTTTCAGAGCACAGGTTCGTCATGGTTGTTTCAGGCGAAGGATTGTCGCACGAGGTTACTGATAATGATCCTCATGCTGAAGGCAAGCCTGTTATACTATGCCAGCCTGTTGAAGAGGCTAGGGATAGGGAGGGTGCTGAGAGGCTTGCCAACCTTGTTAACAGCATAACCTTGGAGGCGATTAGAAGGCTGAGCCGCCACGAGTTGAACAGGATTAGGGCTGAGAAGGGTCTTCAAGAGGCTAACGCCATACTGGTGAGAAGCCCCGGGGTTAAAAGGAGGATGGCTAGCTTCAGGGAGAAGTGGGATCTTAACGCTGCCTGCGTCGCCGCAGGATTGCTCTACAAGGGGATAGGCCGGGCCACTGGGATGGATATCTACAGGGTTGAGGGGGCTAACGGTCTTCTAAACACTAACATCGCAGGGAAGTTGAGCAAGGCTCTTGAACTGCTGGAGAAGTATGACTTCCTATACCTTCATTTTAAGGGAACGGATGTTGCAAGCCATAGTCGAAACCCTGTTGCGAAATACGAGTTCATACAGAGGTTTGAGGAGAACCTTAGGCTGATCGATGAATCGGTTTTGACTGACACCACGATTGTCGTGACTGGTGACCATACTACGCCTTGCGACAGGGGGATGCACTCTGGAGAGCCTGTTCCAATACTCGTTTCCTCAGGGGGCTTGAGGAAAGACGATACAAGGGTCTTCTCCGAGAGGGAGGCTGTGCGCGGCGGACTGGGTAGGATAAGGGGCTGCGAATTGATGCATATTCTTCTCGACACGATAGGTAGGACAATTGAATACGGCACGAGGCCTTCTCCCAGAAGGATCAACTACATGCCTAAGCAGCTGACTTACTTAAGGCTTGAAAGATTTTAGGGCTTCCACGTTGCTTCCGCTTATGCTGTGAAGCGCAGAATCTTGGTGGAAGCGCACGCTAAAATGAACTTTAGTTGCTTCATGAATTCATCATAGCTAGAGATATTCCCAAGGCCTCTCTCTAAGGTCGAGTATGGCCTTGGTGCTTTATAGTCAGCGGTTCTCGCGCGCTAGTGTAGCCGTGGTTCCGAAAATGAAGTGCGGGGGTCCAAACATGCGCCGGGAAGACCTAATGTCTTTCAAAACGCTCTTCAATATTTCGACGAGCTCAGGAGAGCTGCAGTCGAGCAAAGGCCTACGCGCGCCGGTTGTTTTCGGAGAAGAAGATGGTTATCTGCTCGGCTCCTTAACCATGGAGGGTCTTGGATTAGTACCTGACGTGGTTAAGAAGAAGCTCGTGCCTGTGGAAGCATTCCTCACGCAATGCTCTAATTTTTAGCAGACACATGGGCAAGGAGCTTAAGCACGTCAAGATTTTAGGGTGTTGAGGAAATTATTCCGGTTTTTCGCCGGATAGAAGCTCTTGATACTCCTGGTTTATTCTCCAGTATTTTTCATGAATGATTTTACTGATCCTATACCAGTCCTGAACTACTTTCTGCCATAGCTCGCTGGCTATTAACTGTCTAGTCACATATTCTTTCAACGGTTTCTCCCGTTTGATTGTTCTCTGACGCCAGTTGAAGCTTATGAGTCCCACGCGTCTCAAATACTGGATAGCATGGCCGATTTGATCATAATTGATGGGTGGTGCCAAGATTTTTTCCAAGTCTTCAATTAAGGAATCGACTGTCATTTCGTCCTCTGGGCGCAGGCAGATAGTGGCTACAACGTTCTGGACGAGCCTCGCAGTCTTGCTCAGGTAGATTCCAATCCTCCTCGGCGGTATCAGCGTCTGTTCCAAAAGGTAGCCATACCTCTTGTAAAACCAGTTTTTCACGATTTCCGCCAGAGCCATGTAGGCGGCGAGAATCGCAACCAAGGCTATGAAGAACGTTGCGGGGGGCTTCACGAACCGGAAAATCTCTCCTAATGGCGTATACGGTAGTACCAATGCGGATGTGATTATTGCAATACTGCTCAAAAGCAAGGTTCTGCTCGGCCTGCTCCTCCAGAAAGGAGACTTCTTCGTTCTAATTACGAAGATTACAAGGGTCTGTGAGGACAGGGATTCGATGAACCATGCTGTTTGGAAAAGCGGTTCGGAAGCGTTGAATATGAAGAGCATTACGAAGAACGTTAGGAAGTCGAACAGGGAGCTGACTGGCCCAAGAAACACCATGAACCTTCTGATGAAGCTTATGTCCAGCCTCTTGGGTTTTTCAACATACTCTTTGTCGACTTCGTCCATAGGTATTGCTGACTGCGAGAAATCGTATAGAAGGTTGTTGAGCAGTATTTGTATGGGCAGCATGGGGAGAAACGGTAGGAATAATGATGCTCCAGCGACACTAAACATGTTTCCAAAGTTTGAGCTTACACCCATCATGATATACTTCATAGTATTGCCGAATGTTTTCCTACCTTCTAATATACCGTCGTGGAGCACTCTCAAATCGTTCCGTAGAAGAATTATGTCTGCAGACTCTTTCGCAATATCGACAGCGTTTTCCACGGATATGCCGACGTCCGCTGTTCTCAGCGAAGGCGCATCGTTTATCCCGTCTCCCAGATACCCGACTACGTGTCCATTGTTTTTCAAGGCGTTTATTATCCTGTCCTTCTGGGCTGGCGTGACCCTGCAGAAGACATTAGCCTCTTCGACAACTCTTGCGAGAGCGTCATCATGCATTTGGGCAATATCCCCACCTGTGACGACTCCTTTAATCTCGAACCCCAGGTGCTCACAAACCTTTCTAGTCACCAACTCGTTATCGCCAGTTAGTATTTTCAACTCTATGCTCGCGTTCTTCAAAAGCTGCAGGGCTTCCCTAGCTGTTTCCTTCGGAGGGTCGAGGAAGGCTATGAATCCTAGAAACACCATATCGTTCTCATCACTTACATTGTATACTGGTTTATCCGCCTTCAAGCGTTTATATGCCACGCTTAAAACTCTGTAGCCCTCGGCGCTAAGCTCGAAATATCTCTGCCCAATCCTACTACGCACCTCATCCGTTATGTCTGCTATAACGTTTCCAATCTCGTAGTAGGAGCAGATTTTTGAAACTTCCTCGGGAGCACCCTTAGTAATCATAAACCGCTGATTCTGATATTCAACCACTATGGAGAGACGTTTACGGACGAAATCAAATGGGACTTCATCGCTTTTCCTATACTCGCTAACGTCGACTTCTCCAAATCTCAGTATGGCTTCGTCAAGAGGGTTTTTCAACCCTGTCTGGTAGTAACTGTTAAGATAGGAGTATAGTAAAACCTTCTCACTCTTGTCGCCGTTGAGGTCTACGTAAAGCACAAGCCTTATCCGGTTTTCTGTCAATGTTCCAGTCTTATCCGTGCATAGAACATCCATGCTTCCAAAATTCTGTATAGATACTAGGCGCTTCACCATCACCTCCTTCCTAGCCATTGAGACAGCTCCCTTGGAGAGGTTTATCGAAATTATCATCGGCAGTAGTTCAGGCGTTAAGCCGACAGCTAGAGCTACAGCAAAAAGAAGCGAATCCAGGATGCTGCGCATGTAAAGGGCGTTGATGAAAAAAACGAAGACAACTAGGAGAAACGTCACCTGCATCATCATGTAGCCGAAGCTTCTAATACTCCTCTGGAATTCTGTTTCAGGCTCCCTCGCAACAAGCCTTCTTGCAATTCTCCCGTATTCGGTTAAGCTTCCAGTCTTGACTACGAGGGCTGTTGAAGATCCGCCGACGATCGATGTACCCATGAAAAGATAGTTGTTCCACTCAGTAATAGTTGGATCATAGGCTTTAAGCGGCTCAGCGACTTTCTCCACAGGCAGGGATTCGCCAGTTAACGCAGACTGGTCTACAAACAAATCCTTGGCGCTTAATACTCTAGCATCCGCAGGAACAATATCGCCAGCAGAAAGATATATGATGTCTCCAGGAACGATTTCCGCAAGCCTCACCTCCTTTTTAACACCATCCCTCAACACGGTAGCTGTGGTTGCTACTCTCTGCTTAAGCATCTCAGCAGCCCTTTCAGCCTTATACTCTTGGTAAAAGTCTAACACAATGCTGAAAATCACTATCGAAAATATGATCGTAGTGTTTACAATTTCGCCGAAAAATCCTGAAACTATTCCGGCAAAAAAGAGAATAATTACCAAAGGGCTTTTAAAATGCGAGAGAAAATCGATTACTACTGTTCTCTTCTTTTTCCTGACTAGCTCATTGTAGCCGAAGACCTCGAGACGCTTCTCTGCTTCTTCAGAGGAGAGCCCATTTGGAGAAGTCTTAAAGCGTGGAAAAAGCTCTTCAACAGGCTGGGTTAAAACTTCCTCAGTGCTTGGCAGAGTCCAGTTTAAGGATTCGCTAACACTCAACGCATCTTGACTTTGAAGAGCCATTAAACCTAGGTAATTTAAGTGACCCTTTCTTAAACCTTTACACTTCAATAAATCTCTACTAACCGAGTAATCGCTGAAGCAGCCAGAATACTTGGAGACACTCTAGGATTCGGGTTGCAGAAGCGTCTCAGAAAAGAAGCTGTATAAATATCGATAATATATTTATAATATAACACCGTTTGAAAATACGGTAGCGGGAAATGGATGCTCCACGTTTAAGATACAAGTGTGTTAAGTGTTGTTTAGAAACTGAGATGCTCCTCTTAGAGGAGGATGTTGAACGCATAAGTAGGCTGGGTTTTGAAACAGAGCATTTCGTTGTAGACAGGGACGGTTGGCTTTATTTAAGAAATATTAACGGCAGGTGTGTTTTCAACGATGCCGAGAAATGCTTAATCTACGAGGCCAGGCCTCTAGGGTGCCGGCTATATCCTATCGTGTACGATGAGGATTATGGTGCTGTGACTCTGGACGAGTATTGTCCGCATAGAGGCGAGTTTAAGGTTTCCAAGGCTGATGAGGACAAGGTGCTTTTCCTCGTCGAGAGGCTTAAGGACGAGAGAAGACTTAGAATAGCTCGTAAAACCCTTTGAAAAGAAGAAAGGCTTTAAGCAGTCCTGAAGCAGAACAGAGAAAAACTGTACACTCTTGTTCGAAAATCTTTTCCTTCTTTCTCCAGTTCTTCTATTATTTTCTGAAGCCCCTCCCTGGCTTTCGCAACCTTCTTCTTAAGGGCTTCTATCTGCGAGTTCAACTCGCCTATTTCCTCCTCGTATTCTTTAGCCTTCTCAGATTCAGCCTTGGCTACATGAAGCGGAATCTCGATCTTTCCACTTTTCTTCAGGATTTCAAACATCTCCTTCACTATTTTGCCTGCCTCACTCTTCCCCGAGAGGTGGTTTCTTATCGAGGACTTTGTCCTCGCCAGTTCTTCGGCAATCTTGGAGATAGTGTAGCCTGCTCTTTCCCTCGCCAGTGCTTCGGCAGCCGCTACGAGGGAGTCAAGCGCGCGCTTGCGCGACCTTCATTTCAAGGGCACTGACGTCGCTAGCCACAGCAAGAACGCTGTTGCGAAATACGAGTTTATCAAACGGTTCTACGACAGCCTGAGGCTTATCGACGACTCCGCTTTAAACAGTACGACGATAGTTGTTACCGGAGACCACACACGGGATAGAGGGGATGCATACTGGAGAACTAGTTCCCATACTCATCACTTCAAAGGGCTTGAGGAGTGATGCGACAAAGGTTTTCTCAGAAAGAGAAGCTGCTTACGGCGGGCTTTGGAAAATCAGGGGGTGCGACATAATGCCCATCCTACTGGACTCCATAGAGAGGGCTATAGAATACGGAACAAGGCCCTCGTCCAGAAGGATCAACTACATGCCTAGGCAGCTGACCTACTTAAGGCTTGAAAGATTTTAGGGCTCGCACATCCGCCTCCAGCTTCAATGCTGTGAAGCGTAGAATTCTTAGTGAAAGCATGCTGGCACGGTTTTAAGCGCGCTCCTGAAGGCGGTGTATTAGGCTCTGCTATTGGAGGAGCCTCCTGTTACAACCTTTCTAGGTGGTTACTGCTAATCCTCAATGTTTTTCGCCAGTGGGCTTTAAAACCTATTAGCGCGCGCTATACTTCAATCTTTCCATATATCCCATCATATCCAGGCCTTATTTTAACCTTGTCACTTCTAATTTTTTCCACTACGTGTGCCAGCTTCTTGTCGTATTCTGCCAACTTCTCCACGGGTGTTTCGACCAGAAGGCAGTACTCGTTTCCAAACTTCTCCAGTAGGCTGTAGTAAATGCTCCAAGCTCTCTCAGAGTTTGGGCTTGTGGAGTATACATAGCCTATCATCTCCGAAAGCGGTATGAGATGAATATAGTCAGAAGCACCCCTAGGCTTTATTTCCCTAGGACGGTCAGCGAGTTCTTCTATATGCGTTTCTACTCCGGGTGTGAGCTTTTTACTGCACACCGGACAGACTCCTTTAAGCTTGAAATACTTCTCGGGGTCAACTGAGATCTTGCATTTTCGATGACCTGGAAGGTGATATTTCCCATGTTCAGGATAGGTTTCAATAGTGAGGATTATTCTAGACCTGCCCTGTTTACGGATTGCATCCAGTATGCTCTTATAACTCAAATCCTCCAAGAGCATGAGGTTAGCCTCTCTCCCGAGCCTCCAAGGATAATAGGAGTGTGAGTCGCTGTTTGAAACAAGCGTATAAGGATCATTGCTTGAAACCCTCCAGTTCATCGGAGGGTCTGAGGATAGTCCTGTTTCGAGAGCATGTATATCGTTATGCTTATCTTTGTAACAATCTTTTACGCTAATGTAACCATGGGTACCGAAAATGCTGAAATGCGGAGTCCACACGTGGGCTGGGAAAACCTCCACATTCTTGGAAACACTCTTCAGGATTTCAACGAGTTCCGGCGAACTGCATTTCAACAATGGCCTGCCGTCAGCACTCAGGTCTCCAATATGCTCCATAGCGTCACAAGCCTGTTTGACGGTTTCAAAGTCGGGGAAGAGAACCACGTGGTGAATCCTTTTGACGGTGTTCCCGTCTTGGTAAACCGTGTTAACCTCGCCTTGGAGTATGAAAAGCGTAGCCTTCTCAGGATTCTTTTCGCTCCTAAGCCTGTAGAGCCCGGGGCTCTCCTCTACAAGGCTCTTCTTAAGCTCCCTAAGCCACTTGGGATGCGTACAGTCCCCAGTGCCAACTATGTTGAGGCCCTTTAACCTGGCGGAGAAAGCAATGTTCTCAAGAGTCATGTCTAGGCTTGTGGCCCTGCTATACTTTGAATGGATATGCATGTCAACATAGTAGTATGGCTTCTCCTTGAAGCCTCCGAGAAGCTGTTCAAGCCTCGCCAGGTTTAAGAGGGTTTCCGACGGCTTGACGCGGGTGCTGTTCATTTTCGAATTCGAAAGCAATAACTTGTTCCCCGTTGCCTGTTTAATAAGGCTTGTCTCGCCTCCTTCGCCCAGCATGCTTCACCGCATTGTTTTGGGCCCAGGCTAGTAGGCTCATCCTCCCCAATCCGCTTTTAAACAAGCCTGAGGAGGATGCTTTTACCCCGCAACACCATGGGAAGGCTGCTTCAGCCTCTCCACGGGTTTCGCGCCCAATCCCCATGGTCAAGGCGGCTTGTGCCCTCCTCAAGACGTTGAGGCCTGCTTCAGGGTTTCCCCCGGGGCAGGAGCCTGGTCTACCCTGTTCAGACTGTTTTCAAGACAGTATTAAGCGTTACGTATCAAGCGGCTTAACGAAGCCCTATTTTCCACCTGAGCCGGCTCCAGAAGGGGTGCCGGGCCTCTTCAGCGAAACGTATAGTACTCCGGTGAAAACGATTAGTAGGCTGATCGACAGGATTCTGGCGGCATTAGCATCTACTCCAAGATCCCCCAGGAGCAATTGGATCATCGGCGTTGAAAACACTATTATAACTGAGGCTAAGAGGAGTAGCTCCCTTACGGATGGGGGGGCTATTCTCCCTGTTCTAGAAAGGAGGTATGCCGCTATGCCGGATAATCCTAATGCTAGCGACGCTAAAATCGGCACTGTGGAGGCGAACCCCCTTAGCATTGTTTGAGCCAGAAGCAGTATTGACATCATGAAGCTTGATACGAAGCACCTTAGCCCAATGCTCCTCATTCTCTGCCCAGCCTCCATCTCTTTAATCAGGAATGGGAGTACTGCTCCCAGGAGGATGAGGATGGAGCCGAAAAGGTTGACCCCTGTTCTTAGAAAGCCAGTGACCTGTAGGCTGGTGACGAATGTGAATGCTGCGAGAACGACTAAGCCCACCAGCACCAGCAGGTTTCCAGCAGAGTAAACCGCCTCTTTCCTCTCCAATCCGACGCTACTCTCTTCACGCTCTTTTTAAACGTTTTCTCGCGAAACCTTTACGCCCAGCATGAGGTAAGCAGTGTGTCCAGTCATCAGGGACTCGGGGCTAACCTTCCCCTGGTAGGGCCTTATTCTTCTGAGAAATATCTCAACGGTTTCGAGATGCACTATGCTGGAGTCCGCCATTGCTGAATAAGCCTTCTCCAGCTGGTTCATAGTCGGTAGGACGAGGCATACTCTGGCCGACGGCTTCAGGAACCCTGAAACATTCCCCAAGGCTTCCCAAGGATCTGGAAGATCCATTAAGGCGGCGTCGAAAAACTCTTTGAAAACCGTGGTTTTAACGTCTCCGTGTACCAGCTCCACGTATTCCAGCAGCCCGACTCTCTCAAGGTTTCTCCGTGCAACCGTTATGGATTCCTCGTTAACATCGTAAGAGAAGACTCTCCCAGTCGGCTTGACGAGGCTCGCCATAATCATTGCGGCGGCCCCGCTTCCAGTGCCCGCGTCTAGAACCTTGAAGCCGGGCGATATTCCGAGGCTTAAAACCATGTAGCCGAGGTCCTTGGGATACATAACCTGCGTTCTCCTAGCCAGCTTAGGAATATAGTCTACGACAAGAGGCTTAAGGGCGAGCACCTCTTCCCCAGTGTGGGTTCTGACCACTATTCCAGGCTGGTTGCCGACGATGTCGCCGACCTGAATATACCCTTTATGGGTGTGAATCCTATCGCCCTGTATCTTCACAACCCGTTTCTTCCCTTTAGGTGAGACGAGGAGAACGTCCCCGCCTTCTTTAAAAGCATCGTTCAACCTTAGGCTCAAACCTGTTTAACAACTCTATTGAATTTATTATGTCTTCCTCTCTCGCTCCGAAGCTTATCCTAACGTGGTTTTCGCCTGAGGGCCCGAAGCCCTGGCCCGGAGCCAGGACTACTCCTGTCTCCCTAGCCAGCTCAAGGCAGAACTCGAAGGATTTGAAAGGTAAGTATGGGAATATGTAGAGCGAGCCCTGGGGCCAGTAAACATCCAGCAAACTTCTTTTCTTAAAGCCCTGCATGAATGTTCTGAGACGTTTCTCAACATTCATCCTTACGTATCCGGATATCTCGTTTATAAGGGGAAGCGTCTTAAGAACTACGCGCTGCCCCAGAGTGTTCGAGGTTAGGGAGGTGGCGTATCTAACCATGCTCGCCCTGCTAACCATGCTTCTGTCGGAGGCTAGGAAACCCACCCTTAAGCCCGTTATCCCCATGTTCTTAGAGAAGCTCCCTATGATGATAGTGTTTTCAAGAGTGGAGTTGAAACTCCCTGGGCTGACAGGCTTGTTTTCCCCGAAAAAAATCTCTAAATAGGTTTCGTCGGAAATTATTATGGAGCTGGTTTCCCGAGCATGCTCTACAAGCTTCTCCAAGTCTCCTGGCGGAACAATCCTGCCCGTAGGATTGTTTGGGGAGCAAACCAGTATGAGGTCATGTCCTTCTTTTTCCCCTGCGACCTGCTTGCTAACCTCAGTGTCTTGACTATAGTGGTCTATTATAATATTGTCGAAAAGGCTCGCCACTAGCGAGTGCTGGGGGTAAGTGGGGCCTGGGAGAATAATCCTGTCCCCAGGGTCGAGCACAGTCATTAATGCTACTAGGAACGCTTCTGAAGCCCCCGCCGTCACCAGGATGTTCTCCGCCTTAGCGTCTAAACCCCTGCTCTCCCTCAAGTATTCAGCTATCAGGCTCCTAAGCTCGTTAAACCCTTCTACGGGAGGGTATGTAAGGCTGCTTTCCTCAGAGGCTTTCCTAACCGCATCCTTAACCAACGGGTGGGGCTCTATGAAAATGTCTCCAACGCTAAGGTTCATCACGACGCTTCTCCTAGACAAGGCTTCCTTCAAAATCCTTCTATGAGGTGGTTCCTCGATCCTGCTTATTCTGCCGGCTGTTTTCAACCCGGTTTCCCCAGCCGGCCTCGCCTTTTAAGCATTAACCCGTTTTCAAGCGGTTTACGGGTTGCTAGCCGCTCTGCTCCGGCGGGATCGGAGGCATATAGTGGGCTTCGCAATGCCTACCTGGCATAATGCTGCGAATCTTCTCAAGCAGCTCTGGAAGTAGTTCAGGAGGCAGCGACGCGTCTTTTAAAAACTTCTTCGCAAGCACGGCTGCTTCACGATTCTTATCCTTTTCCCCCGGCAGGATTACAGCATACTTTCTACACTTCTCCTTCACCTTGCTTAGACTTCCATAGACTACCTCGCCATCGTCAGCAACACCGAACCAGAGCTTGAGCTCCACGTTCCTGATGAAGTTCTTCTCCCCCCTTATCATGAATGCTCCCCTAGGGAGATACTGTCCAGAAGGGGCCTGCTTGCTGACTTGGCTTCCCCTCACCCAGTAGACGTCGAGCGAAGCATACTTGTTCTCCCAGGCCCTTGTGGTGTAGCATGCTGCCATGAGCGCAGCCTCCTTCAACTCATCCTCAGAAGGGTTCTCAACGTTATGTATGGTTACGAATGGTGCTCCAGCGGAGTCCGCATGGAACACTATGCTTCCGTCTGAAACATGCTTCTTAACTAGAAGCTCGTTTGTCCCAGCGTCCCTGCCGGCTAGAATCAGGTTTCCGTTAACCGATATGTTCCAGCGAAACTTCTCATACCATTTTCTTTCAGCCCTCTTCTCAGGAACCATCCTCCTCTTTTCAGCGGAGGTCTTCTCCTTAAGCGTCAGAATCTTGACATCGATCTCGGAAAGATGCTTCTCTATTTTCTTAGCCTCCTCAAACATGCTTGAAGCGTTCGACGCGGCTGAGGAATCCAGGCTAAGCTTGAACTCGGAATCGTTAAACATTATTTTAACAATCCTCTTTCCATAGTCTGTTTCAAGAATCTTGAAGCCAGCGGGCACTTCCCCACTTTTCTTTACAGCGTCTAGAACATTCTGGAAGCCTGCAAGGTTCTCCATGATCATTCTAGCCCTGCTCCTTAAAGCCTCTACTTCAGAAGCAAGGTTCTCCCTTATTCTAACCAGTCTACTCAGCTCTAAGGATGCTCTCTCCTCCCCGCCTGGGGCTTCAAACCCGAGTGTAGCATAGTACTCGTCTAAAGCCTGTGAAAGGGTTTCCGCCTCCTTCTGCTCAACATCCTGGAGGGAGAGAAGCCTTATTCCAGACACGTCGACCGGGTGGCCTTCTCGACAATAGGTTCGCGGCTTAGGAGACTCCTCAGCCTCCTTGATAAGCATCCGGATCGTCTCCATTACGAGCGGGATCTTTCCTCCAGCGCTTGAATCAGGGTCCAGCCCCGCTCTCCTGCAGATTTCACGCATCGTTTTAGATCCGAAGCCCAGCCTGCCGGCTATCAGCCTGCTGAGCTTTTCTGAAGAATGCTTCTCCAAGGCTCCAAGGCTTCCAGGAGCGCTCGTGGGGTCGAGTATGTTGGACGGTGGGAAAACGTATTTCTCGCCCTCTCTGAGCAACCTAGCCTCCATCTCGATCCTTTTTGAGGTGAAAAGGATACGCCAGTCTTCAGAGACGAGGGCGAGGACTCCGCGTTTCAAACCCTCTGCGATAAGCCTGGCTTTAAACCCTCCCCTGGAAAGGCTTATTACGATAATCCTGTCGAAGTCGTGCTGCTCAACATTCTCAACCCTAAGGTTGCAGACCAGTCTCCTAAGCTGCAATACGCTGCTCTCAGGAGTGCTCGGGACAGGATAGTCGCGGCGGGTTAGAAACAATGATTCACCAGGTATTATGACGAGCTTCTTGACTGTCCCGCTGCTCCTGAAGACCACTAAGTAGTACCCGTACTTAGGATGGCTATACACGTTGTCAACCCATGCTCCCTGCAGCTCTCTGGAAAGCTCCCTGGAAAGCACTAGGTAGTCGATGCTGGAAAGACTTATTTTCGGGGTCCTCAACCTCAAGATGAATGAGCGAGTACAGATTTAAACCTGAAAGCCTCATGTACTGGACTAGGGTCGCCCTAGGAGCATTACTGGGTGCTCTCCACGCTTTCTTCTGGCGTCCACCCTCCTCGATAATAAGCGCTCTCCTAAACATGGTTTTAGCGTACGTCTTAACATACTATTTTTTCAAAAGGCTCTACAGGGGCAGGCTTAAGGATGAGAGCGCCACCTGGAAGGAGGGTGTGGGAAGCTTTTTCCTAGCCTGGCTTTTCACATGGTTCCTGCTGTACAATGCTCTATTTCCCCTCGGATAGTTTCCCCAGGAAGTCCACCCAGGCTGCGAAGTAGCCTTCCTCCTCCGAGCTAAGATAATGCGTCTCAACTGTTTCCAGAAGGCTTTTCACCTGCTTCTCCAGCTCCTCCAGAGGCTCCCCGATAATGCTTCCCTCGACAGGCTTCCTAAGCGTCTGAATTATCCCTCTTAAGCCTCTTAAATAGCCCGTCTCGAATCCTCCGCTAGGCTTCAAACCATCCAGCTGCTTCTCAGCCTCGTCAAGCCTCTTTCTAGCAAGCATCTCGAGTATCTTATCCGTCTGGTCTGTCTTCCTCTTCAAGCCGCGTTTTTCAAAAGGCTTAAGCCTAATAAGTTTATCAAACCGGCTCGAAAATCTTAAAACTTTTTCCAATAGTTAGAAGGAGGCTTGAAACACCTGGTGATACTTGGAGACGGGATGGCTGACTACCCGGTTGAGAAAGCAGGTGGTAAAACCCCGCTTCAAATCGCGGAGAAGCCCAGCATGGATGAAATAGCTAGAAGGGGGAGAATGGGTATGCTTAAAACACTCCGGCCGGGCCTGCCTAGGGGCAGTGATGTCGCGAACCTGATAATACTGGGTTATGATCCTTGCTCCTGCTACACTGGAAGAGGGCCGTTGGAGGCTGCGGCCAGAGGCATAACTGCTGGTGATAACGAGATTGTTTTCAGGTGTAATCTTATAACGGTTGAGGGAAACAGGGTTGTCGACTACTCCGGGGGTCATGTTACGACGGAGGAGGCTGGCCTCTTAATATCGGTGTTGAACAGGAGGTTTAGCGGTGTCGGAAGGTTTTACACGGGTGTCGGCTACAGGAATATTTTCGTCTCCGGGAGGGGGGAGGGGTTGACAGCCACCCCGCCTCACGATATTGTTGGCGAAGAGTATCTTAGGTACTTGCTGAAGCCGGACAACGAGGACGCTAGGGTTCTTAACAGGATGATGGTTGAGTCGATCCGGGTTCTGTCTGAAAACCAGGTGAACACTCGTAGGCGGAAAGCCGGAAAGAGGCCTGCGAACATGGCTTGGATATGGGGCCATGGCAGGATGCCTAGGCTGGAGCCTTTTGCCTTGAAGCACGGTTTAAAGGGTGCGGTGATAGCTGCGGTAGACCTGATAAAAGGGATTGGTAGGCTTACGCGTATGGCGGTTCCTGAGGTACCGGGGGCAACCGGATACTATGATACTAGCTACGAGAACAAGGCTGCGTATGCGGTTAAGGCTCTTGAGGAATCCGACTTCGTTTATCTGCATGTTGAGGCTCCCGACGAAGCCGGCCACGAGGGTTCTTTCGAAACCAAGGTGAAGGTTATTGAGGAAATGGACAGGAGGCTTTTCAGAAAAATACTTGACAACGTTGAAGAGAATGTTTCGATAAGCATTCTGATAGATCACCCGACGCCGGTTTCAGTTAGAACCCACACGTTGGACCCGACGCCCTTCGCCGTGATGAAACCAGGTTTTGAGGGTGACGGACTGCCTTTCAACGAGGATTCTGGGCTTAGAGGATCCTTCGGGCTTGTAGACGGGATGGAAATTGTTAAATTGATTAAGAGGGTTTAGGTCCTGATCCATGGGTCCTCCTAGGAGGAAAGGCTATCTTGCTGAGCGTAAGATCAGAATGTTCCTCCGCAGGTATGGCTGGACGACTGTTAGATCCGGCGGAAGCCTGGGGCCGGCGGACCTGGTTTGCCTCAGGAAAGGCAAGTGTATCCTGATGCAGGTTAAATCGACTAAGAAGCCCTTGCTGTACGTTGAGGGGGCGATGCCCCGTGAAATCGAGGGGTTCCCACTTTACGTCGTGGTGGACTTCGGCTATGGTGACATAAGGGTTTTCACACCCGGGGACAGGATAAGTAGGCAAGCAGGCATACCGTTGACAGAGTTCATAGAAAAATGTTAAACACGCTTGGAAAACGTTTTTAAACGCTTCGGAAATCCTTATAGGGTTTTAAAGCAGGAGGATTTGGTGAACCATCAGGCGAAAACGTCATACGAGAGGGGAAGGACGGTGAACAGATGAGGAATGACCACGCTGGAACGGATTGTTCAGAGAACGCCCTTTGAAAAGATAGTTGGGCAAACCGTAATGGGCTATGTTAACGAGATAAGAAGCTTCAGCGAGCTTGAGAAGATGGTTTTGGATAATGCTTTGAGCGGGTTGATAATTGGCAGGAGAGCCTTGTCAGGGGCTAAGAACCCAGGCTCCTCTTTAAAGGAGCTGGCTACATCATACAGGAGAAGCCTGGGGTTCTCCCTCATAATTGCGGCGGAGCATGAGGGCAGGGGGCTTGAGGGTCTTTACCCGCCGGTAACAGAGCTGCCGAGTCAAATGGGTGTGGGTGCTACCGGAGAGGCTAAGTCGGCATACATGACTGGTTACGTGACTGCTCTGGAATTGAGGACGCTCAGCATTAACACTAACCTTGCGCCCGTAGCAAACCTTTATTCTCCTGAAATTGGGGAGAACTGCTTCGGGGATGATCCTGATGAAGTATCTAACTACGTGGTCAGCTACATAAGGGGTCTTAGAAACGGCGGTGTCCTGTCCTTCGTCAAATATTTTCCAGGAAGGTTTTCCGGAAAGTATGGTGGCGGCGAGGACCTTAACAGTCTTCTTAAGAATGACTTGAAGCCTTTCCAACAAGCCTTTAAGTCGGGCGTTGAAGGAGTCGTAATCGGGCACAGCCCGCTCCCGGCTGCGGGAGACACGGGCACTCCGTCGTCACTATCATCCAAGGTTGTCGAGAAAATAGTTAAGAGGGAAATGGGTTTTAAGAATCTTCTCATAACGGATTATTTGGACGATAAGCAGGTCTCTGAAAACTTTGAACTGGAGGAGGCTGCAGTGAAGGCTTTGAAGGCAGGTAACCATATTATAGCGCCTTCGAGAAGAATAGAGAAAACACGGGAGGTTTTGAACAGTATTATTGAAAAAGCTAAGGAGGATAGGAATTTTTACGAGCGAATAAGAAGCAGCGCCTTAGAGGTGTTGAGTTTTAAGCTTAAAAAGTTTGAGAAGTTTAAAAAGACTCCTGATAAAACGCGTGGCAGCATTATAAACCAGACTAAGGCTTGGAAGATCTTTGTTCGAAGCATAACTCTAGTGAAGGGTGTTGACGAACTACCCTTGAGATGGCTGGGTAAACCCCTTATAGTAGTCACGGGGAAGCTTGAAGAGCAGCTTGAGGAGTCGGGCAAGAGGGCTCTTGAAGAAGTCTTGAGGGAGGAGCTTGGAGAGTTTAATCTTTTAGAGCGTTTCGAAGAGGTTTCTGGAAAGATGCTTGGGGAGATTTACAGAAGCACCCCCAGTAATACGCTGCTACTGGTACTGGCTTACAACATGCATGAGAACAAGAGGGAGTCCTCCATGCTTAAGAAACTCGTGGATTTCTTCAGGGAAAGCATAGTTATATCGCTCGGATCCCCTGAGGATCTATCCCAGTTGAGCAGCGCTAAGATTTGCGTAGCTGCTTTCACCCCGAGTGTAACCGCCGTCAAGGCTGCTTTAAAGGTTTTAAAGGGAAAGTTTAAACCAGCAGGGAAACCACCCGTTAGAATAGAGTTGTGAGGATTACTCAGATGAGATTATATACTGGTTAATGCTTTTCTGAGAATGTTGAAGTGGTGGAGGATACGGTTTAAAAGAGGCGGCGGGGAAAACTATCCGAACGCGTATAGGCTTGCCAACAATCTTCTAGAAGCAGGGTTTAAAGTCGGAAGGTTCGTGAAACTTAAGGCTGCTAGGGACGCGGGCCTTGAGCCCGGGGACTTTCTGACCAGTATAGACGACGCTTATTCAGAACGCTTGATGAAGGATCTGGGTGAAGAGTACGGCGTGGAGTTAAAGCCTTTGAAAACTATTGACCAGCAGGGTGTTGCCTGGTTGCGGAGCCCGCTCATCGGGCTGTACAGTGGAAACGGGGTTTCAGTATCATACCTTAGGGAAACAGTGGAGGCCTTGTTCAACATGGGTTTCAGGAGGATATCTCTTCTACCAGGGCCCTTAACGCTCGAGGACTTGAATGCTCTAGACGTCCTGGTGGTCGGCGGGGGAGATAGCTTTGAAATGCTTAGGTCGCTTGGAAGAGAGGAAGCCAGGATGATCAGGCAATTCGTAGAGTCCGGGGGCATATACGTTGGAATATGCGCCGGCGCACTGCTTCTCCTAAAACCGGTTAACCTGCCTATATCCGCGTACGGGGAGATAGAGGCTTCAAGCGAGCTGCAGATTATCGGATGCGAACTCCTGAGCGACACGGTTTCAGAGCCTTCCTGGCCTGTTTTCTCAGGGAGACGGATCAGCGGGGTTTTAAGAACATACCCTGTAACAGGCCTCGTAAAATCGAGGATTACGAGAAGAGGTTTGCTGACGCTAGGGTACAGGGGTGAGCTCCCAATGTTTCACACGGGCCCGCTTGTTAAAATCACGAGCGGTAAACAGGTTTTTGCGAAAATGATGCTGCCCCTCACCGGCGTAGAGTACGGTGTGCCATGCGAGGAGACGCGTGAAATCTTGGAAGGCGCCAGCAGCATCGCTTTTGCCGAATACGGGTCTGGAAGGATCGTCCTGTTCCTCTCTCACGTGGAGAGCAGTAAAACTCCCTTCACGCACGGCCTGCTTGGGAACGCTATGCTGCTTAAGGCATACTTGGGAGGGGGGAAGGCAAGTATTCCCTCCGCTGAGGGTGTGGAGCAGGAGACCCTTAGGGAAGCATCTGAATCCTGCAGAATGCTGAAGCTGGTTCGGGACTCTGCGGGTAAGGTTGTCGACCAGATGGAGAGCGTCATACCCTGGCTATATGCCGCCCGGCTTCCAGAGAGGGCGGTCAGGCTAAGCATGCTTAAACAAGCATTAAGCGGTCTCCTGGAGGAAGAGGATGTTGTTTTAAGCTCGATCAGCGAATCCGTTGAGGCTGAGAAGCTGCTGCAGGAGCTTAGGAGGAAGAAACCGGCGCTGCTTCAGACAACCATGTTATCTGCTGACCTGGCGGAGTGGAAGTATGTTATCAGCAAGACTAGGAGAGCATTAACCCCTATTCTTGAAAGAATCATGAAGATCCAGGAGATGATGGCGGATTTCTCAGCTACAGTGGTGTCCTCCACGGGGGAGGAGATTGAGGGCAAGTTCGACCTCTTGTTTAACAGTATTGTCGGTGGTAGAATGGCAGGTGGAAAAGGCATGTCTGTTTCACCGGGCATCGTCTCCCCGATGCTGGGCATAATCCTGAATATTCGGGATTCTCTTGAGAAGACAAGGTTTCTCAGAAAGATCCTTACGTATGTTCAACCATAGCTAAACGTATATTGACAGGGGTAGGTCCCGGTGGTACTCGTCTAAAGACAGCGGCTCCTGCTCGCAACCATCATTATTGTTTTTGAAACGTATCGCTTCAACTATCTTCTCAGCAACCTCGAGGCTTGTGATCACGGGTATGGCGAATTCTACAGCTGTCCTCCTGATAGTATACATGTCTTCAAGAGTACTCTTATCCTTGAGGTCTGGAGTATTTATTACTAGGCCTATTCTGCCGCTTGCGAGGAAGCTTATCGAGTCAACCCCGTCCTCAGACTTCTCGCTAAGCCTCCTGACCAGTATTACGTCCCTCAAACCGTTGGAAGCAAGGAAGTCCCTTGTGCGCCGGGTGGCGGCTATGGTGAAACCCATCTCCTTAAGCATCAGAGCCAGATTTAAAGCCTTAGGCTTATCCTCGTCTCTCACCGTTATGAAAATGATGTCGTTTTTAGACGGCAGGCTTAAGCCTGAGGACTCCCATGCCCGGGTGAAAGTATTTATGAAGTCATAGCCGATGCAGGCTACCTCCCCCGTCGACCTCATCTCTACACCTAGAACAGGGTCGGCTCCTTTAAGCCTGACGAACGAGAAAACCGGCACTTTAACGCCGATCGTCTTCTCGTTGTACTTAAGCGAGTCTTTAAACTCCGTAAGCTTGCGCCTAGCGATAAGCTTTCCAGCGAGCCATACTAGGGGGATGCCTCTAGTCTTGCTTACGAAAGGCATTGTCCTGCTGGCTCTAACATTAGCCTCTATAACGTAGACCTCTGAATCTTTAACCAGGTACTGTATGTTAAAGGCTCCGACTATCCGGAGCTCCTTCGCAATCCTAACCGTGTAGTCCTTAATCTTCTCAACAACTTCTTCGGTAAGCCTCTGCGGAGGAATTATGATTGTGGCGTCGCCGCTGTGTGTTCCAGCGTACTCCAGATGCTCCATAACCCCACCTATGAAGACGTCCTCGCCGTCGCTGACGGCGTCTACTTCAGCCTCATACGCGTTTTCGAAAAACTTGCTTATGACTACAGAGTGCTCTGGGGATATTCTGGTCGCGTTACGAATATATTCTACAAGCTCCTCCTCGTTCGCAGCAACATTCATTGCCGCCCCGGACAGCACGTAAGAGGGCCTTATCAGAACAGGATACCCTATCTCCCTTGCTTTCGCAATCGCCTCCTCCATGCTGGTAACCCTAGTCCAGACCGGCTGCTTTATGCCAAGATTATCCAGCAGAAGGCTGAACTTTGCCCTGTCCTCGGCGAAATCTATGCTCAGCGGAGAGGTTCCCAGAATTCTGACACCCTGCTTGTAGAGTTTTTGACTAATGTTAATCGGATCCTGTCCGCCCATCGTCACTACGACGCCCTCAGGGTTCTCAGCCTCAACAATATCCATCACTCTTTCGAAGGACAGTTCTTCGAAATACAGCTTATCCGACATGTCGTAGTCTGTGGAAACTGTTTCAGGATTATTGTTAACGACGATAACCTCGTCAAAACCCTCCTCCTTCATAGACCAGACTGTGTGCATGGTGCAGTAGTCGAACTCGACACTGCTCCCAATCCTGTTCGTCCCGGCTCCAAGTATTATCACCTTCCTCCTGCCTGTGCTTTCCGAAACATCGCTGGCCTCGTCCCCGTACGTGGCGTAGAGGTAGTTTGTAACCGACTCCCACTCGGCAGCCATCGTGTCTATCAGTTTGAAGACGGGTTTTACACCATGCTTAATCCTGAAGCTCCTCACCTCGTCTTCACTCCACCCGAGCCTCCTAGCTATCTGGATATCGGAGAACCCTAGTCTCTTCGCCTCCCTGATTTTCTCAACCAGCTTATCCTCGTCCTCCGTGTCTCTGAGCGAGCTAAGCTCCGAGTCGACGCGGATTATGTTGAGGATCCTGTATAGGAACCATTTATCTATGCCGGTGGCCCTGCTTATCTCCTCTACGCCGACCCCCCTCTTCATCGCCCTGACGACGTTGAAAAGCCTCTCGTCACTCGGCTTGAGAAACTCCGCTAAGTCAGACGGGGCCTTGTCCTCCTCGCCTTCGTTTCCGACTACGCCAACTTTGCCTGTTTGAAGCATTCTAACAGCCTTCTGCAAGGCCTCTTCAAAAGTCCTGCCTATCGCCATCACTTCTCCAACGGACTTCATCATCGTACCTATGGTTCTATCAATGTTCCCCGGGAACTTTTTAAAGTCCCATCTCGGGAACTTTACTACCACGTAGTCCAGTGCAGGCTCGAAACTGGCTTTCGTAACACCCGTAACCTTGTTCGTAAGCTCCTCTATACGGTATCCCAGGGCGAGCTTTGCAGCAAGGTACGCCAAGGGGTAGCCCGTGGCCTTGGATGCTAGCGCGCTCGACCTTGAAAGCCTCGGGTTCACCTCGACGACGATCAGCTCCCCGTTTTCAGGGTTAAGACCAAACTGAATATTACACTCTCCAACTATTCCCAGCTTGTCCACGATTCTGAGCCCAGCCTCCCTGAGCCTGTGGTACTCCTTGTTCGTAAGAGTCTGAATCGGGACCACAACTATTTTTTCACCCGTATGCACGCCAAGAGGGTCGAAGCCCTCCATAGTCGCAACCGAGACACTATTCCCATAATAGTCCCTCATGTACTCGTACTCAAGCTCCTTCCATCCGAAGTAAGACCTTTCCACGAGAACCTCCCTGTTAATACTCCATTTCAAAGCCTTTGAAACCGCCTCGTAAAGCTCATCCCTATTCCTGACTATGCTCGAGCTCTGCCCCCCAAGCGTGAACGAGGTCCTGACTAGAAGCGGGAAGCCAAGCTTCTCCGAGGCTTCAACCGCCTCCTCCGGGGTTCTCGCAACGCCGCTCGGAGGAACCTTCAAGCCTATCTCCCACATGGCTTTTCTAAAGAGGTCCCTGTCCTCAGCCATCCTGATGGTTTCAATAGAGCACCCAAGCACCCTGACGCCGTACTTGTAGAGAACACCCGCCTCGTGAAGGCCTATCCCCAGATTGAGCGCCGTCTGACCCCCGA
This sequence comes from uncultured Nitrososphaerota archaeon, assembly GCA_964635675.1. Taxonomy (GTDB): domain Archaea; phylum Thermoproteota; class EX4484-205; order EX4484-205; family JAAOZP01; genus JAAOZP01. The sequence continues at coordinate 9,266 of CAZWPT010000057.1, read as the reverse complement.
AGCCCAGCAGTATCCCGTCCACCCTCTCCTTCTCAATTATCTTGGAAACAGATTCCACGCTCAGCGGCTCAAGGTAAACCTTGTCAGCCATCTTCCTGCTCGTCTGAATCGTCGCGACATTCGGATTGACGATCACGGTCTCTATGCCCTCCTCCTTCAAAGCCTTAAGCGCCTGACTTCCTGAGTAATCGAATTCAGATGCCTGTGCTATTACTATTCCTCCGCTTCCTATGACCAGTGCCTTCCTTATGTTGCTCATCCTAGGCATCTGGACCACCTTTAGAGGTTAAAGTTTCAAGGGCTTGCGCAAGGGAGGAATAGATGCAGATCGCTAGAAGCTCTCTCACGCCTCCTCTTTTGCTATCCTGCGTTGCTTTCGCCACTGAGGTATCTGAGGAGGAGAAAAAGGATTCTATACTATTTAAACATTTCCAAAGGATTTTATATGGTGTAGAGGAGGAGATGACATGCCGGAGCCTTTAATTCAGCCACGTGTTAGCGCGCGGCGCTTCAGCTTTACATAACGAATTATGCTTATCGCGATGCTTGGTCGATACGAATTTCTTCATTAAGCTTTCGCACTCCTCGCTCGCAAACTTAGCACGCGTGCTTTACCGAACTATAGTGTGGCGCTTACGTTTCTTTGCTGGCGCATGCTTCTTCATGAAGTCTTCGTATTCCTCAGGTGCAAACTTATCTGGAAATAAACCCAGTCTGAACGCTTCATCAACTGCATCAATCATCTTAACTATGAACAGGAATTTGACAGAATCACTCACATCCTTCAAATCCTTGACAGAATAGAAAATCCCCTCAATCTTAGAATCGTAATACTCTGGGAGACCTATCTGATGAACTATCTTTATACCGGTTTTCTCATTTATGCGTTTCGCAACCTCGTCCTTCCACGCCAAAAAAGCCACTACCTCTTCAAACTTCTTCCAGTACTTATTCCAGTTCCCCCTATCCCTGAGCTCAATTGTGATATCGTAAGCTTTCTCCCCAACATAACGGCGGAGGGCGTCTCGGACATAATCCACCCTGTCAGAAAGAACCCATACCATACCCTCCTCATCTTCTTCAACTGCCATGCAAATAGCACTAATACTGGTGACGCTCCATTTAAGCTTCTTGCCATTAAGCGATCCTTTCACTGCCAGCCTTTCTTCACTCATAATGTGATAAGGTATCGGATATTGCACTATAGGGACGGAAAAATGGGGATATTGATTCTCTCTGTATTTAGCTTCCAGGTACTCTTTCACCATCTCCGGGAGACTTTTCTCCATCTCAGTGATACTAACCAACATTAAGCTTTTAAGCGTTCACCCCCTCGGTACAAACTGGACCTTCTTTTTAACAATCTCATGTGTCGCAAGATACGCATCTGGGCTGAACTGAAGGGCCATAGCAAACCCTGGTATCGTAAGACCTACATTATAATACTTCTTAACCCCCTCCACTTCTCCGATTGCATCATTCATCGCTCTCTCAAAGGCTTCTGGGTTTAATTCTATGGTTGTCTTTAGTTCCACAAATGCCTCAACCTCGTCGGTATCTTCTTTAACAACGAGGAAGTCAGGACGTACATCTTCTGATATCACTTTTTCACGTGCTTCATAGTATTCGTCCTTATCAAATCTTACGCTCAGGAGCTTTAGCGGAACCTCTTCTCCTATGCCTAATTCTCTACGAACCTCGTTAATAACATATTTGGCAAGCTCTGGTGTAAACCTGACGATGGCTTCGCCTGCACGACCAGTATAGTGATCACGCGTGCTTTCTTCAGCCCGTACCACATCGAATACAAACTTTTCAACCTCCATTATCCTTGCCCTTTCTATCGCCACTATCTTCTTTGTGCCACCCGGTATTTTTATGCCCAGTATCTCGTTAGCACAGTATGTTACTTTTCCGTTGTCCCAGTACAGCCTAAGTATCTCCCTCTCAGTCTTGAGATTCTCCCTTAATTCCTCAACATCCCCGTAGCGGAACCTTTCTCGAAGCAGGACAACAAGCGATGTTCCGTATTCTAAGTCGCTCAGGTCAATCGGCCTCTCCAGCTCTATCTTTCCATACCGAAGCTCCTTGGGGTTTAGTGGAGCCTTGAACACCTCATTTTCATGGAGAATTTCAACAAGCCCATCACGTATTTCAAAAGATTCGATTGGATGAGCATACCCACTTTTTTCCACTACAGAGAAGCCCATGCCTTTTTCAAAGAATTCAAGAATAAGCAAAGTTCCGTAACGAGTACTTCTTAGGCTTGTCTCTACGACTAGCGCTACACCGCGTGGAGTAGACTCCTTTATCCTAGGGTTATTGAATGGAATCGTGTATTTTTCGCCGTCCTTGTCTATTCTCAGAGTGTTTCTCCATGGGTCAATTTCAAAATGATAGTCGTATGCGTCAAATTCTTTCGGGAAATACAGTTCCCACTTATACGGATAAATCTCAAGATCGAAAACCTTCCCTTTAAGTATATCAACCTTATCGCTTGGCACATGAACTAGGCTGCTTCCTTCAACCGTCCTCCATGTCCATGTGGCAAGTATCTTCCCATTTTCTTTAGCTATAATCCAGTAGAGACCTGGCTCTATCTTTTTTTCAATACGTATATAACCACCGCTCCAAACAGAAACACCTTCGGAAAAGTGCTTAGGTGTGAGCAGATCTGTTCCCGTCTGCATTAACTCCTTAACTATTGCTGAAGATAGTGCGCAACCCTGCGCTATGCTCTCAGGATACTTGAATGCTTCCTCAACAACACTTCTAAGCCTATTGCTAGCAAACTCCCTATCTCCCATGGTTGATTTGAGGGCCTCGGCGTAGACTCTCTGCAGAACCGTTAGGAGCCATCTGGCGGCCTCCGCTCCAAGCCTCTCCTGAATGTGTCTTATCAGGCTGAGCACTTCGTTCGCAAGCTGGGCATCTGAGATTGAGTTGTAGAACTCGAGCGTCTCGAGCTCAAGGCTCTTTACGAACTCCTCGCTTTCCTTTCTAGCCCTCTCTATCGCTTCCTCAGCTGTCTCCCCTTTCGCAACGTAGTCTGTTATCCTCCTTACCAGCTCCGTCCTACCCCTGCTGCTCAGCGTCTTAAGCCACTCAACGTTTCTAGCTAGGGTGTTGACAACGTCCAGAGCCTGGGCGTCGGTTAAGCCATTGAGCAGAACCGTTTCGACAAGCTCCTCCTTGAAGCCTCTTCCAAACATGCTTCCGAGGAGCTCGCTTACGCTCGCCACCTGAGCGTAGAACTCTCTTTGACCCATGCTTGTCCAGACTATTCTTGTTTCAACCGCCTGGATTCCTACGAATGCTCCTGAGGAGTATGAGAATAATGGTGCCTGGAAGCTTCCGCCCGTGTAGATCCCTATATAGGTCTCCCTGTTCGGATAGATGATTTCTACGAGACCTTCCTGAACCCCCATCTTGGCCAAGCTGGTCTCCGAAAGGAGTAGGCTGTCCCCGCTGGGCAGCGCTAACTCGCCGACCCTGAGCCCAGACTTTTCCTCTAGGATTACGGCTGGGAGATAGCTTCCCCCATAGGCTACGAGGGGAGCCGTGCCTTCGACGAAGAGAACCCTCTGTCCCTTGATGCTCGTGCTAAGCACCATTTTATTGAGCTCAACGCCGCTGTAGCCGATGTCGCTGCTCCAGACGAGCTCCTGCTGCAAGCCCTGGGAACAATACGTTCCGCCATCAGTCTTTATCCCGCCTAGGCCCGCGTTCCCGTAGCCCCATCCGGAGGAGCCGTAGTAGAGGAAACCTATGTCGCTGGGCGGCGGCGCGAAGTCAAGAGCAACCTTAACCTCTCCGAGAAGCATCCTCGTCGCCTCACCCAGATGGTCGTCGGCAAGGGAGAAAAGGTAGTAGTTCCTCCAGTCCCCGGCGTTTAGCACAACCTCCTTAAACGGTAGGCCAACGCTGACCTCACCATTCTCGCCGACGAGGCGGAACCAGGCGTACTGCCCCTCCCCTATGTCCTTGAAGAGCTTGTCTCCAACGCTTTTCTCAACCATTATTTCAAGCCTGTCGCCGGTGAGAGTGCGGAGAAAGATGGAGCCCTCTGCCCCAAGCTTCTTCAAAACTGCTCCGGCCATCATTGCTTCAAGGTCATCGTGATACGTTGCGGCCAACGCGTCTATCTCTCCCTGGCTTAGGCTGAGAAGCAAGGCAAGCTTATTGCTCGGGTCTGGGAGGGCCAGGTTCATGGCGAGCTCGTCAGCATGCCTGCTCAGGAACTCTGGGCTCAGGCTGGAAACCTTGTCGAGGAGGAGTGAAACGTCTCCGATGCTCCCCTTCTCGCAGCTCAGGGCAAGAGCCTCCTTCAGCATGCTCATTGGGCTAGGGTCGGAGCAGTAGTAGTCGAGCTGGATAAGGCCCTTCGCAACCCTAGCTGCCGTTATGGTGCCGTACTGGCTTTCAATGTCTCTGAGCAGAAGCTGATACTCTTCGGGAGCATACTTGATGTAGAGCTGGTTGCTGATCTCCTTTGCCAGAGTAGCGCCAAGCGCTCCGACGAGGGCACCTATGGTCCTGCACCTGGCCTCATCATCCAGAGTCGGGTCAAACAATGCCCTTATGGGGAGCACGACGATGCCCGTTGGGCCGAATGTGAAGAAGCTCGCCGGGTCCCCGGTTTTCAACGCTGTAATGCTGCCTATCGCGGTACTGGTCAAGACGCCTGCAATCAAGAGGGGGAGGCCTACCTGTGGGAAAAGCGTGACCAAGGCGCCGATGCCCACGGCTGTAACAAAGCCCTGTGCGAAGTCAAACGGGTGTCTCGCGATTGTCTTACCTATGTCGAAACTCTCGAAGGTTTCTAGAAGCCTCTGCTTCGCAACCAGCCTCCCGTTCCTAAGGATCTTGACGGTGAAGCTGCAGTCCAGGATTCCGCCGGGCCAGTATGCAGTGTTCTCAACATAGCTCCCGAATTCTCCTTCAACAGTCCTCTTCACCCATGTTGTGAAGGCCAGCTGGTATGGAGCTCCTCCCGGTGGAACTGCGAGAAGCCAATTACTAGGCTCAGCGATAGGGATTGACACGACCTTCTTAACGGCTTCAGGCGAGTAGAAAGCCTGACTTTGCGTCTCTTCAATCTTCTCCTCGTTCTCAGCCTCGATAATAACCTGGTATGTCAAAGTGTCTCCAGTCGGGTTCGCTATAGCAATTTTCAGAGTGTTCTGTTTCCCAAGCATGTTGAGCTCGTTCCTCTCAATCGAGGCTTGGAGGACCCTGAAGCTGAATCTTATCGGGTTCTCCAGCGATATCCTCGTGCTCTTAACCACGTACCCCTCCTTCTCATACTTCTTCGCAAGGCTTTCGTCGAGTGTTTCGCAGACTTGTTCAAGAGCCTCACCGCCCTCAACAATCTTAGGAGCAAGATAGTATTTCGTCGGGTCGCTGTATTTCGCTCTGACGACGCTCTCAGGAACGTTAGCTTCGATTAGTATTCGCCCACCAACATCCATCTCGACGCTGCTTTCAGCAAGCTCCCATCTCGCCCCACTCTCCTCCTTCCTGACAACTATGGGAACCTGGTATTTCTCCCAGTGGAAAACCCTGTACCTTACGAAGCCGTCTTCAAGGTAGTACAGCTTGTAGAGGTCTACGACGTAGCTTACCTTCTCTTTCCTGTTAAACTCCTTTATGTAGGGCGGAGTAGGATACTGATTTGCAACGTTCTCCTCAAAAGTACCTAAGAGTTTCTTGTTCTCAATCCTGTAGAACGCCTCATACTTCTCGTTTGGAAGAACATTATCCGGCTTATTCTCAACATCACCCTGGTAGACCCACTCCCCGTAGCCGCCAACATGAACGCTAACATCGTCGACATAGAGCTCGCTGTTCTCAGATGCTACGAAGGAGAGGGTGTAGTAGCCTGCTTGGCTGAAGACGTCGTCGGAGTTCCTTAGAAACCTGTTCCAACTACTGCTCCCGCTTAAGGCAAATAGGCATGCAGAGCCGTCGGGCTTCTTAACAGCCACTGCCCCGCTTCCCCTAAGAATATACCAGAAGTCTAAGGCTGGGTTTGAGCCACCCGCGTCAAAATAGAAGGTTTGTCTCCACGCCCCTCTTCCGTTTCTTGAGACTATTCTGAGGCTGCTCGGGCTGCTCCGACATGTTGAGGAGCATATTTCCCCGCTTGCGTCCCCGAGGCTTTCGAAGCTCCAGCCTCCGCTGGATGAAATATTGCCATTAGCGATGTATTCGTGGAGCGGGTGGACAACGTACTTATAATAATGGTATAATAGTCTCCACGTAGCATTGTAAACATCGTAGTAGGATGTTTCCTTTACTATCGTCGTCGTATTATGCTTCTCTGCAACGTAGCGTGGATCCATGCTGGTTAAGAGCTGAGCCTCCAGCTCAGTTACTATGCCTAGGTAGGTCTTAGAAGTCCAGTTGACGACCTCTGGAGCATAAACCCATGTGGCCATGTCATATGTTTCCGGCTTCTCGTCGACGTAGCCCTTGAAAACCCAGCCCCACTCTTCCTCGTAATACGTTTCGTTCCAAGCCTTGTAGTATGGCCTAAGCTCGTAAACATCGTAAACAGGCTTCAAGAGTGTTGTGACAACGTAGTATTGTTTAACCTCTCTGGCGACTGTTTCAAACCTGGTTGTGTTCTCCTCGTACGACTCTACCCCGGAGGACTTGTAGACCATGCCGTTCTCCTCAACCCAGTTCCTGAGGCTCTGCTCGACAACCTGCTTAGAGTTCTCAGCGTCGCTTCTCGACGGAAAGCCCTTCGCGTAGCCCGGTAAATCAGCTATGCTGACCTTCTTCTCCTCGTAGCCGGATGGGACGACAACCCGGTATGCCTTCCTGGTTTCATAGTGGGAGGTGTCGATTCTGCGGTATATTCTCCACGCTACGATGTCGCCATCCACCTGTTTCACGCCTGTTTTATATAGCCTTGCTGAGTATGGTCCTTGGGAAGAATAATAGTAGTACTCCTCGCCATATTCATCAATGCTTTTAACAAGCTCTCCTGTCTGAAGCATTTTCTCAAAATCAGCCTTCTTGACCTCAACCGTTGCGAGGACATGGAATCTTGAGACCGGGGCTGTTTTGACGAAGATGTAGACAGTTATTTTCTCCCTAACCTCCTCCGTGACGTAGCCATCCCTGCTCATCATCACAGCCTCGTAATGGCTGCTAGTTTCCTTAACGAACTCAAGCCTGTACGATTCAACCCAGACCTGTTTCTCAACCATCCTTATCTCAGCTACTCCAAGCATCCCGGAATAGCAGTAGAGATAGTTCTCAGCATCCCAGTAGTTTTCGAACTCCGCCTTCACAATATACTTAACCACCCTGGCCGTCGGGACAATAGCGTATTTCGTCTCAACCCTTGCGACTTCCCTTGTCTCAGTCTTTAGGGCAGCGTTCGAAGCTATTCGCGTGGCATTAGCATTCCTCTTAACCTCATTCTCCTTAGCCAGTGCCTCCTCAAGTGTTTCAAACGGGCCGTAGGTCTCCTCTCTGCTCCTGTAGCCCGTTAAAACATACCTTTTATCCCCTATTGCTACCTCGCTCGAGCCGCCTTGAGAGTAAACATCGTAGACCGTGGTCTTGTTACTCGTCCTCCTATATATCGCGTAGCCGGCAGCGTTGAGTGGTATTGTTACGGCAACGTTTCCAGCATCGTCCCTCTCAATAGTTATGCTGCTCAAATCATAGGTTGAAAGCATGCTCAGCTCAGGCTCGTTCTTAATAGCGCTGGCAAGCTCATCGCTGCTCCATCCCTCGGCAATAGCCCTGGAGACAATGCTCCTAAGCCTGTCCTCGCTGAACCTAGCCTCCTCGGCGAAGCTAAGCCAGATGCTTCTAAAGGAAACCTCGGTGCTTAAGACGAGAACAATTAGAGTGATCGCAACCACAATCCTCTTCACGCTTCTACCCTTGAACCAGGAGGACCCTGTTTCCCCAGTTTCAACCTTCTCATTATTGACTTGAGAAACGAGGCTTACGACTGTTGGGATTAGCATGGAACAGGTGAACAGGCCTGTGAGACCATATGCCGAGAGAAGAGTCAGCATGAGGAAGACTATGGCGGTTACGGAGAGGAACCTTCCTAAGCCTATCCGGAACCTTACCCCGGCCAGCATTGTTACCATCTTGGTGATCGCGAGCGCCAAGAGGATTGCCGCCATCACCCCGGCCCCGTAGTTCACTGCTATGAGTCTCAACACATCCTGGAAGCCGGTTGAGGAAACAGTAGAGTAGCCCGCGAAAAAGATTAGGGTTAGGCAGGCGAGGCTGGAGAGCAAGAGAAGAAGGAACCCTTTTGCAAGCATCCTGCTGTTCCTCCTAAATCCCTCCACAATGCTTTCCCTTCTGATTATGAAGAGGGATGCGGCGCAGGTTAGTGCGAGAAGCACGTTTAGGAGAAGGAAGACCATAATCATGGTTAGAATCAGCCTAACCGTTGGAGCACCGTTTACGATTAGCTCAGCAATATCCGGAGCCAGAAGGAGAAGCAGTCCGGTTATTGTCAAGTATGCTATTGCCGCGCTGGCTAAGCATAATGGCCAAGCCCTAGCAAGGTCTATGAGAATCCTGAGCCTGCTACGCGTGCTCATAGCCTCACCCTAGCCTTCTCGTACGCGGTTATGCCGTTCCTGCCCTCAACAGGATAGATGGTTGCCTCGAAGCCTGAGCCCGATATGGTGAATGAAACTCTTCCATTAAGGTCTGTCACGCCGCTCTGGTCAGTTTCAAAACACTTCACCCTGAGGCCTGCCACAGGGCTGCCGTCGTGAGCCCAAGAGACCCTGACGTTGACGTTTCCACCACTTCTCTCAGCCGAGACAACAATATGGGTGAAGACCAAGGTTAACTTAGGCAGGCTTACCGTAAGCTCAAGCTCGTCACTCCTATTCTTAGATGAGAAGCCCACCCTTCTTGAAACATTCAGCTCCTGGAAAACCTTCACAATAGCCGAGCCTGTTTCAACGCTACTCCTAATCCTCTCCGTGACCCATCCACTCGAGGAATAGTAGCTTATCGTCTGGTTGAAGCCAATTGTTGAGCCGCTGTCAGCCCATATTTCCGAGCCTATCAGGGTTCCCCCAACGACCTTAATGTCCTTCTTAATCTCAGTCACAAGGTATTTCGCAGATGTGAAGCCAGCCTCGTCACCATTGCTTATCGCGACAGCAACCTTATGTACACCAACTTCCCCGGAGCCCTCGTCGTAAACAGCGTCAATAGCATAGCCTTCGCCAACGCTAGCTGAGGGGACGCTGCCTCCAACCCTG
>CAZWPT010000056.1:0-122428 GCA_964635675.1 uncultured Nitrososphaerota archaeon | reverse complement strand
GGCTGGACTGTTGTCCTTAAGGATGAGAACGGAGCCATCGTAGCCAGTGCTCAGGCCAACTCCAGGGGCGTGGCCAGCCTAAACGTGATCACTAGGCCCATCGTTAAGAAAGCCACGATCGAGATATACTCCGGAGCCACGTTCATCCTTTCCGAGTCTTTCGACGTTGTCGTCGGGGGAGATGTTTACACGCGCACGGTGGTCGGGTCTGTTAAGAACGCTGTTGAAGAATGCTTGATGTACTACAGGATGTTTCTAAACAGTTTTGCACCCTCAATAACTAGTGTTGCTCCTGTGTATCGAGAGCCGTGAGCCGGCGCGCCTGACCCGCATACTGAGCAGGTATATTTATCCGCAGTGTTTAGATGGTAGCTAAAGGAAAAAATATGAATGTTAGAATATGACCCGCTTCATAATTTTTAGTGCATGCTGGCATATGGAGTTAGCTATTTTCGGCATTTTCCCTTTTTCTGAGAATCATCTCCCACTGGAAGGACTGTTGTAAACGCCATTCCAGAGTTTTCCTCTCGGTTCTGTAGTTAGGAACACGTTTTAACCAGCGATGCCGATGCGCCAATTTTAATAAGGTTTAAAGCCTAGCGAAGCCATTGCGGGCTTTTGAACTCTCTGCCGCGGATGAGAAGTATGATAATGATATGGGTTTGAGCAGCAGGTATTCTGCAAGACTCTAGCATGCTTTCTTTTTAATAACTCATGTAGGGTTTTAGGCTCGGATTATTTTTCTGCCTGTGAGGTCACCCTTCCAGTTTAGGACCCATATGGCGTGTTCCTTTGCTAGTTCCAGTGCACTTGGGGGAGCGTAGTCCGTGTAGATCACCTTTATTATTCTCGGCTTTACCAACTCTGGCCTCATCCTTTTTAAGGCCTCTATCTTATCCTCCAGCTCCTGTATCAGCCCTGTTCCAAGCCTCACTGTCGCCTCGCCTATGACGCATGTGTCGACTAAGGCACCGTAAACGTTTATCTCTCTTTCGTCAACGAAGATTCTTCTCAGCTCGACGTCCAGTCCAAGCTCGTTCTTAAGCCTGTGCCTAATTACATCCAGTGCTTCCTCTTCAACAGAAATCGTTAACCTGTCTAGGGTTGTTGCAAGCCTGTTCTGAGTTACGCGCAGGTCCCTCACCTCCTCCCAAAGTTTATTCTGGCCTTCTCTTAAACTCCTAACTTCCTCCCATAGCTTGTTCTGGCCCTCTCTAAGGGCTTTAACTTCTTCCCAAAGCTTATTCTGGTTCTCCCATAGCTTCTCCTGAACCTCTCTCAGAGCCCTAACTTCTTCCCAAAGCCTATTCTGCCCTTCCTCCAGCCTGTCCAGCCTCTTCAAAATCTCAGATAATCCTAAGTAGCCTGCCACAGTGTAGCGAAACTCCTTATCCTTGTCGAGCAGCTCGAGGAAGCCTTCTTTTAAATTGTCCATCACTCTATGAAGAGGAATCTTTACAAAAGTATTTAAGCATACCCTTTCTAAGCACGCATCATATTTTTATGAGGCTGAAAAGAGTGTTGAAAGCATTTTAGATAATCCGTTAACTACGAAGCCCGTTCAGCCGCGCTTTCACCTCATTCTTCTCAATGCATGACGATACACGGGGTCGGCGATTTTATAGAGCCCGTTTTCCTTCTCCACCAATCCCATTTTAACCAGTTTTGAAAGCAGGGTTGAAACGTTTTTATCGTAGGCTACCCCATATTTCGCCCTAACCACGTTCTTCACCTCAGACCATTGGAGTGGGGCTGTAGATAGGGCTTTCAGAATTACAAGGTACTTGTCCGAGTTAAGCCTTTTGAGAAGCCTCGATATTTCCAATCTAGCTGTTCGCGATGCTTTCTCAAGCGTCATGCTCAAGGCTCTTCCCCCCGTTTCCCTGATGCTTAGTGAAACCAGCCCGTAGTATGATAACCATCCTATTATCCCGTCTAGCTTTTCCACAGCGTTCTCTAAGTCCTCCTGCATAGGCTCCAACCCTGCCTCTTTAAACCCGAGCCTCAGAAACTCTATAGACTTATCCCTCCCCAGCCTGCTTAGATGGATTTCCTCAAAATACCTGCCGTAGAGGGGGGATTCAGGATCCTCTGTCCTGAGGAGATCGTGGAGAAGGCCTACTTCTGATCCTGTAAGTATGAACTGTAGGTTATCAAGGTAGTCGTAGGCGTGGGCAAGTAGGGCTGGGAAGTTGATTCCTGAACTGGCTAGGAGCTGGGCTTCGTCAAACGCTAGAATAATTTTCTCGCCTCTTTCCCCGGCCCACCTGTCCATCCTTCCAAGCAGCTCCGGAAATAGGACCCTGGATTTTCTGGAGGCTATTGAAACCCTGAGCCCCATAATCTCAACGCCCTTTATTTCTTTAAGCACCTTCCTGAAGCCCTCTTGTTTCGAGATGAAGGTGGCGAGACTTTCCTCCAATAGATCTGCCAGTCGCACACCCGGCACATGCCTCAAACCCTCGAACATGCGCAAGTCGAACATTATGCTGGGCTTTTCCAGGCTGTTCAACACTGCTCTAAGCAGTGAGGTTTTCCCAAGCCTCCTGAGGCCAAGGATTAGGGTTATAATGCGCCCCTCCTTCAAAGCGCTGGTTAGGGCCTGCACCTCTTTTTCCATGTCGAATAGCTCTGAAAGGCTTGTCTTCGGCCTGTCCGAGAATAGCATTCCTGCTATTTAATAGCATTACTGCTATTTATAACTTTACGTTTAAACAGTTAAGCCGACCCCAGCCGTTTAAAAAGTTTATAAATAAGATAATGTCTTATTTGTAATATTACCGTAATGGGAAGTTTAGAACACCATCTCAGACAATCTAAGGAGAAGAAGGATGCGGCTCTTGAAGAGTACGAAAGGAAGAGGTATACTGTAGTTGGGGACATGGCGATTAAGGCTGTTGAACAGGCCATAGAGGCGTTGGCTTCTCTCGAAGGGCTGCATTTCCATACTAACCCTAGGAGCGCGCATGCTAACAGGGTAGCCTGGGTTAAGAGGAGGTTTCCTGAGCTCTCAGGGTACGTCGATATGCTTTGGGGAGCGTATGGCATGCTTGGCTACGAGGGGGTTGACGGGGAGAGGGCTAAGAAGGCTTTGGAAGCTATGGAGGTGATTCTGAATGGTTTTGAAGGAAAGGCTGGAGTACGATTTAAGTAGCCTGACGGAGACTGTTTCCTCGATCAGGGAGGTTGTCGCGATAATTCTTTTCGGCAGTGTTGCAAGGGGGGATTACGACGAGTATTCCGACTATGATTTGCTCGTGGTGTTCAGGGATAGGGAGGGCATGTGGAGGAGGTGGGATGAGCTTTTCCAAAATGTTGGGAGGCTCGGCCTTCTGGTCCACTTGATTCCGAAGAGCATGGATGAGTTTGCTGAGGGCGAGCCTACCTTCCTAAGGGAGGTTTTGAAGCATGGCGTAGTGTTGTACTCCAAGTATCCGTTTCAATCCTTCCTCTCCCCTCTGAGGCTTGAGCGCATGGTTCTTGCGGCTTACAGCATGAGGAGGCTGGGGCAGAAGGATAAGATGAGGCTTGTGTACAGGCTTCACGGCAGGAAGGGGAGTAATGGGCTTGTGAAGAGGCTTGGAGGGTTTAAGATTGCTGAGGGATGCGTACTTGTTCCTGAGGATGCCTCTGACGCTCTTCTAAAAGCTTTGACGGAGTACGGTGTGGACGTCAAGACCTTCAATGTTTATGTTCAGCAGAAAGATTAGCATTACTCGAGTTTTCAGATTGATGTAGCATTCGCGCGCGGAGACTGTTCTGAGCGCGTATTCTCTGACCCATCTGGCCCTGTGGAGTGATTACAACCTTTCTCCCTAAGCAAAAAGGTTGTAAGCTCGGAAGGCCGAGGAGACTTTAAGCAAGATATCTTCCAAGAGAAAAATACTTTTCATCCCAGATAAGAAAATAGTTGGATCACCAATGTTGGAAATTCTGGATGTAGATGATTTGTAAAAATTTTCCCTTTTAACACGTAGTATAGAGATTTTCAGGAGAGCGCCCGCTCTAAAAACGAATTTTTATTTTGGCTTAACTCCTCCCAGCTAGGCTACATAAGTATTGAAAGTATCTCGGATAGCGTGTCCACTATGAAGTGTGGCTTGGCTGCCTCCAGTTCAACCCTCGGCCTAACGCCCCTTAACACCGCCACTGTGTACGCTCCTGCAGCCCTGCCGGATTCCACGTCCTCCGGCCTGTCTCCAACCATCACGGCCTCCTCCGGCTTCACGTTCAGCTTTTTAACCGCTTTCAGAACTGGTTCCGGAGAGGGCTTCGGCTTCTCAGCGTCCCCCGCGGATACCGTCGCGTTGAAGAAGCCTACTATTTTGAAGCTGTTCAAGTAGTTCGGCAACTCCTCCCTGCTTGTGTTCGACACTACCGCAAGCAGGTAGCCCCTTTTCTTCAGCTCTTCAAGGGTTTGCAAAGCATCGGGGTAGAGTCTTCCGTATCTAGGCATATATGTATTAATCCACTCTCCAACCATTATTTCTGAGAGCTCCCGGAGACTCGTGTTTAAACCGGTTTCCCTAGCGATTGTTTCAACTATTGCTCTAGAAGTTTTTCCAACGAGCCTAGCGTTCTCGCTGAAGCTCCTCCCAGGCTTGTTGAACCTCCTCAAAATATCGTTAACCATCACGTGGAATGCTTCAAAGGTGTCGACCAGGGTCCCGTCCAAGTCGAACAGCACTGCCCTGACCCTTATAGGCATGAGGAGGGTTTTAGGAAACGGTTTTTAAACTTGTAGAGGAAAAAATGGGGAGGGCTTACGCATCAGCCTGGAGAATATGGTGAAACAATCTCGCCCAGCAGGCTCCATGAACCCTATTCAGACAAAGTCCGGCAGTTCCCAGATTCTCTTGCGGAACAGGCAAGCCTCCCGCTTCTCCCCGGTTTCAGAATCGTTTACGACGATGCTGATTTGACTATGGTTTGAGGCTCTTTGAACCTTTGGCAGAGAGGTTTGGATTAAATAGCCGTATATCGATTGTTTTTCACCAGCCGCCTCTTTCACCCTGTTCACTTCAAGAATCCTAACCGGCTCACCGTCTATGAAGACCTCAATATCCTCCCCAGTCAGGCTCGGCGCTATATCGATAATGTTTAAAGCACTTAAATCGCCGGGGGAAGGTGGAAACCTAAGCCCTAGGCGTTGAGATAGTTGTTTCAGCCTTTTCAGGCTCATAGGCCGGAAATAAATCTGGTACAGACGGCATCCCGCCTTCAGGGACCCAAGCGTTTACAGCGTAAACCTCAAGACCGTCTATGCGGGGTTTATCTCCAAGTCTTGATAAGCCATGATGTTTCAAACCCAGTATTCGAGATCTTCTACCGCTAATAGTGCGCGCTGAAGGAGGATTGCTGACAAGGAGGATGTGTGTGAAACTATTAAGTTGAGGAAAAACCTTATTTAGCTTTAGCCTCGTCAAAAACCGAGTGAAGACGTGTAGGGAAGTTTTTAGGAGGCTCGAGGCTGAGTAAGCGCGCTATATTTCTTTCCATTAAAATATGTGCTTAAATACTCGTTGGATGCAATCCTTTTGAAAAAGATTGCTTAAGAAGAGGGTTGTGATAAAGGGGGAGAAGGTGCAGGATGTGGGCTACAGGCTTTTCCTGCTTGAGGCTGCTGAATCCCTCGGATTAAAGGGTTTTCAAGCTAGGAATGTGGAGGATTACGTAGAGTTTCTGGTTGAGGGTGGGGATGGCCGTGTAGTCGAGTTCATTGATTTTGCTAAAAAGAATTATCCGGAGCAAGCGACGGTCAAGGAGGTGGTTGAGGAACCCTTTGAGGGCAGTGTGATGTCTCTAGAGGGCTTCTACAGGAGCTTCAGCCTGAACCAGCTCGTTGAAATCGTAAACGTGGGGGTCAGCATGCTGGGGAAACAAGATAAAACGTTAGAGAAACAGGATCAATTATTGGGAAAGATGGACACCATGCTTGAAAAGCAGGATATGATGTTGGAGAAGCAGGATGCTTTAATAGATGAAGTTAGGAGCTTAAGAAACGATCTTAAAGCCTATATGGATGAGAGGTTTCGCAGGATAGAATTGGAGATAACCAAGATAAAGGAAAAGATCGGGATAGTGTAGACCTGTTTAATTATGAGGATGATGAAAACTTTTCCCCTCGCATAAAAATATGCATGTGAAGCCTCAAGACTGGGGAAAAACTTTATTTAGTTTCCAAGCGTTTTCCGAGTCAAATGAAGACGAGTAGGGAGGTTTTTAGAAAGCTCGAGGCTGAGTACGCCGGGTATCTCGAGGGGGAGGCTGTTGACAGGTTTTTCGAAGACTTCGGAATAAGGTTTGCAGCTGGACACTGGGCTGCCGGAGACTTCTTGGACAGGTTTGCCACCAGAGGGTACAATAGTGACAATCCCGACTTCAAGAGCGACATTATCTCTCAGCTTAGAAGGGTTAAGAAGGCTGGGATAAAGGGGGTTGAGCTCCACGACGTGCTCTTCATAGATTCAAGCTATAGGAAGGATGAGAGCGTTGTGAGCGGGGTTAAGGCTGAGCTTGAGAAGCTGGGTTTAACCCCTACGAATATGAACATTAATCTTTGGACAGACCCTAAGTGGAAGCTCGGCGGCATAACAAACCCGTCTAAGAGTGTCAGGGAGGATGCTCTTCAAATAGCTTTTCAGGCTGTTGAGATAGCCAGGGAGATCGGGTGTAGCAGCGTCGCGCTCTGGCCCGGCTCAGATGGCTGGGACTATAATTTTGAGGTGAACTACGGGAGGCAGCTGGAACTCTTCATAGAGGGCTGCGAGATGATAAACAGGGAGGCTGAGAAGGCGGGCCTCGTCTTCGGCATAGAGGCTAAGCTTCACGAGCCGAGGGAGGGCAACATGGTTGTTCCTACGACTCATCTGGCGGCGCTGGTCGCGAAGACGGTTAACGAGAGGAACGGTGGGAGGAACATGGGCGTATGCATAGACTATGGTCATGAGCAGATGTATGGTGTAGAGCCAGCTGCGACAGTGTATGCTTTGAAGAAGCTCGGGGTACCGCTGGTCAACTTCCACATTAACACGGCGAAGCTTCACAGTAATGATGAGGACAGGGTCGCTGGGACAGGTGACATCTGGAGGATGGTTGACTTCATATATGCTGCGGTAGACACGGGTTACGAAGGCTGGTTCGGCGAGGACCAGTTCACGTACAGGATGGACCCTGTGAAAGCCATGTATCTTTCAAAGGAGATTTTCGCTAACCTTGCGAAGAAAGCCCTGCTGATATACGGTAGGAGAGAGGAGTTTGAGAAGACTAGGGAAAAAGGAGACCAGGCTGAAACAATAGACTTCGTGAAGAAAATCATCATAAAGGGTTGAAGCAGAAGCGTAGGTCACTATTGCCTTTTTCAGCGTTTTCACACGGGTTTTTTCCACGATAAATTTAAAAGTTGTTGCCGCGTTCTAATCAAGGTGTTAGGATTGGGAGGGCTCCTCCTCGGTACTGACATAGGGACTTCTGCCACCAAAACCATTCTTGTAGACGCGGAGGGCAGGGAGGTTGCGAGCTCAACCGCCGAGTACGGCGTGATAACTCTTAGAACCGGCTGGGCTGAACAGTGGCCAGACGTATGGTTTCAAGCAGTATGCCAGACTATTAAAGACGTTTTAAAGAAGGCGATGGTTGACCCGCGTGACGTAGCTGGCTACTGCATAAGCAGCCTCTACGGCGGGTCGGGTATTCCCTGCGACAGGGAGATGAAGCCGCTTAGACCATGCTTAATATGGGCTGACAGGAGGGCTAGTGAAGAATGCAGGTGGATCAGGGAGAACATAGGGGAGGAAAGGGTGTTCAAGGAAACATGCAACACGATAGACCCCTACTATGGTTACACTAAGATGCTCTGGATAAAGAGGAATGAGCCGCAGGTCTGGAGCAGGATCCACCAGCTGGTTACGCCCAACGCGTACTGCGTATACAGGCTTACTGGCGAAATATCGGTGGACTATTCTTCAATAGGCAACTACGGCGGGATTTTCAACCCTAGGGAGAGAAGGTTCGCTGAAGAATTGATGAGCGACCTGGGCATACCTAGGGGCTTTTTCCCAGAGAAGATAAGCATGTCTAAGGATGTTGTCGGCGAGGTTTCTTCAGAGGGTGCTGAGCTAAGCGGCCTCGCAAAGGGCACGCCTGTCTGCGCCGGAGGCATAGACGCGCCGATGTCCGCGCTGGGCGTAGGGGCTCTTGGCGACGGGGATCTTGCGATGATGCTTGGAACATCCGTGTGCAACGGTTTCATCCAGGATGAGCCCAGGTTCTCCCCGAAGCTGATAAACTATTCCCACGTTGCGTATGACGACAGGAAGTTCTATTCTTTCGCGGGAATCATAACCGCGGGCTACGCGATCAGGTGGTTCAGGGATAATCTTGGGAGTGTTGAAAGCATGCTTGCCAGGGAGACTGGTTTAAGCGCCTACAGCATCCTGGACATGGAGGCTGAAAGGGTGCCGGCTGGCTCAGACGGATTAATATTCATGCCCCACATGATGGTTGGCGAGAGAGCCCCGTGGTGGGACGAGTATGTTAGAGGAGTTTTCTTCGGCTTAACGCTCAACCATACTAAGGCCCACATGTTCAGGTCTATTCTAGAGGGGGTTGCCTACGCTATAAGGTACTGCGTTGAGACGGCTGTGGAGGCGGGTATACCTCTTAAGAGGGCGATACTCGTCAACGGGGGGGCAAGGTCAAGAGTGTGGAGGAGAATAATAACGGATGTTTTAAACAGGGATGTGGAGTACTTGGCTGCCAGCATTGGAGCACCATACGGCGACGCTCTGCTCGCAGGAGTGGGAACCGGGGTTCTTAAGGGATACGAGGTTGTAAACGAGTGGTTGAGGAGTGGAGAGACGATTAAGCCTGTTCAGGAGGCGGCTTCGAAATACGGGCGGCTCTACAGGGTCTACAGGAGCCTCTACGAGGCTCTCAGAGAGGATTTCAGGGAGCTTAAGAAGCTTGAGGCCTAGTGACGCCGCTACCAGTTTTTAGCCAGGCTCCTCCTATAGGCCTCTGCCTGAAGCCTCCGGATTGCTTCAGCCTGCTCGGCTGAAAGGGATTCAGGCTTCCCGCCCTGCTTAAGGAGCTGAGCCAGAATCGAGGAGAACACGGTGATCTTAGCGCTCTCCTCCATTATCTCCAGCCTGTAGTATGCTTCTCTCAGAGACGAGCCGAGAGTAATGACGCCATGGTTCTTCAAAAGCATGCAGTCATGCGTCCTCGCAGCCTCTCCGGCTGCTTCAGCAAGCTCCTGTGAGCCCGGCGGGTGGAAAGGCAGGCTTGCAACCTTCTCCAGGAAAACCGCGTGGTCAGGGTAGAGGGGAGTATTCAGGTCAAGCCCCACTGTTGTCA
This sequence comes from uncultured Nitrososphaerota archaeon, assembly GCA_964635675.1. Taxonomy (GTDB): domain Archaea; phylum Thermoproteota; class EX4484-205; order EX4484-205; family JAAOZP01; genus JAAOZP01. Next base: position 113,071 of record CAZWPT010000056.1, on the reverse strand, counting down.
GGGCTATGCAGAAAGGAGGGTGAGCGTGTATGACGGCGTTGACATCATCCCTGGCTAGGTGGCAGCTGGCTAGAACCCCGACCTCCATAGATGGTTTTAAAACCCCTTTCACCACTCTAAGCGTCTTCAAATCCACCTCCACGAAGTCCTCGGGCTTAAGCTCCCCAAGGTTGAAACCGCTCGGCTTAACGAATATCGTGGTGCCACGGCTCAGCCTGGCGCTTAAAGTTCCACCAGGGCCCGTGGCCAGCTTAGCGTTATACATTGCGTGAGCATAGTTGCTGAGTGCTCTCCTCAATTCTTCCTCAGACGGGTTAATGTTGTGCTGCATCCTGACTTAGAATGTTCTTTAAAATAAAAATATTTTGCCGTCGACAACTGCGTGCAAAGGTAGGGTGCACGGTTTCCAGCGTGAACCCATTAGGGCCGGGTGATTAGAGAGCCTATTAGGCAGAATGGTTTAGTAAGCCGGAAAGTAAACACACTGGAATGGTTAGACGGGGCAGCGTAGCATGGTTACGTGTCTAGTAAACCATGTTTCAGAGAACTCGCGGCGGGCCTCGCGCATCCGTCTTCGTCGAATAGAGACATGGGTCCCCAGCCGAAGCCCAGGGGCATTTCAGGAGGAGTTTTCACCCGCTTAGCTGCCTCCTTAGAGGGATAAAGCTCCGGGCTCCAGTAGAACGCGCCCAAGAACCCAAGTTCTAAGCAGCGCTTCAGGAAGCTCTTTACCCAGAGCGCTTGACCCTCGAGCGTTAGGGGGTAGCCCGTAGAGGGTTTATTCATGAACCAGAACTGCCCGCTGGGCGCACCACACGGGTACGCGTACTCGGCGATAGCTACAGCTTTGCCCTCGCGTTCTCCAAGTGTTTTCAAACTTTTCATGTGGTCTAGGCTGAGCCCCATAGCAGCCGGATAGAAAGAGAAGCAGACGACCTGGTAGTTGACATCAAGCTCGTTCATCGTTGAAATGAAGGAGGCTAGCAGCGTGAGATCCCAGGTCTTCCCGAGGTGTAGCGCTACCGGCTTCTCGCTGCAGGCTCTAAGTGCTTTAACAGCCTCCTTCAAAACTAGGGCCTCCTTCCGCCATATATTGCGCTTAAGCCAGTTAACGTTCCTCCGCATCCTCTTACACTCGCCTCCGGCGAACACGCCGCATACGCCGTAATCAGTCTCGTTACCTATCTGGTAGTACGTGCAACAGTCTTCCAAGTTTTTCAAGCCTTTTAAAACCTTCAGGATGTAGGAAGCCACGTGCCTTAGCCTAGCCTCGAACGGAAGAGGGGCCCAGGCTGCGGGTGCAGGCTGCTTAAACAAGTCTGCCCAACTATCCGAGAGAAATATCGTGGGCTGGATTCTCATCCCGGCCTCGCATGCTCTCTCAGCCAGCTTTAAAGCGTATGGGAGCCTTGATGGGCCTGATTCTCCAAACCAGATTCGAGGCCTAACGCAGTTAATGCCTACGCTTTTGAAGAAGGAGACGAGGTCGTCCACCTCTTCACCGGATTCAGTCTTCCATCTGAAGCCGAGTTCCTCCATTAACGGGGCGTAGTTAATATCTACACCATTCAGAAACATTCCTTACCCGAGTCTGTAGTTAAGACGATTTAAGATTTCAGAGCGCTTTTCAGGTCGAGGATCCTCCGTAACACGATGGTTTCAAAGCGCGCGCCGAGACGGTGGAGAACCCTAAGCATCATCCTCAAACTTTTTCTCAAAGATCCAGCCATGTTCCAAGGCCTTTATCCAAAGCCCTCCTGTATATTTCAGGCGCTACAGCCATGTCCTCCAGCGCCAGCCCCAGGTTCATGGCCATCGTCCTCTCACCCTCCCCCTCCCTCCCAGGCTTAAACCCGTTTACAATCTCCCCAAGGTCCGCGTAAGGGTCGGGTGTTGAACGGAAATACCCGATGCTCCTGTAGTATTGGAACTGCGCATGGTCGTCCGTGCTTATCTTGTCGAACTGGGAGAGTGCCTCGGGCTTCCAGTAGCTGTCGAAGTCCACTGCGCTCGCGAAACCGCCTGGCTGAAGCCAGTCCCTGCCGATCGTCGGCCTAGGGTTCTTCAAAATTGGTCCAGAGGTCACGACGATGTCGCTCTTAACAACAGCCTCCCTAGGCTCTTCAACCCCCGTAATCTCGACGCCAAGCTTCTCCGACATTTCCCTCACGTACTTATTCTGCGCCTCCCTGGAAATGTCGTAAGCGTAAACGCGTCTTATTTTAAAAAGTGATGCTAAGGCCTCTAGGTTTGTACGCCCCTGTACTCCGCAGGCAAGTATGCCCACGGTCTCACTGTCCCGCCTAGCAAGGTATTTGGCTGAAAGGGCTGTTGCAGCGCCAGTCCGGTAGGCAGTTATCCATGTGCAGTCCATTACCGTGTAGGGCAGGCCTGTTTCAACATCGTTCAATATTATTAGGCCATTTATGTAGGGGAGTCCATGCTTATAGTTCTCCGGGTAGCCGCTAACCCATTTTATCCCGGCGGACCCCATTCCAGGAATGTAAGCCGGCATCGCGTGTATGAATGCATCCGGCTTCGTGTGGATACCGGGCTTAGGAGGCATTTCAACGAGGCCCCGGCCCTTAAGCCTGAAGGCTTCCTCCAGAAGGCTGATTATGGTTTTAACGTCGAGGGCCACGCTTTCAACGTCTGAACGCGACAAGTACAGTATTTTCCCACTCGCCATCGAAGGCTCTGCCAGCTTTTGAAAAATAAAAACGTTTCCAGCTTAGTAGGCTGTCCACCAGGCGGCTCAGCCAATAGTTTTTAAATAAGCGGGGAGGAATAGGATTCGCGATGAGCGGAAGGGAAGCAGCGGTAGAATGGTTCAGGAAAGCTAGGCTCGGCATATTCATACACTGGGGTGTCTACTCCATCCTTGGGAGAGGGGAATGGGTTATGCAGAACGAGAAAATAAGCATCCCGGAGTATGAGAAGCTTGTAGACCTTTTCAACCCCGTAGGGTTCAACGCTGAGAAATGGGTGAGCGTCTTCAAGGAGGCTGGCGCCAAATACGTTACTTTCACGACGAAGCATCACGACGGCTTCTGCATGTACGACTCTAGGCTGACAGACTATAAGGTTACGAAGACGCCTTTCCGGAGAGACGTTTTGAAGGAGCTTGTTGAGGCGGCTAGAAAGAAGGGGCTTAAAGTGTTTTTCTACTATTCCCTGCTAGACTGGCACCATCCTGACTACTATCCCCTTGGTTCGACTGGCCAGTACGCCGGCAGGAAGCCGGGTGGAGACTGGGGGAAGTATCTGGACTACTATATTGGGCAGGTCAGGGAGCTTTGCGAGAACTATGGCGAGGTCGGAGGATTCTGGTTTGACGGGTGGTGGGACAAGCCTGGTGCCGACTGGCGTTTAACAGATCTTTACGGGATGATTCACTCGCTCCAGCCTTCAGCCCTCGTAGGGAATAATCACCATGTCGACCCGTTCCCAGGGGAGGATTTCCAAATATTTGAGCAGGATGTTCCAGGGGAGAACACTGCAGGGTTCAACAAGGCTAGTGTTTCAAGCCTCCCGCTGGAAACATGCATGACTATTAACAACAGCTGGGGTTATAACAAGGATGATAAGAACTATAAGTCTAGCGCTCAGATGATAGAGGTTTTGAAGAGGGTTAACGGGCTCGGCGCAAACCTGCTTCTAAACGTTGGCCCATTGCCGAGTGGTGAACTCGACCCGGAGCAGGTTGAGAGGCTTAGGGAACTAGGAGCCTGGCTCAGGGGGAGAAGCGTTTTCTAAACAGCCGTTAGGGTATTGATCGTGTATGCGTAAGACCCGGGCGATCCTGTGCTCAACCATTCTTTCAGCAGTCTTCTCCTGCGCGTTGCTCTATTCCACGCTTGAGCTGCCCGTCTTGCTGAACGGGCTGATGATGGAGTTCACTCCGCACTACGGCGCCGGCGAATTGGAGGAGGCTGAGAAATTCGTAGACACGGTTAGGCCACTGGGCTATGCCTGCCTAGGGGCAACCCTACTCATGATTATCCTCGGATTCATACTTGGGAGGCTCAAGCTGAGCTTCCTAGGTTCAGCCAGCCTCCTCCTCCCGACTTTCAGCTACTACGCTTCAGTCATGTTCTTCCTGGCTGGAATAGGCTTTTTAAGAATCCTTTGGCTCCCCTTCATAGAGCTTTCCCCGGGTTCTTCAATCTACGAGAAGATAAGCGCGGCAAGCAGTATTCTGGAGCTTGGAGACATAGCGTACCTGCCTTACGACGCGTTGAGACTACTTTTAAGCCCAGCCGACGGGCGGAGCCTTGACGAAACGCTTTTCCGGGCGATAGTGGCTGCAGCCTCCATCCTTTTTTTCACCGGCTGCGCAACATGGTTTTACGCAAGGTTTCAGGGAAAGGGTTTCGCAGACACGCTGGCCTACAAGTATTCTAGACACCCGCAGTACCTGAGCTTCCTGGTTTGGAGCTACGGCCTACTGGTTTACGACAAGTATGTTTTCACACCCCCCAGGGGAGGGTATTTTGCCCCACCCCCGTTGTTCTGGGTTACCGCTGCCCTAGTCCTCGTGGGAATAGCTCTACGCGAGGAGGAGGATATGGTTAGGAAGCACGGCGCTGAATATTCCGAGTACCGCTCCAGAACCCCCTTCATGATTCCCTTAACCAGGCCGGTTGGGAGAATGCTGAGGACGCCGGTTAAGCTCTTTTTCAAAAAGGATTATCCTGAGAAAGCGTGGGAGGTGGCGCTGGTGCTGGCTGCCTACGGCTTAATCCTGCTGGCGCTGTCAGCACTATATTAAAAAATTTTCGTGAACACAGTGTTTTCCGGCGGTGTTTAAAATCTTGCTCAAGCCTAGGGCGGTGCGACGGCGGGGCTGTTCTTTAAAACGGTTTAAAACGGTTTAAATCGGTTTATTTCAGTTTAAAAGGGTTTAAGGGTTTTTAAAAAGGGATAAAGCTTAAATATTTCGACGGGGCTTAATGGTTTCAGAGGGGTGGGGGGAGGGGCTGAGAGTGACACCTAGGAGTGTCGAAGGAAGCATGAATGTCGTTTGTCCGCCTAGCCTCAGGCCCCTCGCTTTTACGGAGGTGTTTCCCGGTTGAGCTGGGGTGAGAGTGAGGAGGAGCTGCTCAGGTACCTGAAGGCCGAGCTTAAGAAAATAAGGGAGAAGAAGGATGTTGCCATAGGGCAGGATGCCTACACGCTGTTGTGCAAGAAGGAGAGGACTCTGATGGAGGAGATAGCGAGGCTGCAGGCTCGGCGCCAGGTTGCGCAGCAGGTTGCCAGGCTCAAAGTATCCTCTTAGAAGAGGCTTGCAGAATGTTTTTAAGCTTAAGCCACCCCTCATAGTTAATGAGTGAGGGAAAAGAGGATAAACCGGTTTTATCAGGGATATTTAGAGAGTATAAGGAGTTTTTCACGAGAATGATGGAATCGGGCGACGAGGATAGGATCAGGTTTACAATGGTTTTCTACGACTGGATTAACGACTCGATGGAGGAGGCGTCGGAAGCTGGTGAAAAAGCATTCATGTTCCGCTCTATTTTCGCGATGGCTAAAAGGCTGCTTGACTCCAAGCTTGACAAGGATAGGCTTGCGAAAATAAGCGAGATAATCAGCAACCTGAGGACACGGTATGAGAATAAGGATGCTCTGTTCACCGCTGAATACTTGAAGCTGCAGCTTTTCGAAGACTGCGGCCTCGACTCTGAGGAGACAGACTGGGGGATGGTGGACAAGTATCTTGAACAGTGGGCTGAGGCTTCTGAGAAGGAGGAGCTGGACATCACCTTCTATAAGCGTGGCGAAGACGGGGAGATAGTGGTTGACGACAGCAGGGTTGCTGAGGCTGGGCCAGCCTTCTTCAGACACTGCTCCGCTGAATGCGTTGAATGGTTCTACAGCATGGAGCTTAAGCCGATAGACTATACTCCGGACTCGCTGGTTGAGCTGGACAGGGTTATTGACGCCTACTGGCCAAAGGAGCTTTTCAGGGATGTGGACATGGAGGATGAGGAAAACACGTATAGCACGATTCTGCTGAGGCTCGTGCTCATGACCGGCAGCTACCTTGGTGAGGTGCTCGTAAGGAGCCTCGGCGGTAAATGGGAGAAGGCTGAACCCTCAGGATGGCGCATCCTTGTAAAAGAGTCTAGGATAGACGTGTTCCACATAGCTGAGGAGTCTCTCAGGGGCCCGTCCAGGTTCCACGACGCGTTTAAACTCGCTGAGAGAATCGGCATGCAAGTCTAGCTTTTTAACGATGGTTGTTTCAACAGCTGGGAAACAAGCTTCTACAGAATAAAGCTTTTTAAGGCGACGGGCGGGGCTAACGATACCGGTATTGATTATTCTGCTTACTACAAACCCGGGTATTGAGGACATAGTTGAGAAAGAGGTTGAAGAGGTTTTAGGAGTGGTGGCGTCAAGGTTCCACAGTCTCCCGGGCAGGGTTAGCGTCGAGGTAGGCGAGGAGAAGCTTAACAGGGTTTTCTCCCTACGCTCAATATATCACGCTGTGAAGCACGTATCCGTTTTCGAAATAAGGACTGGTGAGGAAGGCCTGCTTGACGTTTACAACGGGCTGAAGAGCATTGAAATAGAGGATTTGGAGAACGCTGAAACCTTCAGGGTTACGTGTCAGAGAATAGGCGGGCATGCTTTCACCTCTGTCCAGGTTCAGAAGTACGCGGGGCAAGCCGTAGTTGACAAGTATGGTAAAAAGGTTAGTTTAAAGAGTTTCGACGTGAACATCGTCTGCAACGTGATAGGGAGCAAGTGTTACGTCGGGGTTCAGCTGACGCGGGAGTCTTTACACAAGAGGTTTGAGAGACCGTTCAACCATCCTGCCGCCATCAAGGCGCCGCTAGCCTACGGAATGCTGAGGATAGCTGGGGTTAGGGAGGGGGATGTTCTGCTTGATCCTTTCTGCGGCGGCGGCACAATCCCAATAGAGGCGGCTCAGATCTGGGATGGCAGGGTAAAGATTTTCGCCAGCGACATTAACAGCAGGTTTCTAGAGGGGGCGAGGAGAAACGCGGAGGCAGCGGGTGTTGGGAAACACGTTTCGTTCAGGATCGCCGACGCCCGGAGGCTTGAAGAATTCTATGATTCAAGCGTAGACAGGGTGGTGACGAACCCTCCCTACGGTGTTCGAATGGGGAGGGAGAAGAACCTTAGGGAAACCTATTTCAGCTTCCTGAACTCGGCTTCAAAAATAGTTAAGGCTGAAGGCAGAATCGTTTTGATAAGCCTTAAGGCAACGGCTTTCCGGAGCATTGTTTTCAAGACTAGGAGGTTTAAGATACCGCATGAAAGAGTTGTTGAAACAGGCGGGCTTTACCCCCACATCTTCGTTTTAGAGAAGCTTTAAACGTTTACTCGAAGAATTGTGGAAGCCACTCCTTCTCAGCCTCAAACATCTCGTTAACCATTTTCCTAATGTCTTCAGGCGTCAGAACCGCGGCCGTCAACGGGTCGAACAGGACTGCCTGGTAAGCCAGCTCCCTGTCAGCCTCCAGAGCAGCCTTAACCGCTAATTCTTGAACGTTTATGTTAGTCCTGTTCAACGCGGCGCACTGCGGCGGGAGGTCGCCCACATGGCATGGATGCAGCCCACCCTCGTCGACGAGGCAAGGCACCTCCACGCAACACCCTTGGGGCAGGTTCGTTATTATGCCGGTGTTTTCAACATTACCGTTTATCCTGCGTGGTTCCCCTGTTTCCATCGAGTCGATTATCATAACCCCGTACTCGTGGGAACGCTTTATTTCAACCGGCTCCTCGCCGGAGATCTGTCTCTTCACCTGCTCGTAGTGAGGCTTCCACGCTTCCTGACATATCTGGTAGTAGAACCATCTCGGCTCACAGTATTTCCTACGCCTCTCCTCGCTCACCCTGAAGTAGGGAACGTATTCTCCAAGATGGTGGCTTGACTCCGTTATGAAATACCCTAGGGCCTTCATCATCTCAAACCTAACCTTATCCTTCTCATAGACATCCGGCTTCCCCATAGCCTCCCAAAGCATTGGGTAAGCATCTTTCCCACGGTGCTTGAACTCTAGGAAGAACGCTTGATGATTGATTCCGGCCACCCAGTAGTAAACCTCCTCGTAGGGAACCCCGATGTAGCTCGAAAGCTGCATAGCAGTCCCCTGAACACTGTGGCAAAGCCCAACGTTCCTTATTCTCGTCGCCCTGTTCATAGCCCAGCAGTTTATCGCCATCGGGTTCGCGTAGTTTACCAGCAGAGCATCCGGACACAGGTCCTCCATGTCCCTGCATATGTCGATTAAAACAGGCACTGTCCTCAGGCCTCTGAAAACACCGCCTGGTCCAAGCGTGTCCCCAACCTCCTGGTTCACACCGTGTTTAAGAGGAATGTAGACATCCTTCTCAAAAGCTTTCAACCCGCCTACCTGTATCATGATTATAACGTAGTCAGCACCGTCGAGAGCCTCCCTCCGGTTGAGCGTGCTGCGAACCCTCACGCTGGGAGCATGCTTCGAAGTCATTGTTTTCGCGAGCCCAGTTATCATCTTAAGCCTCTCCGCATCAATATCCATCAGGCATAGTTCCGACTCTCTGAGCGCCGGGTAGGAGAGAATGTCTGAGACCAGGGTTCTCGCGAAAACAACGCTTCCAGCTCCGATGAAAGCTATCTTAGGGCCTTTCAAACCTTCAGGGGAAAGCTATCCTCATATATAAAAACCTGACTGATGCTTTCGAAAACCGTTTGAAGCGTCTCCGCCGAATACGAGGGTTTCAACTAAAAGGTTATTAACCCAGGCGGGGTAGTGAAATAGCGGGGGGAGGGTGTTTGTCCTCGGAGAAAGAGGAGAAAAAAGTCAGGGACGTCATGTCTTCTCCTGTCGTCAGCGTTCTCCCGACGGATTCGGTTTTCGAGGCGGCAAGCAGGATGATGAGCCACGGAGTAGGGGCTGTCGTGGTCGAGTCCGGGGGAAGGCCCGAGGGAATAGTGACAGAGAGGGACTTGATCAAGAGGGTTCTGATAGAGGGTAAAGACCCTAAGAGGGTCGCCTGCAGAGAGATAATGAGTAGGCCTCTCGTCACAATCGACCCGGAGGCGTCCATCCTTAAAGCGGTGACTTTGATGAAGGAAAAGGAGATAAGGAGAATCGTTGTCGTAAAGGGAGGCAGAATGGTTGGGATAGTGACGGAGAAAGAGCTTATAAAAAACCTCCTTTAGAGAAATACTCGAGATTTTTCTCCATAACCCTGCTAGAGGCTGGGCTGTTTTTCAACCGCCGTTTTCTAAGCAGCCACTGGTCGTGGCGAGAGCCGTGTTGAAACATGGCTTGCAGCATCCCGGTTCACTGCACCACTGTCCCGGAGGAAGTGTACGTCAGCTGTGGAGGCCTTCTTCCCGCAAGAATCCTCCTGAGCAGGAATACGGCTACCGTTAAGGCTACTAGGGATAAGGCCAACAGGTAGAGCCATATTGGTATGCCCACGGTGTAGGTTGAGACACCAGTCTGAAACCTGTTGCCAGCGTTGTCAACAGCCTCAACATAGTATTGAACCTCCGTGAAGAAGAATTGAGAGGGTATTGAACCCTTGTAGAGGCCTTCTTGAAGACTCATCACTGTCCTCACCCAGGAGGAGCCCTTATCCGTGGAGTAGCAGAGGTAGACGTCTCTAACGCCCGAAGGCTCGTCGAAAACCGTGCAGGCTACTGTCGCCGCCTCCCCGAAAACAGGGTTAGAGGGTCCTGAGAGACCCGTGACCACCGGGGGCCTAGTGTCAAGGATAAGCGTGAACGAGTAGCTGTACACTTCCGAATTGTTCACGTTGTCAGACACCCTGATGCTCCAGCTGTGGCCTCCCTCGCTTAAGCTCACAGTATTAATATACCTGTCACCGTTTCTAACCATTGAGCCACGTGCAACACCGTCCACAGTGAGCTCAACCTCCCTGACCCCTGATGAATCAGCTGCCTTAACTATTAGGAAGACTGTTTTAGAGCTTGAAAAGAATCTTCCTGAAGGGGAAGCATCTATAATCCCGGGGGGAGACTTATCCAGGAAGAGTCCGAGCCTCCCCTCAGCCCCAGTGTTGCCAGCCCTGTCTACGCTGTAGTATCTTATTTCACGCGCGCCTTCAGGGTAGGGTGAAAGGTTGAAAGCAGCGTTGTAAGCCACCCAAGTGTTCTCGTCAACCCTGTAAAATATGTTTTCAACCCCGCTTAAATCATCCTCCGCCGAGAAGACCAGGGGCGTCGAACCGGATACGTAAATAGTCCCGTTGGCTTCGTGCTTCGGCTCCCCAACCATGATCACTGTAACCGGCGGCGCTGTGTCGACAAGCACGGTGAAAACCGCTGTAGACGTGAAGCCCAGGGCGGAGGCTGTTAAAGTATGGTTTCCAACCATAGTGTCGTAATAGTCTATTTTAACGGTGCTTGAGCCCGCGGGGATCGTGACGCTGGTTATGCTTACCGTTGTCCCGGAGAGCCTGAACTCCCCCTCCCGGGAGGATGTTGAAAGGCTCACGGTCACGTTTAAAGTGTTAGCCGCTTCAAAATCGTTAACATCCCTCAGCGACAAGCTTAGGTTTGAAAACACTACTCCAGCCGCCATCTTGAAGCCGCGGGGCTCGATCACGAGCTTCGCGGGAGGACCCGCTGTAACGTTGAAAACGTTGCTCCCACCGGTTTTACCCAGGCCCGTAGTCATTATCCTTATGTTTCTGCCTATCCTGCCTATGGTTACGGAGCCGGACCACTTCCCGTTTACGAAGACACCGGTTTTATTCGGGCTGATCGTGCCAGTCGTGTCTGAAAGAGTGTTCACCCCGGTGTAATCGGTCTTAACGTTCCCGTAAGTGTCGCGTGCAATAATGGTTATCTGGAAGGGCGTTGCAACCTGCTTCGGAGACTCTACTGCTTCAAACTCGAAGCCTTCTAAAGGGCCGGGCGTAACCCTGAGGGTTTCAGCATCGCCAACGTAATCAGGGTAGTCCACCGCCTTAACGCTTATGCTCCATGCTCCAGCCTTCTCCTCGTAATAGTAGAAGTCTGCGAAGGTCGCCCCGTCTCGTATCGTTAACTCCGTTATCGCGTCGCCACCCTGCGTCAAGGAGAATCTTCTACTCGTCGAGTTTGAGTTTGAATCCAGCCTAACCCTGAGCGGGCCGCGCGTAATCCTTTCACCCGTCTCAGTCTCCCTGTAGACCCTCATCCTAATCCAGCCTCCAGCCTGCATCGAGTCCCCTGATGGAACCAGGTCGAGACGGGGAGGAGAGTATTTGACTTCAAGATACGGGTGCTTGCTCGAATCCTTATGCTCCTTGGAATACATCCAGAACGGGTAGCTGGATGAGCCCGGGCCCTCAGCGTAATCCCTCAGCATCCAGCCGAAGTTGGGCTCGTAGCCAGCGCGGCTTCCGGAGGCGAATTCCGCTAGGGAGCTCTTAACGTCGAGCTTAAGCCACTTCGGCTTATCGCCTGTTGAAACAGACGCTACGAACAGGCTTGCACCCGGCTGGTTCCTCCAAGTAATACTGTTCTCACCCCAGTCTCCTTCAGTAACCTGGTAGCAAGCTAGGCTCCTGTTTAAACCCGGGGGAGCATACATGTATACGTTTAGAACGGCTGAGACAATAATGGAGCCTGGAGGTATGCTGCTTAAATCGAACATTATGAAGGAACGGTCTCGGAAGCCCTCCATGTAATTAACCCCTATTTCCCAGTTTAAGCCGAAGTTACGGTCAGGATCATCCTCGTAGACTACAGCATCCTTTAAAGGGTGGAAGACCCTTGTAGACTGGGGTCCGCCGGCTGAAGTGTAAACGGTTAACCAGGGGGTGGAGGCGTAAACCAGCAGTGCAACCATAACCGGGAGCAACACTATCCTGCTCATTCTCCCAGTATCACGCTGGCCTCAGAAATATAACTTTTAGCCAAGCGGCTTATGGAAAACGGGTTGCGGGAGCAGGTGGGCTAGGAGGCTCCAAGCCTTTCGTCAAGCATCTCTACGAATTCCAAGAGCTTCCCGCGTGGAATCCTTGCTCCAGCCGCGTTAGCATGTCCGCCGCCGATACCCCCGAGCATCTCGGCGACGTCCGACGCGACCCTGTGTAGGCTCCTCAAGCCCACGGACCTAAGGCTTAGATCAATGTTCTCACCCTGTTCATCAGCCGCGACCCCGACTATCGTGTTGCCGTAAGCCCTAGCGTAGGTCGCAGCCTTCCCGAGCGACCATTCCACGTTCGCAACGTAGGATACTTTCCCAAGGGTCTTAACCAGGCTCTTCACCACGCGGCGCATCTCCTCATCCCTCTCAGACTCTCGTAGAGCAGTCTCAACAAGGTTTCTATCGGCGCTTGGAAGCCTGTTTTCAGAAAGATAGTTTACGAGGCTCCTCTTGAAATCGAAATCCCTCTTCCTAACCCCCTCCAGCGCAGCGACCAGGATCCCAGCCTCCAAGTAGAGCTCCCTCTTATCCCATTTCTCCAGCATCCTCCTAACTCCGGGCGTGTTATCACTGTAGTCTCCTATCGCACCGTAGACCGCAACCCTGCTCATCTCAGGCTCCAGATAATCCTTGAAATAAGTGTAGGCGAGCTCAGAGGCGCACGCGCCCCTAATCCCTTTAAGCGTCTTAACAGGCAGCCTGCTCATGCTTAACCCTTGGGGAAGCGGGTGGTGATCCAGGTAGACAACCTCGCGTCCAGAGCCAAGCCTCTTAAGCTCTAAGGCTATCTCATCCTTATGTTTCGATGTTAACGCTACATCCAGTATCGTGATGCTTCCGGCTTCGATAGACCTGAGCTCTGAAAGAAGGCCGGCAGGGTTTGTGAACACTACTTTAGCATCCTTCCTGGCGGCCAGAACTATTGAAGCCGCGCAAACCCCGTCGCAATCCCCGTGTGCGAGAATGAGCTGCTCCATTCTCAATCCGGCTCTTTAAAAACCCTAGCCAGGATAAAAAGATGCTTCCCTAGAGAGATTACAGCTCCTTCTGCGGGTTCATGTTTGCAAAGAATTCCTTAATCTCGCTTAAATCACCAGTATAGGAGTTTACGATCCTCGCCTCAACCTCCCTCACGAATTCTCTCGTGAACTCGACGGGGAGCGTAATGTTCTCGTCAATCAGGTCTATCGCGAGCGGCAGCCCCGTCGCCATGTTGAAGTTTTCAATGCTTGAGAAAAGCGTCTCCATCACGTGCTTCTCGGAGCCGAGTGGAACTTCCAGCTCGAAAGGCGGGTTCTCCCCGCTCACCTTGACTTGAAGCCTGTTAAGCCTGGATTGAAGCATGTCAGCATAATGCTCGGGTACGCCCAGAGCCTTCGCCAGCCTTTCCACAGCCCATTCGCCAGCTTCTTCAAAAGCATCCCTAGGATCCCGGTATTTCTCTCGAATCAGAAGCTCGCTAACCCTGCTATAAACCCTTTGAAGCCCAGCTTTCCCCAGGAGCTCCTTATAATCCAGGACTGCAGGCGGGCTCATCAAATTATGCAGTACCTGCTTATCCAGATGGTTTACTAAAGGGCTTCTCACACCGTCTTTAACAGACAGCCAGCCGCCTATAGCCCTGCTTCTACCCCTCTTAATGATTCCAGCGCATCTTCCAGAGTCCAGGAGAACACTGGTCATTTTCAATATTTCCCCGGTGGTTTCAAAGATCTCCCTCCTGGCTTCCTCGGGAACAGGGAGGCTCCTCGCAACCCTGGCGATCCTGAAGAGGGGGTATGCGAAGCTGAGGAAGCTCCCGTCTAGGAGAAGCAGATCCGGGCTTCTCTCAAGAGCTTTCAGAGCAGCCGTTCTCTCGAGACGGGTTTCCTTAACGCTGAGAATAATGCTGAAAAGCTCTCTACTGTAGGCTTGGCTTTCACCCATGTTTCCGGGAAGATAGCCCTCTTCAACAATGTTTTTACCCTTAACCATGATGAATCCTGCAGCGTAAACGGAGAATTTTGCGCCAATAGTCTCAGCAGGCCTCGGGGAGAAGGAGCCGTCGACCGCAGCTATGGATGTTTCCCTCAAAGGCCCGAAACTCAACGTTCGCACGTAAGGAGCTATCCTGTGTTTCACCGAATCCATGAGGAGCCTGAAATCCCCTATTACCCCCACTAGCCGCCGGGCCTCGTCTTCAGCCTTCTGGTAAAACTGTTCCTGCAGGTCTATGGGAAGCTTGCTCCATGCGGTTTCAGAAGCCATGGCGTCAGCTCCCCGGCTTGAAGGATATTAAGAGAGGTATTGGCGACGGGTTTGCCTTACCGACGAAGTAGAATTGTCCAGGCTTCAGCGAGAGAAGATACTCCCTCTGAATCCCGTAGGGTTTAAGCCAGTTGTCAGCCTCCTGCATGTCAAGCGGGTGGAGGGCTCCGAAAAACTGAGTGTTAAGGTTTCTCCTAACGGCAGCATTAATACCTATGTCTCCAGCTATTCCTTGAGATATTAAGACGATGCAAAGCCTGTGTTTCCTACCTAGGGCGCAAAGGTTCTTAATGTGTTCAGTAGACTCGTACTGTATCCCCCTAGGCTCCCAAGGGGCGTACTGCGGCCCCTCGTCTATGACGAGCGCAAGCCCGAGGGACTCCCCGAGCTCCATACCCTCCTCTAGGAACCTTGCGAGAGAGTTGAAGAAGGAAAGCTTCTCGTCACTCCCCACTAGGCTCATGTCTACAACCCTAAGCCCCTTCTCCTCTCCTCTCAAGTCCTCCACGAGATCCTCTATGCTTAACGAGCCTCTGACAGCCTCCAGGTCAATCGGCCTAAGCTTCTTGAAACCATACTCTAGTCGACGCAGAGCAGTCCTCTTATAGTCCTCCCTCATCTGAGACTGTCTAATCCAGTTTTCCAATTGGTTCCTCATGTCTAGGAACATTTCTTCAGAGGATTTCTGACGCACCTCCTCCCATCTTCTCGAAACGTAGTCCTCCAGAGCCTCCCTAACCGGGTTAGAATCCCTAGCCTGACCAGTGTAGCCGAAGTGCTCCGCCTTCTCCAGAACGTATCTGACGACGGCTTCCTCGTCAAGCCTGAGAGAAGATATTGGAACCGCCTTATCCTTATAGTGTGGAGCATAGTCCTCGCCGCTCCAGTCGAGTATCAGCACCTTGAAACCGGATTCCAGTATGACTGGAACCAGCACAAACCTGGTGAGCCACGATTTCCCGCTTCCAGTCGCTCCGAAGACCCCGATATGGTACGGGAGGAAGGAGCTGTCGAAAGGTATTTTCCAATCCTCATGCCCCTCCAGGCAGGCTTTCCAAACAACCGGCTTGCCCCCAGCAACGTACTCGAGAGGATTGGAAGCCCCCTCCTTGAAAACATAGACGCTGCTTCTAGGCGGTATTATCATCCGGTTCTGCTCAACCCCGTTCTCCGTCACCACCCCTATCACCATTATTTCGAAAGTATATATCTCCCTGGCTCCTGAAGGCACTCCCCCCCTCTTAGCGTACGCGACGCTCGGCCTGTAGGCGTTAGCCCTAAGAGCCTCGTTAACCCCGCTCCCGCTTCTAAGAACCCCGAGCACCTCCCCCATGGGCGTCTCGATCACAACAATCTCCTCAGCCCTAACCTTAAGCTCCTTCTCCTCCTCTAAGAGTAGCCTAGCCCTGGTTTCGCTGGAGTCGCTTGCAATAATGCCGATCTTCTCCAGGTTCTTCTCGTCGAGCAGACGCATGGTTTAACAGAGTGTAAGCATGTTTAAAAAGTTGACCAGAATGATTATCCTCGTAAAGTTTCCTCAAACGCTTCGAAACCCTCTCGTTCCAAGCGTTTAACACCGGTGTTCCAACGAATGTCGCGCGGCTTGAGGCGGCCTGAAGGGGGAGATTGAGCGAGCCCAGTGGTAACTGGTGTGCGACCAATTATTCCCCTAGAGCACTTCCCAAGTTTTTTCAAAACCGGCTTCACGCTCACCCATGGAGACGTGTTAACCCGCTCCACGCCTAATTACCCGTGGCTAGTTACTGCATACCGGATGAGCTTTGAAACGATTGCGTAGAGACAGATGCCGACTAGGGCTCCGCTGAGGATCCAGAGCGGCTGCCCCTCCAAGATCCCTCTGACGGATGCGAAGAGCGCTACGGATACTCCGGTGATTAGGGGTATGAGTTTCAAAGGGGATGCTGGCTTTCCCAGAGCCGGCGTTGAAACCATGCGCGTCTCAGCGCCCACGGTTACCCCAGGGCCCTCCGCCTCCCTGATTCTTGAATGCGTTTGCAAGACTTCTGAAACTATAATCCTAGCGGCTTCACTAATACTATAGACCTCAGCGTTCCCAACCCTTCTCTTAGACACGAGCCTGTTCTTCTCAAGAACCTCCAGGTGGTGGATTAAGAGCTGTTTGGAATAGCTGAGGGACTTGGATAGTGATGTGATAGTTTCTTCTTTCTCCAGCAGTTCTACCAGTATTCTCATCCTGTGAGGCTCAGCTGCAGCCCTTATCATGTTGAGCTTCTCCGGCTCAAGCTCTATTTTATTGCCCTCGTTTGGCAACGTCTCTAGAAAAGCGACTAACCCTTTTAAGGATTTAAGGAGAGGGGTGTCTGAAGGCTTGAAACCCGGATAGTGTTCCCGTAGGGTCGCCGAGTATGGTAGGCGGATGTTTACCTCAGGTAAACGGATGTTTACCTGCTGGTAAGCGAAAAACCCGGATGGAGCCATCATCACCCTCCGGCGCTTGCAACGGCCTTTACCCGCCTGATTCCCCGGGGGATTCGCACTCAAATGCTGCTCCCCGGGCTGGCTGAGAACGGCGGATATAAATCTTCCGTCGGTAAATTTTTTACCAAAGGTAAGCGGAAATTTTCGCTTACCTCATGCTATAAATACACGTTTAACAATGCTTCTATACGTGGTGGAGAATGAGCATCATCAAGACCATCTTGAAGCTCGCTGCAGTAATTGTTTCAGGGAGCTTTGTTAAGAGGCTTTTAGACTCCATCGGGTTCTCCCTCGGCTTAGACCTAGGAGGCTTGACGAGCCTGATCGCTGTGGCGGCGATGGCGTTCTTAACCATGTCCCTGTTGTTTCCGAGAAAGCACTTTAAAAACGGCTTGAGAAGGGCCTTTAAAAGAGTGTTCTCCTTCCTGCTCATCTGGTTGACGGCAGCATTCTTCTCAGCCCTCTTCCACACCAGGTACTATACTCAAATAGGATTCATAGCAGCGTTCCTCTACGTTGTCCTCACCGTTCGCAAACCCCCGAATGCTGAGATTAGGCTGAGTAGGCTAAGGATAGTGTGCAAGGAAGAGCCTGCCCAGCCTGAAGACCACGCGATCCTCCTATCCCTCGCGCCAGTTCCTAGAGTTGCCTTTCTTCATGGGTTTGGCCCAAGTGGTTTACTGAAAGTGTTAACAGGGAGGGCGAGGCTCAGTCTGAGGCTTCCTGAAGACGTCTTTATAGAGTCGTTTAAGCATCGTCAGACGCTTAAGCTAAAGGCGAGCCTGTCCTCCCTCGTAGAGGCTGTGGGGAAGAGTGTAACAGGCGGTATCGCCATACTCTGTGAGGCTAAACCCGCAAGGGAGTTGATGAAGGTTGAGGCTGCCTCCGATAATCCCCAGGCTCTCGAAGGGTTCGCCGAGGTGCTGAGGAGGGCAGGCCCAGGCTCCGGGCAGGGTGTACGGCAGGCTTTGGAAGAATGGTTCTCTCTGAAGCCCTACGTGACACCGGTTCCCGGGCTGCTGGATCCAAACCCTGTTCGGCTAGCGGGGAGGCTGCTGATAGTGGGCGAGAGAAGGAATGCGGAGGACCTTGCCCTCCAGCTGTGCCTCTCGCAGTTAAGGAGGAACTCGATGAGCCTCGTGGTGGAAGCTAAAGGGAGAACCGGGGACACTGGGGATGAGGTGAAAAGGAAGCTCGTTGAGAAGGGTTTCAAGCCTACTGGGAACAGGCTGCTTAAGAAGCCTTTTGAGACTTATAGGTGTCGCGGCGGGATGGAGGTGGTTTTCGCCGGCGAGCCCTCCGGTGAAGCCTTGCTTAAGAAAAAACAGTCTAAACCCGTAGCCGCCGTCTGGTTTAGAGGCATTGCTCGAAGCCTCGATGTGAACGCCCCGATCAAGATACTGACGCTGAAGAAACCATGGGTATGCTCGGGCTTTGAAGCGGACAACGTCATCCTCATGGGCTGCAAGAAGGAGCTGGTCGAGTCGTTCCTACCGTCCAGGGGGCTTGCACTCGAGGGGAGGACTGTCCTGATCTCCCAGCAGGGGGTGAGGGTGCTGAAATGAGGGTTGTGTCTGAGCAGAGCCTAGGGTTGCTGGAGGCTTCTGTGAGAATAGGCGTAGCCGGGAGCAATTTCAAGGCTGCTCTCGTATACCTGCTTCAAAACGTGTTTGAGGATGCGAAGATAATCCTGCTCGACTTAAACGATGAGTTTAGCTGCGTGGCAAGGATGGGTGCGACGAGATACTGTGACGTTGTGAAACACGGTATTAATCCGATTAAACCTCCGAATCGTGAAAAGGTTGAGCAGTATGTCGAATCGGTTGTGGAGATACTTGACTATTGCTTCGGGGCTTTCAACGTGAAGAGCATCGTGGCGAAAACGCTTCTGGATGGTGTTTTAAGGTCTTCGGAAACCACGATACCTGAGGTTGCTTCAACGCTCGACTTCGAAACCCCGGAGGGCGGGTTATCCGTATACACGCCTCTCGAGCCATTCACCTTCGGAACCCTGAGGCAAGCATTCGGCAGGAGGGAAGCAATCGAGTTCAGCGACGTTTTGGAGTCGGGAATGGTCTTCAACCTCTCCGGGTTTACAGTGGCTTCGCACAAGGTTTTCGCGACGCTTTTAATGCTGGCGAAGCTTACCCAGCTTGAACCCAAGCGCAGGACGCTCGTGGCCGTAAGCTACCCGAGCCTGATATGGCCGAGAAACAGGAGGCTTGACAACGCCAGGCTCTTCGTTGAAGAATCCTTAACTGGAGAGCTGGAGAGGAAAGGGTATTCAATAGTGTTCGCTGAGAAAAACCTGTCACAGGTTTCTGAAAGGGTTTTGGAGAACCTTGACTCCATAGTATTCTCGCCTCCCTCCAACGCCACCAACCCGTGGAGGATGAGCCCCGCGCCCGAGAGGGATGCTTCAAACTACTCCATGCTCATCCTCTTTAAGAACGGGGACTATGGCTTCACAGAGGCTCCTGTGAACATGCTTCTTAAGCCCCTTAGCGAGAAGGAGAGGGAGGCCCGTAAGCCAGTCGTGAAAATCATAAGCCTTGACGACGAGCTGAAGGAGGGGCTCGGCGAGTTCTACGAGGCTGGGGCCAAGATAATTGAGAAGCTAAGGGGGCTGGGTGGAAAAGCGGGCTTAAACGAGTTCATAGAAGAGGTGAGGGCCTCGCTGGGCGCGGAGGGCCTCAGGGCTCTCGCCGCGCTCATGAGGCAGGGTTATCTGAAACAGGTTCGGGAGGGCGAGGGGCAACTCTTGGTTCTCACGGGGGGAGATTAGGATGAGGAAGCTGAGCACCGGTATTAAGCCGCTGGACGAGCTGACCGGAGGCCTTCCGACGGGTGTTTCAAACCTGGTTTACGGGAGCCCTGGAACCGGGAAGACCACGATTTCCCTAACCCTGGTGGCTGAGGCTTTAAAGACCTGTAGGGAGAAGGATGTGGTGATAGTTGTAAAAACAGAGGAGTGGGACCCCGACCGGCTGAAAACAATATGCGTGAAGAGGGGTATTAGGGAGGAAGCCCTGTCCAGGATTAAGATGTACCAGGCTAGCGGCCTCTTCGAGCAGCATAAGGCGATAATTGAGACAATACCTAGAGAAGTGGATAAGAACGACTGGGTCCCGGTGCTAATGATCGTCGACTCACTGGTTCCCCACTATCACGCGCAGCTGTTGAACACGCCTACTCAACACCTAGCCTCCACAGCGAGGATTCTTCAAGGCAAGCTCTCGCTGGAAGTTAACACGCTCGTGGGAATGGCGACGGGTTACGAGTCGCTTCTCTTAATAACGAGCTGGCGGAGGAGTGAAGCCGCCAGGAGTTTTCAAGAGAAGTCTAGGAGGGAGATGGCGGAAAGCATAGATAAGAAGAGTTTCTCGATAGATCCTGAAGCCGGCTTCGGCGCCAGGGAGTTCGACGTGATCGGGGGGCAGCACCTCGTCTACATGAGCAAGAGCATCCTGAGGATGGTGTCGACAAGCCTGGGCGAGGAAGTTAAAGCGGTGATTCTGGAGAAATCTCTCTCAAAACCGTCAATGACCTGCTGCCTAGTCAGGATCACGGAGGCAGGCATAGAACCATATAAGGATATTAATCCAGCGCCCGTCGCCGAGATGATTAAGAAGAAAATCCTGAAGGAATAAGGAGGAATGGTGGCGTGAACAGCCTTCTTCCCCTCCTCTGCTTCTTCAAGGGTATTGCTCTAATCCTCATCTTAATCCCTCCATTAGTTAGCGCGTCTGCAATGATCATCGAGCTGGCTTATGACGATGGTGGAGCAGAGCTCTTCTGGAGCGATTATTATCCGAACGGTGTAGCTGTCAAGTTTACCCCTCCCGTCTCCAGGTGGAGGATAACGGCTATCATGGTCTACGGCTTCGCGATGGGCAAAGGCGAAAAGCCCTTCATAGTCGAGGTAAGGGACAGCGATTTGAACGTAATCCTCAGGGCTTCTCTACCGGTTTCCGGATGTTTTAAGAATGCGACTCTTCACTGGGCTGAAATATCTTTACCCAACGTTGTTGTAAAGGGTGATTTTTACATCTGCGTTTATCCGATGCTTGTGTTCAACGGATCTCAGCTCTGGATCGCTGTCGATAATGATACTGCTCCGGATAACTGCTTCCTAGTCGACTGCTACAGGCAGGAGGTAAAGAGTTGGAAAGGAGGGCAGGCGATGATAAGGGTTGAGGGAGAGGAGGCTGTTGACATTATCGAAATAGTACCGCATTCAGTATCAATAGGTGAAGATGCCCTTGAACTTTCCTTCAAGACAGTCGAGCCCAGCAATGATGTCGAGCTTAAAGCAACTATTCAAGCGGGTTCCCTGATTGAGGATTGCGAGGTCAAATACGAGAAAGGGCTGTATAAAACGAGGATCGAATGGTTAAAGCTCTCTGGGCTTAAGAGCCCCGTCAAACTCCTGCTAGTCGCTAAGGCCCTAAACTCAACCATGACGCTAACCGTCGGGCTCAACGAAACCCTCCTCTCAAAATACGTTCAGTTGGAAGAGGAGAATGAATGCCTGAGGGCTATGGTGAACAGCTCCTGCGTGGAGTTAAGAGCGGTAAGGGATAGGCTGGAGAAGGAGGAGAATAGCATAACTCTTCTAAGCGCATCGCTTAAAGAATACCGGGAGATTATATCGGAAAAGGATGGGGAGAATAAGAGGCTTGTTGAAGAGCTGAATGCCATTAGGCTCTTAACGGTCTCGCTAGCTATCTTAACTGCCTTTTTGCTATTCCCCGCCCTAAGGCGAAGAATCCACAAGGGTAAGTTTAAGGTGGATTAGAATGCTTAAAAGAGTATCAGCCCTAACGCTGATAATCCTAGTATTAACCTCTCATTTTAGTATTGCTCTAACCTTTACGGGGTATGGCGCGGAGGAAACAGACGCGCTAACCGCCTTAAGACTCATAGAGGAGGAGCTGAAGAAGGGGAAGATACCTAGCGGCTCAATAACCGAGGCCTGTTTCACCGTACCGGAGGGGTTCCCGGCTGAGTTTTCCCAGAGGCTCTGGTTCTTCATCGCCCAGCTCGTCTCCATGGGTTTCTCGGAGGAAGAAATGCGGCGGACTATAAAAGGTGCTAACGATACTTTAAAGTTGCCAGCGCGGATAGACTATGGGCTCAAGGATTATTCGATAATCCCTGAGTATGAGAAAATTCACATCCGTAGAAGCAACGATGGGAGTGTATCAGTAGAAATTCCCTACAGAGTAGTTGACAAAGACGGGAATGAAAATGATGCGAGCTCCATAAGGTATGAAAGCAACGGGACCAATGTCTTTCACGTTCTCCACAGGTATCCTAAGAAAAGGACGTATTTGATCAGGCTCGTCGATCCCGACTCTTATACTTTCACCTTCATCGACCCAGAGACCGGCGAGATATTCAATAAGACTGCTAGTATTAAGATAGGGCTGTTTCCGAATGCAAGCCAAGGCTGCTTCCTCGAGAATTTTCTCATCGCCGTCCCGGGCCATTTCGAAGATACTCGAGAGGTGGTTGGATCGCAGGTCAGCGAGTTCAGGGTTCTTCTTCCAGCCTACGACCCCATATCGGTCGACACCTCCATCTCTTCAACCAGAGTTGGAATCGGAGACACCATAACGATAACCGCCCAGATAAGGAATCCCCAGGAGATAAGGGGGAATTACATGATCATGCTTGGTGCAAGGCTCTCCGATAAAGACGCCTTTGAAGCATGGGCTCCTCCCCCGGGCCCTTCATATCTTGCACCACTATATCTGAAGGCCAAGAAGCACGGTACTTACACAGTTACGGTTTACTTCGCCGTCGTCGAGCCGAGTAACCTGGACGTCGTGTTCTGGAATGGAGGAAAGACGGTGACTTATACCGTAGAGGTATTGCCGGAGCCACCAAGGCTTGAGATCAGGCTTTCAAGCCAAGCCGTAGCGAAGTTCGCAAACCTTTCGATAACCCTGATAAATAAAGGAGGGCAGAGGGCGAGGAATGTTAAGCTCTTCATAACTGGAGATGTTGATGAAAAGGAGTTGGAGATTGGAACGATTGTTGGCCTGTGGTCAAAGAATGTGGTGACAAAGCTTCTCTCCCCTATTGCAAAGGTCAATGTCACAGTAGTCTATTATGATGAAGAAGGCGAGAGGTATGCGAGTACCGCGTTAACCACGATCTCGACGACGAACTTCATAACCCCAGAAGAGTGGAGAAGCTATGTTGTTGAAGTCGAGGGCTACAATGAGACTAAGAGAGTCTTCGTGCCCGGATACCAAGCAGCTACGCATCTCAAGCTATACTTCATGGCGACCGGCATGGTGCCCGGGTATCTTTCGGGCTTCGATGGTGTAAGGCTGATCCCGATTTCTCCAGACGGCTTCACACTCACGCTTGAAAACTCTAGCTATTTCTCGAAGACGGCTAAAACGCTGGATGTGAAATATGCATTAATCGACATCAAGCCAAGTTTCCTCTGTGAAAGAATACTCCGGGAGGATGAGGTGAAGAGGCTTCTCAGTATTCCGGAGGATGAAGGGCTTGAACCAGGCAAGGTGCCTTCAAACTACGAGGTTAAACTACTGAAGGAGGAGGTGTTGAACCAGAGCGAGACCTTAACTGTCAGCGACGAGTTCTACGAGTGGTTAAAGTACAATGGATGGGAAGACCATGACTACAAATACGAGGATACTGGGGAAACCAGGTGGGACCTGGATAAGGCAACAGCAAGCGTTTCACATGGGAAGGAGATAGAGCTCGTTTACCGACCCTTAGCGTACGGTGGAGGCAGCCTAATCCAAGGAGTACTGGTCAAGAACTATGCCGCATGCAACGTGGAATACGTGCTTGAGGCCTCCAGTGGACCGATGAGGGTTACGCCGGAGAGACGCACTATTAACGTTTCAGCATTCGGCTCAATCCCACTGCAACTCGTCCAGCTGGAGGATGTGGAGTATCCAATCTTCATCAGCCTGAAGCATGGAGACAGAATTGTTGCAACGCTTCAGGTTAGCTTTAGGAGAGGCGAGCTACCCTGGTTCTGGAGGGGCTTCTGGGACGGCTTCGCCTCCAAGGGATTAGGAATAGTAGCAACGTGTGGGATAATGATCATCGTTGGCTTCGTTCTCCCGCCGAAGTGGGCTGCAGCAGCCTCGCTCGGAATCCTCGCCACCGGTGTTGCGACGAACATACTTGAGATCTGGACAGATGTCCACAGTGCATTATCCGCCATGGACTTGTTGAACGGGCTTGCCGATGTTTGCGAGGGCAGGGCCAAGGAGTTCAATGAAATCGGCATGACTCAGCATGCTAACGAGCTATCCGAGCTTGCTCAGGTATGCAGGCTTGAAGCCAGGGATATCGATGACAACCTTCTCTCTAACGTTTTCTCAAACCTAGCCCTCGACGTCTCCTGGGACGAGATAAGACTAGCATTCGGATTAAGAGAACAGCCTTCGACGAAGGATAAGGACTATAGGGTTGGATACGCCACGGGGAGAATCGTAGGCGCGATAGTGAGCTGCGCAGCCTACGCTACCACTTTTTACGCAATGGTCAGCAATATAAGGGCTGAGAGAATAGGCGGCAAGCCACTAAGCGTCAAGGATATTCTAAGAATCGTAGGCAGAGGAGTCTACAACTGGATAACACCGGCGATATGGGATGCTGTAATGCTGAAACTAAAACCATATTTTCACAAAGTAACTGATCTTTTACTTGGAAACAAGTACAGCAGGGAGTTCGGAGACATCATCGGAGACCTGGTAGAGAGAATAAACAACCCCCTGGTGGTTGAAAAAACTCTCGAAACCGTTTCAAGACTCTCGAAGCACGTTTTAGAAAACGTTCCTAGCAGAGAGAGCTCGGGCAGGATACTTGACGCGATTGGCGCAATTATAAAGCATTATTCTCCGGAAGAACTGGAGGAGAAGGGAGGGGCAATTGCCAGAAGCATAGTTTCAATCTGGATCAAGGATGGAGACGGTGCAGTAGAGTCTTTGAACAACTGGCTAAGCGCGAATATGAGGGACCCGGCTAAGATGAATGTTCTCGAAAAAGTCCTGCTGGAAATAAGCGGGGATCCTGTAAATGGAGTAGGATTAAAGATAGGGAGCATCGTAGACAGCTACCTCGATGTTAAAGGCAAGTATGGCGAGGACGTTGCTGAAGCATTCCTTGGCAAAGCGCTGAAGCATCCCAGTGCATCGGAAGATGTCTTCGCTAAGTCAAATGTCTTCGATTTCACGGAGAAGCCCCGCGAAATCACGCTGAAGAAAGACGTGGGAGTCGCCCTAGGCTTGGGAAAAGGCAATGAAGTGGAGCCGGGAACCTACATCGTTAGGATTCACTGGGAGTATGGCGATAAGAATGGAGTGGTAGGAGCATGGATAGATAAAAAGGTAAAATCGGATGAGATAGCTCTTCCAATACAAGCGAAAAACGACATTTTAGAGGAGATAGGTAAGGATGAGGCAACGGTATCCATAACTAAAGTTGAGCTACTCGATTACAGGTTATTCTTCCCAACCGAGTTCATCATTAATGGCGAGAGGATAAGGATAGACCTCTTCGATAATGAGGTGGAGATCCACAGAACGCGCTGCAAGTTCAACGCGAACCCCAGCACCAAGGGAGGGAGACTTCACGTGGATATTAAACTCGAAGGAAAAAACATAGAGGGTAAAAACCTCGAGCTCTCCTTCTATCAGGATTCCGAAGTGAGGATTAAATACGGTGATGAAGCCTTTCCAATCGAAGGGATCGAGGTAGATTCGACTGGGATTTTGATTAGGATTAAATACCTTTGGAGTAAAGGCCGCGAGTATGAGACCGAGTACAACTTCAACTTGAAACCTCTCGATGAGCAACTCGGTAAACATCCTTGTGAGATAATAGCGGAGGAACAAGGGCGAGTCAGCTTGAAGGGAGAGTTATTCAGGTTACTCGGCTATGATGCGTTAAAAGAACTCGAAGGAAGGATTACAACTGGCGATAAGGAGAGAAAGATTATCATCCTCGCATATTTCGACAACGGTAAGATAGCTCATTGCGGGAATAAAGAGGTTAGGGTACGCATACCTTCCGGGGGAAAGAGAATAACTTCAATAGATATAGTTACCTTTAAGCAACTCGTGGATCTGAAGCAGTATGCAATAGACGCCCTTGATAATCCTACGGATAAGCACTCGAAGGGTTTGCTCGGAGAGGCGATAGTGCACGAAAAGCTTATGAGCAATCTTCTTGAGGAAGCTTCGAAAAGAAGCAGTATACCCAAGGAGAGAATTAAAGTGGAGTGGCTGGGAGAGAGAATTAAAGAAGAAGGCCCCGATTTCGTGATGAAGGATGCTGAGACTAATAAGAAGGTCGTAATAGTGGAAGCTAAGTACATAAGTAACCCGGAGGATGTTAAAAACTTTAGAAATCAGATCGAGGATGCTGAGAAGCAAGTTAGTAAATACTTGAATAGCGCAGAATGGGCTGCTGACTACGGGGTCATAGTTGTTATCTCCTGGCCTCCTGAGGACGTGCTTGACGATATACCATATCCGGCTAAGGTAGGGGAGTTTAATAACCCGTATATAGAATGGGTTGGTAGGAAAGGAGGCTAAAGAAATGGGCCAGAGCTTCCTAGAGAATGTGAGAGATTATCTGAATGAGAGATTGAAAAGTGATGAGCTTTATGGATGGCGTTTCAAACCGTTTCAAATAGATGTGCCTAGTCCATTCCCGGAGGGGAAGTGGATGATATACCCTAGATTTCCCACCTCGCCCATCGGAAGCGTTGTAGAATCTATCGATGGAACTATAAGCGTATATTCTTCTGGAATAGATAAAGCTGGAGAGTACATAGCCGAATACTTAATTAAGAGTTATAGACGCAGGTTTGAAAGGGCTGAAGCCAAGGGTAAGGAAGAGGAGGAGAAGGTTTGGAAAGCCTTTGAAAAAGAGAAGAGTGAAGCACGCAGGGACTATATCAACAGAAGAAACATTGAAAAACATCTTAAGAAGAGTTACAGAGACGCGTTCATAAGGCTATTATGGTTTGAAGAAGCATGTGAAAGAATATCGAGAGAGTACAGGGTGGAGGTTAAAGTGGAGATAGTTAATGAGATTGAATGCGATACCTACTTGGCGTCAAGGTTTAACGGGAGCAGTAAAAGTGAAGAGGAGAAATTCGAGGAAATAAGGAAAAGAGTTGAAGCAATCATAGCCGCATATAAGCTTGCGATGGGCGCTTATAAAAAGAGATTCCCCTCAGAACTCGAGAAGGAAAATTACAAAAAATATCAAGAGTTCCGTAAATCCATCTTGGAGAAATATGGACTTAAGAAGAGAAAATTAAAGATTTAAGCATCACTAGCTATAGAAACACTGAGCTTCTTGGCTAGCGCCTTGTCGAACACCCTCCTCTGCTTAAACTCCTCCTGCTTCCCCTGGTTCCACTGCTCTACAGGTCTCAAATAACCAACGACCCTCGAATAAACCTCTGTTGTTCTTCCACACTTTGGACAAGTGTGTTGCTCTCCGGAGAGGTATCCGTCCTCCGGGCAAATGCTGAAGGTTGGTGTAAGCGTGAAGTAGGGCAGCTTAAAGTTTTCACAGATCTTCCTCACCAGCGACGCGACGGATTCAACAGGCGGGTTGCTCTCGCCCAACCACACGTGAGCCACGGTGCCCCCGGTATATTTTGTTTGAAGAGGATCCTGGTGTCTAAGGTACTCCCAGAGGTCGTCAGTATAGTAGACGGGCAGGTGGGTCGAGTTCGTGTAGTATGGTGCAGCACCCTTCTTAACCTCCTCCTCGTTCGCAACAATTATGCCCGGGTAGGTTTTCTTATCTATCCTCGCGAGCCTGTGAGAAGTCCCCTCTGCCGGGGTGGCTTCGAGGTTGTATATGTTTCCGGTTTCCTCCTGGAAGTCTTGGAGTCTCTTCCTCATGTAGTCTAGGACTTTGATCGTGAAGCTGAGGCCTTCTGGATCGCCGATGCTGCGTCCTAGGAAGTTTAGGCAGGCTTCGTTCATGCCGATTAAGCCTATTGTGCCGAAATGGTTTTTCCAGTAGTGGCCGAAGGCCTCCTTGATGTGTCTAAGGTAGAACCTGGAGTATGGGTATAGGCCTGCCTCCGTGAATTTTTCAAGCCATTTCCTCTTGATTTCTAAGACGTCTTTCGCGAGGACCATCATCCTGTCGAGCCTGGCGAAGAACTCGCCCTCGCTCTTCGACAAGAAGCCTATCCTAGGCATGTTGATCGTGACGACGCCTATTGAACCGGTTAGGGGGTTGGCGCCGAATAGGCCTCCGCCCCTCTTCTTCAATTCTCTTTTGTCGAGCCTTAGATGGCAACAGTTGTGCGTAATGTTTCCGAGAGAATGAACAAATAAATGGTTCTTTTCGAGCTCTATGTCGAAAAACTCCTGGTTTCTTCTAAGACTTACTAGTCTGCATTTCTTAACCCTTATGAACATAAGGTCCCCGTTTAGAAACTTCCTACTTTCTTCTGTATGTGCTTCATACTTGGAAAGGGTTTCTGTCCCAACCATCCTTTTCTTATTCAAGCCCGGTACCAAGTATGTGGATTTAGCCATCCATCCAGGAATTCTTTCATGCAGTGTTGGTGTAGCTAGAATGCCGAGCAGGTTTGTTTTAGACTTTTTATGCTGAATGTAGATCCTCTGGCTGTTTTTCTTCTTCTTGTAGCATACAGGTATTCCTATCATGGAAAAAAGTATTGTCAAATCTCTTGACAACTCGCTATCGTTAATATGTATTTCCCTATTCTTTTCGTACCCATCACCCAAGAAGAAATACTTTAGAAAAGACCTTATAACGGTAGGCGGAGAATTGAAGACGACTTGGGGGAGCCTTCCGTATTTTCTGAATCCAGCGTCATAGAATGTCTGTGCAATATCAGACGAGTAGACATAGAGATAATGTGTATTGTACCGCGGATCTTTCTTTTCCTTTATGGGACATGCCAAGACGCGTTTTATGAGCCTTTTAATTCTGTTTTTCAAACGGAAATTGTTCCCTCTGAAAGTGAACTGTAATCCCCTGGGCAGCCCGTAAAACTTAGAGCTTTTCCTGCTTTCAAACAAGTAGTTACCATCGGCGGTAAAGAATCCCAGCAATCCCGCTAGTTTTTCATCCAGAACGAGTTTACCAATCTTCTCGTAGGTATTGCTGAGATTATGGCTGGCCGATCTTAAGGATATTAATATATCACCCGGCTTTACATGCTCTGCCAGCTTATTAACTATTCCTATCGGGGTTACTACAGGAATTACATGATTTTTTGAAACCTTAATCTCCTTACCATCTTCAGTAACTATGCTTACCATCTTATTATCGACTACCCTCAGAAACCTCTCAACCTTCACCCATTCTGTTTTCCAAGTCTCCGGGTTGAGAGACAGAACCATAAACTCTTTACGAGGAATCGCCCACCCTTCTTCATCGAATTCCCCTGCATAATCCTTAACCACCTCCCCCATGTTCTTCCTCATCACGCTCCCACTGTTTTTGATCAGAATTTCCTCCTCCGGATGCAGACACATTGAGCGAACGTCTTCAGGATTCATGTCGGAGTTGATGAAGTTTGCGAAGTATGGTATTCCGTATTTCGCGGAGGTTTCTAATACTGTTCTCGTGGTTTCATCATTCCATTCGAAATCCCTGGTTATGTTTATGGTTGGGATGGGGAAGGTATTGTGGACTAGCAATTGATCGGCAACGAAGTTTTCGCTTTCTGTAGAGAAATCATAAACCATGCCATTAGAAGGAGTTGCCTTTTCGATTTTTTTGATCTTCAAAAATAGAATATTATTCTTCTCCGCTTCCTTTAAAGCTGGAGGAATTTCGACTTTTAACCTTTTCGCGTATTCAATCACATTTTTAACCTTTTGTAGAGAAGTAGAATTGGAATGCGAGATTCCAAATTTCTTAGAAATTCTGATTTTCGTATTTCGATATTTCCTGCCTAAAGAATCGAAATAATACGGTTCTTTTTCTAATATTTTCTCAAAAACCATTTCTAGGCCGCTTTCCTTTATCGGAATTTTGGAAATGCTGTATGAATCCTTGGGATGCAGTTTTCTATCTTGCCAGACAGTTATTCTCCACGTTGGTTTTCCATCCCGATAATACTCGGTTAAAGTATGGAAAACTCCTAATTGCTTTAAAAGAACAGAGATACCATAGATTAGCTCTCGCGAAACAGAGTTGACAACAATGTTTTCAGTTAACCAAGCATCACCCTCAAAATAGGCGAAGAGGAAACTTTTTTTAATTTCTTGCGGAGCTTCGAAAATTATCTGAGGAACCCTCCTTCCAGTACCGGTCCCAACTTTAAATATTTCAGTTATTACCATTCTCAAGAGTTTTGAATGCACTCTTACCTCTATCAGGTTCCTATCCTTAACTTCGCGTAGGCGGACGGGAACTCCACGGAAGATTTTCCTTGCTAATTGGGCTACGCGGATAGCCTTTTCTCTCTCTTCTTTTAGGTTGAACCCCAAACTTATCCCACCTTTTTCAGCCGAACCCTCAGCGCAATAATACCCTAAGAACTCTGCTAATTCTTTTGTCAGTGGAAGAAGGTTCCTCAACTTTATTGAAGACCCTCTTAGACTTAACTTCGCCTTTGACAAGTCGAACTCGCTTAAGTTTGAAGCTATATTTTCCAGCGGAAAAACCGGGACATCGCAGGAGTATTCATAGATCCGCTTACCGTATTTCCGCCTTTGTACAGCTTTTCTCGTTTCCCTGTAGAGTTTTCCCCCTTTGTAAACATCCCTTATGTAAACTCCCCTTGCCCCA
Source organism: uncultured Nitrososphaerota archaeon (assembly GCA_964635675.1). GTDB lineage: Archaea > Thermoproteota > EX4484-205 > EX4484-205 > JAAOZP01 > JAAOZP01. The sequence goes on along the minus strand of CAZWPT010000056.1, from coordinate 82,658 downwards.
TTCTTAGCAAATTCATTGGCCAGAGAAATCACCTGGGGCTTTCTTTCCTCTAAGGGCATGAATTTCGGCATGATTAGATAATCACCCTTTCGCAACATTGAGGCTTTGAAGCTTTGAAGCTTTCCTTCTTTCAACACCATGACTGAATGGGAAGGAGTAACCTTAATGTTGAAGCCGCCGGCCGTAAATATTTTTAGAAGGCTTTCTGTTGGATGACGAACCAGAAAGTTTACTTTGCACCAGTCTATCTTGCCGTCTTTTAATCCTAAGGCCTTTATATCCTGAGCCCTTACGTCTAAAACTTCACAGTTGTTTTCCTTGATGTAAAGCGGTTTTCCTTTTTCCATCCATTCATCAATATACTCTCCAATTTTTACTAATTTCATCCGTCCAGAATTCTTTATTGGACACAGGCATTCCCCATCGACACTAAAGACTCTTCCGACAGCGTCTCCCTCAAGCATTACCTCGGCGAGAGCCCTGTTGAAAATATTCATTTCCTCCTGGAATTCCCCGTAGGTTGTGTCTAGAACCTCCCCGCCTATTATGACGGGTTCGTCACGCATGAAGCTCGGAACCTTGAGGTCGAGAGTAATGTTGGAAAATGGTGTTTGGAAGCCGACCCTGGTTGGAATGTTCATGTTGAACATGAATTCTTGAAGAGCCTGCTTCACCGACTTGTAGTCGAGCCCGTCGTATCTTATGAAGGGTGCGAGGTAGGTGTCGAAGTTTGAGAAAGCCTGGGCTCCTGCAGCCTCCCCCTGTAGCGTGAACACGAAGTTCACAACATGGCCTAGAGCTACCCGGAAATGCTTCGCAGGCTTTGCTGAAACCTTGCCCCTGACTCCTCTAAACCCGGTCATTAAAAGGTCTTTTAAATCCCAGCCGACGCAGTTGCCGGATACGACGACTTTACCATTTCTTTCCACGAGTAGAGTCCCATTAGGCACGGTTAAATCGTAAACTTTCCCTTCATATTGAACCCGCTTAGGGCGTTTATTGAAGATTGGAGTGAGCTGCTTTGTTCTTACTGAAACTATGAACCTCCTGCCGTCCCATCTGAGGGTCCCGCTTTTTCCGATTTTTAAAAGGCATTCCAACACATCTTCAGCGAGTTTTTTCGATTTGGTGGAGAATCTCCTTAATTTCCCATTTTCTATGGTCCCGTCTCCCTTAAAGAGGGAGAAGAGAAATATCTCGATTTTTTCCGGATCTAAATCCTTGATAAACTGAGGAACAAACTTCCCATCCGATTTTCCAAACTGTTTTAAATAGAAGTAGAGCTCCTTTGAGCAAAACTGAATGTGATCCTTCTCGCTCAAGTTTGGAGAAAACCCTAATCTCTTAATCAGAGAAGTTATCTCCCTTCTGTTTTTCTTATCCCTTTGGCCTATAGAGATTATGTAGTTGGGCGAGTTCCTGTCTTTCCTGTCATGTCTCCAAGCGTTCCCCTCCGCTAGGTACCATCCCATGAACTTGAGAAAAACTTCAACCGGAATTTTCTCTAGGTGTCTGAGCCTATTTCCACCCTTTACCATAGGAATTTGAAAGAATTTAGAATTTTTGCCTCTCCATTTTACCTGTTTAAGAAATTCCGATCTCCTCTTAAAATTGGTTGGGTTTACGAATTTCCATTTACCATCTCCTCTTTCTCTAACCAACAACCTGTGTTCAGGTGTTACCCTGAGGCTTAACGACCTGCTTTCAAAGCAAAATAGAGGACCAGAGTATTCAAATACCTGCTTATCCGTGGGATGTTGATACTCCAAATAACCAGTTTTCAGGTTAACCGTAGCGACCTCGTCTTGAAGTGTTATATCTTTAAAGAACTTAAAGCCCTCTTTTGTTAAAACTCTAGTTTGATCGTCAAAACAGTACGGCCCAAGTATCCCGAGGTTGTGGATGTGGAAATCGCCGTTCAAATGGGCTTCTCTAATCTCCGTCCTGCCCTTGTTGAAAATCCTGTGAAGCCAGTATTGAGAGATGACTTGAGAAGAGATGTGGAAGTTTAAAGCCTGCAGCGAGTATGTCGTGTTAGCGTTCTCCTTAACCAGCCAGCTCTTGTTCTCGAGATAGCTGTCGACGAACTCTCTTATCTGAGCGTGAAGCGCCCTGTAGAGAATGTATGCTTTAGCAACGTTGTAGAGATTGTTCTCTACGAGCACTTTTTCAACCAGGTCCTGAACCTGCTCAACGTGAGGGATTTCGCCGGGCTTCAGCTGTTTCCCTAAGCGTTCGACAACCTGGTTTGAAAGCCTCTCCGCCAGGGCCCTGTCTTGACCGCCGACGGACTTTATCGCTTTCCATATTGCCTCGGTGATCTTGCTCTTGTCGAAATCAACTATTCTACCATCTCTCTTAACTATTCTGTTCAAAGCTTGACCATGTGAATCTGTCTGCGGCAACCCTTAACCCTCCTCAGCCAGACTGGTGAGAATGTTTTCAGAATCTTGAGGAGAAGGATAATGGTTGCCACCGCACGGGCCACAGGTATTTCGCTCAACTCTTTTTCCTTCCAGCGTCAACAGTAATCGGCTTCCGACTCTTCAGGATATAAATTTTCCCTAAAGATTTTTTGACAACTAAAAGTTGACATCAGCTGGAGAAAACCATGTTAACCCGTCCTGAGCGTGGGAAACCCGGGGAGCGGATGCCGTGTCAGGCCCTGGAGATTAAGGGGAAAGTTTATCCGTGCCGTTTCCAGCTTAATCGGTGGAAACAGCGTTGAACAAGGCGGCGGTAACCATCGTGCTGCTCTACTTGGCGGCAGGCTTACTGGCACTCCTATTCGCGCCGCTGTACGTGGCTAATCAGCTAACCCTGTTCGAAAACCCTGAGAACCCTGTTAACATACTGTACTTAATGCTCACGATAGTCGCTGTCTTCATCATAATCCTTGTCATCACCAGGCTGCGCTTAGAAGTATTGTTTAAAGGCCTTTTCTACTTCAGCGCCTTCACGGTTCTAACGATAACTATCAGCGTTATTCTCCCAGACTCCATAGTCTGGCTTGGCGTATCCGCCTTAGCATCCGCGTCAATACTCATACTTCTCAACAGGTTCTACAAGTGGTATGTTGCTGACGCTGTGGGCGTTTTCCTGAGCGCGAGCATAGCAGCCTGGTTCGGAGCATCCCTCGCGCCACCAGTACTCACAATACTCCTATTGTTGATGGCTGTGTACGACTATTTCGCAGTAAGATCAGGAGGAATGGTGAGCCTCGCTGAGAAGACTTTGAAGATGAACCTGCCTACAATGGTGATGTCGCCGGTTAAAGAAGTGCCTAGGGATTTCAAGACTGGGGAGGGGGAGAGGAGAGGAGCATTCCTCGGACTGGGAGACCTGGCGTTTCCAAACATGCTTACAGTATCCACCTTCCTGGAGACGGGAAGCCCTGTTGCAGCGATAATGGTTTTAAGCGGCAGCGTAGCAGGGCTAATAATCGTCCTAAACGCGGTTCAGCGGTTCAAACGGCCTCAGCCAGGATTACCCTACATAGGTCTTGGAGCAGCCCTAGGCTGGATTGCTACTAAAACCATTGTTTAAACAGCGTTAAAACACCGCTGAAAAAGGCTTAAAACCGTTTTTTGAGACCATTTTACACTCTTAACCTGCGTGCCCACCCATGAAATCCCCTTTAGCACAGGCAGGAGGATGCTTAAGCCTTAAGCACGTTTGAATAGCGCGCCGCGTTTTAAGGGCAAAGAAAAAGGGTTGCTTCGCCTAATGCTACTCTACGGGTTCAACGGTTATGGCTTGAACCGGACACGTGTCCCTGGCGGACTGAGCGCAGTCGGCAACACTATCGTCAATAACACCTTCCGAACCGCAGCTTGAAGACCTATACTTGGAAACAACTTGACTCTTATTCTCCTCATCGGGCTCGAAAACGTCGGGGCATGTGGAATAGCAGACTCCGCACGCTATGCAAGTATCCTTATCGACTTTAACTCTGTACTTGGCCATTGTTTCCTCCGCCTCATCCGTAAAATACCCTAATAAAAAGTTTTCTAAGACGCTTGACTAGACTGGATGGTTGTTAAAGATGCTCATGTTAAGGAGGGTTTTCGTCGGGGTAAAATAAACGGTTAAAAGGTTCGGAGAAAGATTCTACCTGGATTGAGTAGGACAATACTGTTGACGAATGATGACGGCGTGCATTCTCCGGCTTTCAAAGCATTTTGGAGAAGGCTTGTCGACCTTAAGCTCGGCGAGGTTGTCGCAGTTACTCCTGAGCATGAGATGAGTGCCGCGGGTAAATCGATAACTCTCCACAAGCCTTTAAGGGTTAACCGGGTTTCAAGCAAGATTCATGGGGATAAGTATGGTTATGTTCACCTCGTCTCCGGGACGCCTGCCGACGCTGTTGTAGTTGCTTTAAACCTGATTCTCGCTGAGAAGCCGTGCATAACTGTGAGCGGGATAAACATGGGTGATAACATAACGCTCGACAATCTTTTCACCAGCGGGACGATAGCTGCGGCGATACAATCCTTGTTAAGCGGTGTGGCTGCAATAGCTTTCAGCGTTGAAATACCGCCGAGCGTTGAACGCAGAGAGCTTAAGGTAGGCGGCTTTCAGCATCACGGCGAGATTGCAGCCGAGATAACCAGGTTCATGGTTGAGAATCCCCTCTCAACCCCGCATGTTTTAAACGTAAACTTTCCTTTTCACATGGGCAGGGAAACCGGCGTGGAGCTGACTTCTCTCGCCAAGATCAAGTTTGAAAACTATATTCTTGAGAGGAAGGATCCGAGGGGCTTCCCGTACTATTGGATAGGGAGCTCTGAGATAAACGTTGACAAGTCTCACGAGGGCACTGATCTCTATGCTTTGACTGTTCAGAAAGCAGTGTCAATATCCCCAATAAGCCTGGAGGTTAACACTCCAATTCTAATGGATACCGAGTCATTCTACAGGAGGGAGCACCTTGAGAAAGACAGGAGAACACTTGTAAACCTGCAGAGGAAGGTTAGGGAAATACTGGTTTCGAAGACGCATTAAGCATGCTGTTTAAAAGCAAGGCTTATATTAATAATCAGCATTATTAGAGAGGGGAATATTGATTGAGAGGGTAGTCTCTTTAGAGGTTCAGAAGGCTTATGAGGAATTAAGAAGCATCCTGCTTGAAAACAATTGCAGGATAATAATGGAGGAGCCTTTGAAAAGCATTATTGTTGAGCATGGTTCTCCTTCCAGCCTGTCGCCACGAGATACGTGGAAGAGAGTAAGCTTCTACTTTTTCCCCGACCCTTCTGGAACCAGGATCATCGGCTCCTCATCAATAATCTTTCCAATACCCGTCAGCATCATTACCCAGCTAATAATCATGCTCCTAGTCTTCTTCACAATCAGCATCCTAACCCCACCGATAATCGCTTTCCTAAACTTCTCCACAATCTGGTTTTTCGCAACCGGGATTGGAACCGCAGCCTTCGTCGGGCTTATCGCGACACTAATAATCTATGAAAACTATTATCGTCTCCATCGTAGAAGAAACTTGTTTTTAGAGGAGGTTTTCAGGCTGCTTACGCAAAAAGCTGGGAAACTTAAGTAGGGCCTTCAAGCGGGCTCACGGCTTTACCATAAGCCTCCTGGATGAGGCGAGAGAGCTTCTCGGCAGCCTCTTTAACAAGCCTATTGGCGGCGGCCTCATCTCTGTGAAAAGCGTTAAAGTATATCTCTATTAAAGATCTCTCCTCCGAACCCTTAGGATGGGATTTTATATAAACTTTAGGGTAAAGCTCCTTAACTCTGCTGACGAGGGGCGCTAAAGCCGATTCCTTGACGCCGGTGACGCGGAGGGAGAGCTCGGCAACCCTGAACCCGGATTCCCCTGAAACCTCTTTCGAGATGGACTTGTCGAATATTGCCTCCATCTCCCTCGGAACCCCCGGCAGAGCATAGATGACAGTGCCTCCGGAAACGGTCTTAACGGCAGGAGCGGTTCCAACGGGGTTCGGCAGGGGCTCAGCCCCCTCAGGCATTTTCGCCATCTTTACCCTTGCCTCAGTCAGTTCTTCACCCATTTTCTCGTATTTTCCCCTAACCATTTCAAGAGCATCATGGTTCAGGATCAAGGGTTTTCCCAGGGCCTTCGCCAATCCTTCGAGAGTAATGTCGTCGTAAGTAGGGCCCAGTCCGCCTGTAGTTATTATGTATCTGGGCCTTCTTGAGAGGGCCTCGCTGACGCAGGAGGAGATTTCGCTCAAGTTGTCTCCCACAACCGTTATCCTCTTAACGGAGACCCCTAGCCTGGTTAGTCTTTCAGCAAGCCAAGAGGCGTTTGTGTTCACAACCTTTCCTATTAAAAGCTCGTTTCCAACGGATACTATCTCGCAAGTCAGCTGAGCCTCCAAACTGGTTAACCGCTTAACACTGTTAGACTTAAATTTTTACTAGTGTTCCCGGGGGCACTGCCCTGTTCAACGCGTCTCGAAGAACACGTTGTTACCCGCTATTGGTTCCTAAATGTTTCTAGCGCAGGTTTTCTGCCTGAAGGCGAGCGCAGCTTTTCTATACGGGCTCCTCCTCCGGAGCCTTGCTCTCCGCCTTGCCTCAACCCTTCTACGCAGCTTGTCCTCAAAACGCTCTTCCGAACTCATTGAACCTAATGGCGCGTGCTAGGAATAAAAGTTTTAAGCAGGGGGTTTGAAACTTTAAAGCTCGGGGGAGGTTATTCTGAAAACGTTGAGGAAAATAGACGGGGAAACTATTCTGAGGAAGCTGGGCGAGGCTGTAAGGCTCGACGAGGAGAGCTTCCCATCCTTGACTAGCAGGAGCGTCTTCGAGATGCTTGTCGCCACAGTTCTCTCCCAGAACACTAGTGATAGAAACACGGTGAGAACGGTCAGGAGGCTCAGGGAGACTGTTGGCATAACGCCTGAGAACATTTCTAAAGCTGGTCTGCGCGAGTTGAAGACTGCGATAAGGCCGTCAGGCCTCTACAATGTTAAGGCCAGAGTGTTGAAGAAGCTTGCTAGAATCGTGGTTGAGAATTACGGTGGCGATTTTGAGAAGGTTTTGGAGAAGCCTGTCGACGAGGCGAGGAGGGAGCTTATGAGCCTCCCCGGCGTCGGCCCTAAGACCGCCGACGTAATACTTCTCTTCGCAGGCGGTAAACATACTTTCCCCATAGATACTCATGTTTTCCGAGTTTCCCGCAGGCTCGGGCTAATAGGGTTGAGAGACGGCTACGAGGAGGCTCGTGTAAAACTCATGGAAACATTTCCACCAGGCTCCTACTTGAAGGCGCACCTCCTACTCATAGAGCATGGGAGAAGAGTCTGCAGAGCTAGGAAACCCTTGTGCAGGGGCTGTGTTCTTCTGGAATACTGCTCCTTCGGGCAGGGTTTATTGAAAGGGGGAATGTGAGAAACGGTTGGCAACTGTTTACCTTTTAGAACGCGCGTTGCAATCCGGTGTCACGTACAGGTATATCTTGTGCCATGAGAGTTCAACAACTTTTTGAGGCACCCAGCCTTTGAAGGTGAACTCGTGGCTAACAATCCTCGTCCCAGGCTTAAGCTCAGCTTCAAGCTTAGGCTTAATCTTCTCATTAGCGGTCGTCGTCAGGAAGAGGGTTAGGACAGTGGCTTCAGAAAGGTTAGCTTTCAACAGGTCCTCGTTGTAGACTATTATCCTTCTCGACAATCCTTCCCTCTCGATCGTTTTAACAAGCTCCTCGTAAAGATCCTTTCTTATCTCGTATCCAACCGCTTTCCTGGCGCCGAACTTTTTAACAGCCGCGAAAAGCATCCTGCCGTCTCCGCAGCCAAGGTCGTAGACAACGTCGCTAGGCGTCACGCAGGCTAGCTCCAGCATCTTTTCAACAACCTCGGGTGGAGACGGTACGTACGGAACTGTAATCTCCATGTTTTCACGGAGTTCGTCGAGGAAAGAAATAAACTTATCGCCAGACATTTTTTTAATCCCGGCTTTTCCCAAGGATTTTCATGATCGTGCGAGCATTACTCAGCATGAAGTGGTTATTGTTCATGAAAACGTATATTCTCTTAGGCTTCGAAGCCAACACGCTGCGGGCAGCCTCCTCCAGCTCCTCAACCGTGTAATTATGGGAGTACCATGATGAGCGGCCGTGCATCCTGAGATAGACGGTGCCCGCCGTGTTGAAAACATGCCTAGGCAGGTCCGGCGAGTCCACGGAGACTATTGTGAAACCCCTGCCGCTGGCCCACTCCTCCCATTCCCCGCTGAACCACTTGCTGTTCCTCCACTCTAAAGCCGCCTTCTCCGCGACCCCGGTCTTGGCGAAAAACCTTTCAATATTCCTGACGGTGTTCTGGCTTGGCTCTACGAACGGGGGGAGTTGAAAAAGATAGTAGTCTATGCTCTCCTCCAACGGTTTGAAAAGACTGGCGAACCTGTTGAAAACGCTCACCGCCTTGAAACCCATGCGGTATACGTGAGTAACTATCCGGTTAACTTTGACGGCCCACCTGAAGCCCCGGGGAGTCTTCCTAGACCAGGAGTAGACCTGGCTGCCGAAAGGGAACCTGTAGAAGCTAGCGTTAAGCTCAACACTGTTCAAACCACTGTTCTCAACATACCAGTCAAAACTGTTTCCCTGATTCCAGTCATAGCTCCAACCCGACGTCCCTACGAAAATGTGCGCGTTAAATTTTCTTCTCATATTACAATCCTTCGATGAGAAACCGCATCATAACATTGCGCGCACTTCTCCCCCAACCCTCTTCCAGCAGCCTGCCTCTACTCCTCCTTGTCGAATCTTTTCAACACGCCGGGTATTTTCTCAACAAGGTCTGAAGCAGTAATGTGGAAGCCTTTCTCCTCGACAGCCTTCAATCCAGCCTCCCCGTGAACATAGGCTGCTGCAGCAGCCGAGTTGAACCCGCTGTTCCCCCAGGCTAGGAAGGCTGCTATTATGCCTGAAAGAACGTCTCCGGTGCCGCCTACAGCCAAGCCTGGCGTGGCGTGCTTGTTAACCTTAAGGTTTAAGCCGTCGGTGATGACTGTTTCAAAGCCTTTAAGCAGTAGCGTAAAACCGTGTTTCCTAGACAGCTCCATGAGCATGCTCGCGTTCCTAAACCATCTTGCCTCAAGCTCAGCTTCGAAAACCTGTTTAAACTCTCCGCGGTGAGGCGTGGCTACAACACCCTTCAGTAGGCTGGGGAAGGCTTTGAAAGCTTTGAAGCCGTCTGCGTCGACGACAACCGGCAGCAGCCTGCTTCTAGCCTCGTTAACGATCATCCTGACTGCTTCAACAGTCTCCTCATGTAGCCCTAGGCCTGGGCCCAGCACTATCGAGTCAGCCTTATCCATAAGGTTGGAGACAAGGGGTATTGCCTCCGCGTTAAGATGCTCCCCAGGCGTGGCGTAAACCACGAGGTCCGGGGACATTGCTCTAACCGAGGCTGCAACCGGCTTCGGCGCAGCCACTATCGCTAGGCCAGCCCCGACTCTTAGCGCCGACAACGCTGCTAAAGCAGGTGCTCCCGAGAAGGTTTCACTCCCGCCAACTACTAAAACATAGCCATAGTCACCCTTATGCGAGTCTCTCCTCCTGGTTTTAACAACCCTCCTAACATCCCCCGGTCCAGTGTAGAGCTCAGCCTCAAGAGGTATGCCTATGTCAGCCACCTCAACCTTCCCCGCGTAGGGAGAGTTCTCCAGGAAATCCTTAGGCTTGTGGAAAGTCAGGGTGTAGGATGCTTTGACAGCCAGGCTCTTCCCAGTGCTCTCTGATCCAAGGCCCGTTGGAACATCGACGGCGAAAACCGTTTTACCCGAGGAGTTAACCTCGCTAACTATTGAGGCGAAAGGCTCCTTTAAAACTCCTTTAATCCCTGTGCCAAGCATAGCATCCACTACGAAGTCGCATTTCGCCAAGAGCTCTTTAACAACCCGTGTCTCAGAGGAGTCGGCTACGAAGAGCTTCTCAACATCATCCATGTGGAGCAGGAGGAGCCAGTTTACCCTAGCCTCCTCACTCCTTATTTCGCTAGGCTTGCCCACGAGAACAATCACTATTCTAGCACCCGTGTTCCTAAGGTGCCTCGCCGCCACAAACCCGTCGCCACCATTATTACCTGTTCCGCACAGGAATAGGAACGTTTTACCCCTCGCGTCAGTCTTCGACGATATGAAACGCGCAGTAGCTGAGCCAGCGTTCTCCATCATGCAAAGCCTGCTGAAACCCAGGGCTTCAGCGTTCTCCTCTATAGCAGCCATTTCGAAGCTGGTCACGACCCTGGGTAGAAGCTGTTTCACTGCCTCAAGCCACTCATCCATCTTGAAATACTGTTTAAAGAAGCCTTATAAGAATATATTCTCCAGCAGGCTTAAGCTGAGGAAAGTGAAGCGCACGAGGCTCCTGAGAGACCTTGGGAAAATCGTTTCAGACGGGAAGGTTAGGGAAACGGTTTTGAAAAGGCTTAGAGAGTTTGAAGAGGCAAGGGCTAGCAGAGAGAGGGTTTTCAGCGAGCTCTGCTTCTGCATTCTCACAGCCAACTGTTCCGCGGAGGGGGGGCTTAGGGTTCAGGGGGAAATCGGGGAAGGGTTCTTAAAGCTGAGCAGGATTGAGTTGAGCAGGAGGCTTAGGAGCATAGGGTACAGGTATCCCAAGACTAGGGCGAAATACATAGCTGAGGCTAGGAAGCTCTGCGAAGACGTTTGGAGAATCGTTAACGAGGAGGATGACCCTGCCCGAGTGAGAAGATGGCTTGCAGACAATGTTCCCGGGATAGGCTTCAAGGAGGCGAGCCACTTCTTGAGAAACATAGGCTTTAGGGGCCTCGCGATAATAGACAAGCATGTTCTAAGGGTTCTCCACAGGTACGGCTATATAGAGAGCATTCCTAAAACTCTTTCCAGAACCAGGTACTTAGAGATAGAGAAGATTCTTTCAAAGATAGCTGGGGAGCTGAACGTCTCGCTGGCGGAGCTGGACCTCTACCTTTGGTACATGGATACGGGAAGAATATTAAAGTAGAAGCGGATTATCACGCTGTGATCGGCTGGGCCTCGATCTAGCCTTAAAACCAGCGGGAAAGCCTCATACCCGGTTACGCTAAGCGTTAAACAAGTTCAACAATGTATTCCCTGCCACGCTTGATTTTCCTGATCACTCCTTTCCTCTGAAGCTCGTTTAAAACAATCGAGGTCTTCGACTTCGAAAACTTGGCTGCGTCCTTAATCTGGGACTGCGTCAGCCTACCGCCAGCCTCCCTGAGAAGCTTTATCACGAGATCCTCGTCTGAAAGCATCTGCATATCCGGGGGCCTCAGCCTTCTCCCATGGGAACGGCGGAACAGCATTACGACTAGGAGCACCACCGGCGGAGCCAGCAGAGCCAGGTAGAACACTAGAGGCAGGCTTCCAGTCTCCGTCTCGCCCCCGCCCTCTTCGTAAACCGAGAGCTGTATCGGCTGAGGATCCTGGCTGAACCTGTACGGCGAGTCTGAAGGCAGGCGCAGCGAAACCCTCCAGTCCCCAGCCAGATTCATGTTTAAAACGTCTGAGAAAACCCCGTTGTCCCCGACAGCCACCTCCCTGACTGTTTCAGACCCCTGGGGGTTCAGGTAGACAACCCGGAGTGTGAGGCCGGGGGTAGGCGGGCTAACCCTCCCTCGAAGGCTCAGCGAAGAGCCTTTCTTAACCCGAGTGCTGTCTGGGGAGAATTCCTCAACCCTTATAATCCTGCTTTGAAACACGAGCCTCGGCTCCCAGTCTGAGAAATCCATCCTGCCAACCCAGGCTACCCTCAAAAAGTCTTCGCGCGAAGGCCTAGGGCTCGTAAGCTTAAGGAAATAATCCTGGTCCAGCTCCGAGTAGTCTATTTCAAGCGTCTCGCCAGTGAAAAGGTAGAACCCTCCTTCAAAAACGTCTCCAACCTCAATACCGTCCGGAGTTTTAAGGCTGAAGTTAACCCATTTAAACCTGTACTGGATAACCCCCACCTGCTTCAATATTCCAGTCACGTCGATCTTGAGACTGAAGTTTTCAGCAGCCATGTGCCTCCCCGTTAAGGATGCCGCCTTGCTAACTATACTGCTTATGGTTGATTCGAAGCCCGAGATGAGAGCATTCTCGTCAGCACCATCCTTGAACAGTCTGAAACTATCCAGCTCCTCCTGCGTATCAAGCGTGGTGGAGAGCTCAACAACCCATGTTGCTGAAGAATCCTTGTGCAGAATAATCCTGTAGGTTGTTTGAAACTCGAACTCGCACTCAGCCAGCGGAACCAGCCCGGATAGTGTAACTAGGATGATTGCCAGTAGGGCTCCTGCAACAGCTTTGTGAAGCGTCATGCGTGGAAAAAATAAGAATTAGAGGAAGTATAAAAGTTTGCAAAAAGATTACTTTTTACAAACAGATTTAAAAGGCTACTTTTTTAACCCTTGTTCTTGCCTTTACCCTTAGCCTGCTTCTGCTCCTCAACCCGGGCCTTTATCTCAGCCTTCTTCTCCTCTTGCAGAGCCTTCTTCGCATCCCTGAACGCGTGGTTAGCCTCCACGATCCTTTTAGCAAGCTCCTTATTGCTCTCAGGAATATTCTCCTGCAATGCTTTCAGCGCCTCCTTCTCAACACCCTCCAGCTGTCTCAGCCTGGTTCTAATCTCAAGCCTCAGCCTATTCATCTCCATTATGTATTCTCCCTGAGTTATTTCCCCGTTCCGCAGCCTCTCCTCCAGCCTCTCCATCTCCTGTTCCATTAATTCAACAGTCGCCATTATGCGCGTTTGTTCATCATCCAGCTCGGAAAGCCGTTCCACCCAGGTTTGGAGCAGCATCATTTTCCTCTCAAGCCTGATTTCTAGAAGCTTCTCCTTATGCTGTTGAACGAGATCCTGTATTTGCGCTGACAGGCTTTTACCCAGATAGGGTGGGAGGGTTTCATCCTCACCCGTATCCTCATCGCCAGCAACCCTTGAGACTAGTAGTGTTGAAACCGCGGCTACAGTAAGCATTGCTAAGGCTGATGCAACCATTATTCTCCAGTGTTTCGCCCGCATGCTTCCTCTCATTTTCACCGGAATATCGATGAATAAGGCCTCTATTAAGCGTTTTTCAGTTTTTTCTCATGAAATTACCTAGAAACAGTTTATTAAAGTTAAAAAAGGTTCATAAAAGTTTTAAATCCTGTTAGAGCTTAGAAAAATGCGCTATTTTAAAAAATTGCTGGGTTCTCGCTCCTATTGCAAAAATGTTAGATTAGGAGGGATGTTGAAAAAGCGTTAGGTTAGCTCTAAGCCGCTCCATAAAGCTGCTTGTGGAGCTCCAGCAGCGACCTAACCCTCTTAACAACGTTCGGATGAGTGCTAAGGGCTTCAACCAGGCTCTCAGCGGACGAGACCTTTCTGGAGGCGAACTCCTCTAGAGCACGGACATCGTATATTCCCCTGAAGGCCCTTGCCCCAACCGTGGACTCTGGGTCGGCTATGAGGAGGGCCCTGAAGGAGGAGTAGCTACTCATCGAAGCCTTAACGTTCTTAGGCGTTCTAGCGTTTATGTCGGATATTTTAACGAGCGCGCTTGCAAGGCTTAGAGGCCCTCCCGGCGAGACCGTGGAGCCGTGGTAGTCAGCGTAGTACTCCCTGCTTCTGCTGAAACCCAGTATGAGAAGTGTTAGAACATAATATAAAGCCATTCCGAGCATTCCTACGAGTAGAAAAATCCCGCCGTCACCCCTGTCTCTGCTGGAGCGTGAAGAAAACATGCCGGAGTAGTAGAGTGATATTGCCACCCAGTAGACTAGTGCTGGGAGAACCGATAGGAACATCATTACCTGCACATCCTTGTGTTTAAGGTGGCCCAGCTCATGCCCTAAAACCGCTTCAACCTCGGACACGCTTAAACTGTTGAGCAGCCCTCTTGTGACGGCCACCCTGGGACCGGTTAACGGGCTGCCGTAGGCGAAAGCATTGGGCAACGGGATTTCCGAAACCATTATTTTCGGGGGGTTCTTAAAACCGCTTTTCTCGGCGAGCATCCTGACGCTCTCCTCCAGCCATGGGAGCTCACCTTGATTCAGCGGCCTAACCCTGTAGGCAGCGTCAATAATATAGGGGCCTATTAACCATTGGAACAGGTTTAGCCCGATTATGATCGGGAGAAGCATCAGCATGTCCACCCCAATCATGAAGAGGATAAGGGCTAAGAAGCCTGTGGTTATAGCGATAACCATCATCATCGTAGTAATCATGTTTAACCTTAGTTTCCAGAGTTGCATTGATTATCACCTCCGTTTGCCAATTTCCACATGGAAGGATATAAGTTTTACGCTAAAACTTTTGACGCTGAACCTCCGGCAAGCTTATTAGACTTGCGTAGTGTTGCTATTACATGCCTGTCTGCCCTATTGACACAGGTAGGTACGGGTCCCCGGAGATGAGGAGGGTCTTCGAGGAGGAGAACAGGTTGCAGACAATGCTAAACGTGGAAGCGGCTCTGGCTGAAGCACTGGCTGAGGTGGGTGAGATACCGTTTGAGGCTGCTTCAACCATAAGGAGCAGGGCTTCTTCGAAAATCGTCACAGTGGAGAGGGTTAAGGAGAGGGAGAAGGTTACGAGGCACGACATAGCCGCCATGGTGGAGGTTCTTTCAGAGGAGTGTGGAGAACACGGCGAGTATGTCCACTGGGGGGTTACGAGCAACGATATAACGGATACTGCTTTAGCGTTGCAGCTTAAGGATGCTTTAAACATACTCAAGAAGAGGCTGGCTGCCCTTATAGAAATCCTCTGCGAAAAGTCTGAGGAGTATGCGGAGCTGGTTATGCCCGGCAGGACGCATGGTCAGCACGCTGTCCCGATGACACTCGGGTTCAAGCTAGCCGTTTATGCTGCTGAACTCGCTAGGAGCTACGAGAGGATGCTTCAACTCTCAAAGAGGGTCCTGGTTGGGAAGGTAGGTGGAGCGGTCGGCACCATGGCGGCGCTCGGGCCCAAGGCGCTTATCATAGAGGAGAAGACTATGCGTAGACTAGGCTTAGAACCGGTTGAAATAGCTACGCAGGTTGTTTGCAGAGACAGGCTGGCTGAGCTCGCCTGCTGGGCGGCCCTGCTGGGCTCAAGCCTAGACAGGCTCGCCGTCGAAATAAGGAACCTGCAGAGGACTGAGATAATGGAGGTTGCAGAGGGTTTCGGCGAGGAGCAGCGTGGAAGCAGCACGATGCCGCAGAAGCAGAACCCTGTTGACAGCGAGAAAGTATCCGGCTTAGCTAAGGTTCTAAGGGGGCTCGTAACACCTGCTTTAGAAAACATTCCGCTCTGGCATGAGAGGGACCTCTCCAACTCCAGCAGCGAGAGATTCATCATTCCACTATCCATGATGATACTTGACGAGATGCTCATGACGATGCAGAGTGTTTTAACAAGCCTGAGAGTCTACCCTGAGCACATGGCTAGAAACCTGGAGATAACCAGAGGCCGGATTATGAGTGAAGCCGTCATGATGAAGCTTGCTAGGAAAGGCATGGGTAGGAAGAGGGCTTACGAGCTTATGAGAAGACTATCCAGGGAGGCGTTTATGGAGAATAGGAGCCTGCTTGAAGTATTGGAGGAAAGCCCCGAGGTTGCGAAGTACATTAGCTTCTGCGAGCTGAAGGAGACTATCGAGCCTAAGAATTATCTCGGTAAGAATAGGGAGCTAATAGGCAGGGCGGTTTCTTACGCGAAGTCGAAGCTTGATGAAGACACGGTTTAGAAGGTGCTGGAAGGAGTTGAGCCTGAGCCACAATACTCTCGTAGAATCCATAAGGAGGGAGGCTGAAAAACACTATTCCGACGATCCTTCTCACGATTGGCTTCATGCTGAAAGAGTCTGCAGGATGTGCGTGAGAATCTGCGAGAAAGAAGGTGGGGATCCGAAGATTCTCGTCGCGGCAGCGCTCCTCCACGATGTTGGGATGAAATACGAGTTGGAGCAGGGCGTTGACCATTCTGAGAAGAGTGTTGAAATCGCGGAGGAAATTCTTTCTCGAATAGGTTTTCCAGGTGAGAAGATAAGCATGGTTCTTGAAGCGATCAGAGTGCACAGGTTTAGAAAAGGCGTTAAAGCAGTCAGCATAGAATCCAGGATTCTGCAGGATTCTGACCGTCTAGACGCGATGGGCGCTATAGGCGTGGCTAGGGCTTTCGCACACGGTGGCAGGAGGGGGATCCCGATGTATTCAAGTGGCAGAGACACTGGCTCGACTGTCGACCATTTCTACGAAAAGCTTCTCAAGCTGAAAAACAGTTTGAACACTGAAACAGCGAGGAGAATCGCGGAGAAGAGGCATGCGTTTATGGAAGAATTTCTCTCAAGGTTCCTGAAGGAGATTGAAGGAGAAGCATAAGCCTCTTGTCTAGACGATTATAGAGCCCTGCCCAATTAATGACGCTCGGTCTACTGTTGTAGACAGCATGTCTATTTTTTCGAACAGCGAAAGACATAAAATCGCGCGCTAAAAACTAGGGAGGTAATAGAATTATGAATAAAAACGCTCTCACCATTATTGCTCTTTTGATCCTTGTAGCTGTTGTTATTCTTCCCGGAGCCGCTTTGACGGGCAATCCCCTTGAAAGCCCTGAAGTCTATTCCCTGTTCCTAGACTGGCTCAGCGGGAAGTCTATGGGCTTGATCAATTTTAAAGTGGTCACGGTTGATGAGAACGGAACCCGAATACCGATGGCTATGGACGATTACTTCACAGTGTATGTTCATAACTTCACATACACTCTCCACAGAGCGCCTTGGAGCGAAGAAACGGATAAGCGGATTGAGAGCAGGGTTCCTTCGTTCTCGATAAAGGTTTGGCGGTTATTGGATAGATTTACAGGCGACTGGATGGTGCACGAGTACACCATTGTGGTGTCTAGCAGAAATTATTTTGGGACGGTGCTTGTCAGGGTTAAGCCAGACGAGCCTATTAAGGACGTTGAGGTGAAAGTACCGGTTGGCAAAAAAGGCACGTTCAGCACTTCGAATCAAAGCAGCACTGTGAGCGAGCCTCCCCCACCCTACGAGACCCAATGGAGAACTGAATTAACTAACGGTGTTCAACTCCACACCATTACGGGGGTAGTCGCGAGCATAAAGTTTAGGATAGGCAATTACCTGTACTTCAGCCAGAAGTCGAGACATATTCATTGGGATCCTGAGAGCAGTAGAATCATTGTTGATTATGATTGGAGTGTCTCTGGAGACAAGGAGACATATTGCAACAACGATGTTGAAACAGCTTCCTTATCCAACGGGCAGAAAAAATGGGTAAAAGTAAACGTGGATTATAAGTATGAAAGGTGGCCTGACACCACACCCTATAATTACTATGAGCTTTTAACACCCATAAGTTTCGGAGGCTGGGTTTGGGGAGGGGACATATCGTGCAGCGCATGTGGAGGAAGCGTGAGCGGAAATTACCGGCAATATCCTTCTTCTACTCCACTCCCAATAGAGTGTTCCCTGGGCGAGGGTGTGCGGGTGATTGAGAGTTTTGGTGCAAGCGTCTCCTTGGCTGTTAGCTATGGTCCGATAACTGTTCAGGTTGAGGTCTGGAAAGAGGTATCAAAAGGGAGTAATACCCATCCTCCTTCCGTAAAAATATCAGGCGTCTCATGGCAAGCAAACACGCTCTGTGCTTTTGACGCAAACAGTCAATGGAAAATCGTCCATTTCACTTGGCAACCCTAGGTTCCGTTCACCCTACACTTTTTTACAGGATTATACTCCCGGCAGAGGGCATGTTTAAAAACTTCTCCTCACGATTTTTCACCCGGCAGCCTTGCCGATACAGATAGTCTTCGTAGGGCCAGCGGGATCGGGAAAGACGACGCTTGTCAAAGCCTATGGAGACTGGCTTTCTAAAAGTGGCGGGAAGATTTCTTTCGTAAATCTTGATCCCGGTGTTGAGAAAACCCCGTATTCTCCATCCTTCGACATACGAGTCTTCTTAACGGTTGAAGAGATAATGAGGAGAGAATCGCTCGGCCCCAACGGGGCTATGATAAGAGCAATGGATATTCTGGCTGAGAGAAGCGTTGAGTTCGCCTCCCGGATAAGCATGCTGGAGGGAGACTACAGGCTTATAGACACGCCTGGTCAAAGCGAGCTTTTCGTTTTTAGAAGCGCCGGGCCGGATATAGTGAGGGGGCTCTCCGCGGTCGATAGGACGATAGTAGTTTTCCTTATAGACGGCCAGCTCATTTGTTCTCCAAGCGACCTTATAGCGGTTTTTTCACTCGCAGCGGCCTGCAGGCTTAGGCTCAACGTGCCCTTCGTCCACGTTGTAACGAAAGCTGACGTTTTAAGCAGGAGCGACCTTGAAAAACTGATGCAGGAGCCGGAGTACCTGGAGGGGAGGATTGTTGAAGAAGAGGCTGGCCTCCTTCAGGAATACGTTTTGGAGCATTCTAAGATTGTTCACCCTCTTATAAGGAGGCAGAGGACGGTTCTGGTTTCAGCCTTATCCGGAGCCGGGCTGGACCTGATGGACTCCCTTATTCACGACGCTACGTGCGAGTGCGGAGATCTTCGCTAAGCCTCTTCTCACGTATTTTAACGAGCTCCTCATAGTATTCCCCTGAAGCGATAGTGTCTTCAATAAGCTTCATCACCAGGTATACCTCGGTGAAGAAAACAGTATCATCCGCTAGGAGAGCCCTATTCTTCAACTCCCTCACCCTGTGTAAGACGCTTAACCCGGCGTCCATCAGCGTGAATACGAGAACCGTGTGCTTCAACTCTTTAAGCGGGTCCCTGAAGCACTCCGCCAGGAGAATAAGCCTGTTGCCAAGACTATTCATATCGTCGAGATTCATGTTCAAACCATCGTCGATACACTTTTTCATAGAAACGTTTATCGGAGTCAAGGATCCCTGAATCTCGGAAAGAACCCTTCTCAAGCCTTCCGTCAAGCCTTAGCAGTAATATCTAGCTTTAAGCCCTAGATTAATTTTTCCCCGTGTTTGAGAGAGGTTTATAAGTCTCTTCAACATGGTTAACAAAGAAATGAACGATATCTCCGAACTCTTGAAAAAGGTTCTTGACTATGCTGTTGCAGCAGGCGCCTCCTACGCTGAAGCCAGGCTCCATAGCGATTCCGACAAGGGTGTAGCCCTGAAAAACGGCGAGGTTGAGGCTGTTGAGGCGAGCTACGAGGTTGGGATGGGGATCAGGGTTCTGGTTAACGGTGGGCTCGGCTTCGCCTCCACCAACATGCTCAAACCGGAAAACCTCACTAGGGTTGTGGATAAAGCGGTTAAAATGGCGCGAGCATCCTCATGCTTGAAGTCGAGCAGGATATGTTTCTCAGAGGAGGAGGCTTACTCGGTTGACTGGAGGGTTTCTGAGAAAAAGAGGCTTGAAGACTGGTCTTTAAGCAGCAAGATCGACTTTCTGAAAAACCTGGATAAGGCTGCGATAAGCCAGGGGGTTGATGTTTCATCAAGATACATGGGATACTCTGAGAGGAGGACTGAGAGGGTTTACGCGAACACGGAGGGCGCACTGGTCTCAGCGCTGGTTCCACGACCATCGTTTTTCGCGCTGATAACTGTGGCAGACCCTTCTAAAGGAGTTATACAGAGGACCCTTCAATTCGGAGGGTCAGGCGGCATAGAGGTTGTGGAGTCTTGGAGGCTTGAGGAGAAACTGGGTGCTGAGGTCAAGACTCTTCACAAGATGCTTACAGAGTATGTCAGGGCCCCGGAGGGAGTTATGGACGTTGTAGTCGGCAGCGAGGTCGCGGGAATAATTTCTCACGAGGCCTCGGGACACCCTGGGGAGGCGGATAGGATACTTGGAAGGGAGGGTGCTCAGGCTGGCGAATCCTACTTGAAAGCAGAAGACTTGGGCAGGAAAATAGGGAGCGAGGCTGTTAACGTGGTTGACGACCCCGCTATACCGGGATCATACGGTTTCTATCTTTTCGACGACGAGGGTGTTAAAGCAAGGAGGAAATTCTTGATCAAGGAGGGGAGAATATGCGAGTTTCTCATGAACAGGGAGACTGCTGCAAGGCTTGGCGTTAAGAGTAATGGTTCAGCCAGGGCCTCAAGATACGGCGTGGAGCCAATAGTTAGAATGTCCAACACGTTCATTCTTCCTGGCGACCATAGTCTTGAAGAGCTTTTAAGCGGCGTTGCTAAAGGTGTTTACGTGAAGAGCTTCATGGAGTGGAACATTGACGACAAGAGGTGGAACCAGCGGTACGTGGGGCTGGAAGCCTACATGATAGAGGAGGGTAGGATAACTAGGCCCGTGAGAAACCCTGTGATAGAGATAACTACTGAGAGGCTTTTCTCGAGCGTCGACGCGGTTGGGAAGGATTTGGATTTTGTCGCCGCGACCTGCGGCAAGGGAGACCCGATGCAGGGCATGCCAGTATACATGGGTGGGCCGAGCTTCAGGATGAGGAACATCATGGTCAGGGGGGTTGGTTGAAGATGGTTGAGCTGCACGAGAAGGCTTTGAAGATGCTTACCGACAGGGGTGTCGAGGAAGCTGTAGCGACTCTTTACGAGTCTGAGGAAAGCTCCGTGAGGTATGCTAACAACGAGCCTACTGTAGCTCTTTCAGAGAACATCAGCATCCTGACGATATACAGCAGCATTAAGGAGAGGTGTTTCGTGGGGAGTTTTGAAAACGTGTCTGAGGATTTCTTGGAGAAGATCGTCGACGAAGTAGTAACCCTTACTAAAAACTCTCCTCCAACACCTTTCTACGCGCCTCTTCCAAGAGGAGCCTTTAACTACAGGGTTGGGAAGAGGGTTGAGAGGAGGATTAGGCAGCTTGACGAGCAGCTTGTCTCACATGTTTCCGAAGCCGTCAAGGCTAGCAGGGAGGCTGGTGCGGAGAGAAGCGCGGGAATACTCTACTCGAGCCACATGGTTGAGAAACTCGCGTCTTCAACCGGCTTAAGCCTTCAAGAAGAGTTTGCATCCCTCACGCTTAACCACCGTGCCTTCGCCAGCCCAGAGGCGACAGGACAATGGGTCTCATGCTCCACGAGCCTCGAGGGATTCAACCCTTACGAGGCGGGTAGGAAGGCGGGGGAAATAGCTGTGGCAAGCCTCAACCCGGTTCTCATCGATGAGGAGGCTTACGATGTCTACATGGGGCCCCTAATATTTGCAAACATGATGAGCGAGGTCGCTGGCTTCGCCTCAGGCTTCATGGTTCAGATAGAAATGAGCTTCATGACGGGCAAGATTGGCCAGAAAATCGGCTCTGAGAAATTAACTATCCGCGACGACCCCACGATGCCAGGCGGACTCGGCGAAAAGATCTTCGACGACGAGGGGATACCGACTCAGAGAACAATCATAATTGAAAACGGTGTTCTCAGAAACTACCTGCACAACAGCAGGACAGCCAAGGTCGCTGGAGCATCATCAACAGGCAACGCTGGAATAATAAGCCCCCACCCGTGGAACATCGTTGTTGAACCCGGAAACGTTAAGGAAGAAAACATGATGCAGAAGCTGGGAAAAGGGCTATACCTGACGAACAGTTGGTACCAGAGGTATCAAAACTACAGGACTGGGGACTTCTCAACTATCGTGAGGGATGGAGCGTTCTATGTGGAGGACGGGGAGATTAAGCATCCTGTCAAGGGTGTTCGAATAAGCGACAATCTTCAGAGAATCATCTCAAACATTGAGGAACTCTCTGACAGGCTTTATCCTATAAAATGGTGGGAAGTGACCACTCCCACGTATGTTCCAACAGCAATCATCAGGAACGTTAGGATAACCAAGGCCTTCGGCTACTAGTTCAGACTCCAACACCCTCAAGACCCATTTCCATTTTCTCGCGAATTTTTTCCTGCAAAACCCATAAGCTCCATCTCCTCTCCTCCAGCTCCCGCTTCCTTTCTTTTGGTGGAACCAGTCGATATTCCCAACGTCTTCCCAACGCGGAGGATGTCACTACACAATCTCTCTCCGCCTCGTATAAGGCGCGTTTCACCTCTCTAGCAGATAGGCCAGTGCTAATCAAATCTTTCCTTAGTTCATCCTCAAGAAGCCTATCGGTACACCTCTTCGAGAATATATCTTCAACAGCCTTCTCAAGTCGTTGAGTCTCTTGCTTCTCCTCCTTTCTTTTCTCCGGAGAAATCCAGTGGTATGACGACCATGTTTCATAGTCGATAGTGATCAGTTTTCTCCTCTCTGCTTCATCGATTACATCGTCCACATCATCGGCAGCTACACCCTTCTCTTCCAACTTTCTCTTCAGCTCACGATCAGTCATTACCTTTACCCTCCCGTCTTTGAAAATCGATCCGACTATCGAAGGAGCCGACCGGATCGCTGCACGCCATCTTTTCATGGTCTCTTCTCGTTTAGCTCTTCCGTAGGCTTTGCCTTTTTGCGTCTCTTAGTCATGCCTCCTACCCTTGTCTAGACCAAACCTTCTTATAACTTTCTCGTAATCCTCTTTATGGGTGATTCTAGCGCGCGCTCCAAAAGAGAGTGAAGCTCGCGAAGCTTGTCTGCCTTTGGTGAAGAGTAGTACTTGGATTTAGTACAGTCAGAAGTATAAACGCAGGTTTTTGCAACTCACTGTTAGACCCTTTAACCTTAAGCTTTTAGAAATGCACAGGTTAACCAGACAGACATTGCTTCTTGAGAAAGTACAATCATCGCACAGGTAGTATAGTCCACAATCCCTACATAACTTTCCACATTGCTGAACCTCGCTCATTAGTTTGTAGTATAATGTGACAGCTATTTAACTGAAGCACTTGTCATTGTCTAGATCAACCCGGTTATTATCGCGACGCCTACTATTAAGAGCAAGACGCCTGCCAGAAGCCTCATGTATCTCCTCTTCTCAATCCTCCAAGCGTCAATCTCAATCACGCTTCTGCCAAAGTACACTATTAGGAGTATCGCTACGAGCGGTAGGATGAATACCAGATTGTAAAGGAGGAGTAGGAGGAATACTTCAAGCGTCAAGCCTATTTTAGAAAGCAGGTATAGTATTGTTATGTATATTCCGCCCGTGCACGGGAGTTCAACCATTGAGACAGCCATGCCTACTAGGAATCCTCCGCCAATGCTCATCGTCTCAGAATACTTGCCTAGGATTCTGGTTAAGGCCCCGGGCTGCTCAAGGCTGAAGCCTCTCCCGTAGTAGAAGAACTCTTTAAACTCTAGAATGCTGAACAGGATGGCTGCTGAGCCCACAACGTAGCGCAACAGACTTCTGAACGAGGCTGTGCTAATTACGTACAGCAAGCCTATTCCTGCAGCCAAGTAGGACACCATAACGCCTATTGTGAAGGCTCCGCAAGTAGTCAACATTCTTCTCGACGAGCCTGCTTGAAGCGAGTATGTGATGAGTAGAACGATCGTCGCGAATGCACATGGGTTCAACGAGTCTACGAAGGCTGCGACGACCACGCTGACCAGTGGAGGCAGGGTGACAGTAGGCTTATGCTGCTCAATAAAAGCCATTATTATTTCCCCAGCCTTATCGCGGTATTCACGGCCATGGCTGTACTCAAGAATTGTTTCCTCAAGGTTTTTAGTGATCTCCTCCTCTCCAACCAGGCACGTGTCTCCTATGAAGACCGTCGGAACCTCGCGAAACTCCTCAGTTATGTTGAAGCCTTCGGCGAGAGCAATGAATAACTCTATACTCGTATCGTTGCTGGAGATGTCGAACCTTTTGAAAACCACTTCAGGATACCTCGTCTTAATGCTGCTGATGTAGTCCTCAACCCTAGCGCAATGCTCACACCCCTCGGCGACGAAGCAGTAGACAATTATGGTTTGAGGCGGGGCGAGGACTGTTAGGCGAGCAGCCAATAGTAGAGCCATTAAAACAGTCAGAAGCACCGGATGATTTATGGAGGAGGAATGGGCCAAGATTAAGACCCTTATTTTAAAACGAACGTTTTAGTCACGTTTAGGCTCAACGTGTTGTATCGAATAACGCATGAAAGATTGTTCAGCCCGCTTGAAATCCCGTAGCAAGGCGAGCATGGAATATCAATGATGAATGATTTAGAGTTGAAGCCTTTTTCAACATTAATCTGTAGAACTCCAGATGGGTCAATCCATTTATTGTTCACAATATACCCTCTGTAACGGCTCTTAAAGCCGAATATTTCGATATTGATGCTACCGAGCTTCTGGCCGCTGAGCACAATTATCGTAAAGTTAACCTCGCCTTTAGACAACTGATACTCTTCTCTATCGGTTAGAGCCGAGAGAACAACCGTCAAGCCTTCTTGAGAATAAAGACTGGTAGTATAGGAGTTAAGCCTTGAGAGGTATTTGTTAGCACCCTCAACCATCCCTATAATCTCTAAACATGTTTCAGCCAAGCTACGGTTTACGAGCCAGTAGGAGAAGAATTCTGAAACGCTTTGATTATAACTGTTGCCATCAGCCATGTAGCTATACTTGCCGTCGAAGAGAAGAGCACTATCGTAGTCAGTCGTGTTAGCAAGCTTCATTAAGGTATGGATTCTTTCAAACCTCTGTTGCTCACGCAAATACTGAGTATAGTCTAGACTATTGTTTAGCAGCCAGTGTGAGAAGAAGCCTAGGACACTCTGGTTATATTTTCCATCAGAAGCCAGATAACTGTATTTTTCGTCGAACAGGGAAGCCTTAGCGTAATCAGTAGTGTTAGCGTATTTCATGAGTGAAGAAATCCTCTCGGACCGTGAGCGATGCTCAGCATAGAACTGGTAACCGAAATAGCCGCCTATAATCAATACGATTAAAAATACCGACGCGATTCCGATTCCATACCGCATTCCTTTTCTAGGCATATTTTCCAGAATTATAAACTTTTCAACATCTAGACGCTTGCGTCAAAACGAGTGATATGCCGTTGATCCAAACGGAACATGCTGATTAAAATGCGAGAGCACTTGGATGAGGCATCGCGTCAAGCTTAAATAGTAGCTGGATAAAATATCCAAGTCTAGAATGTCATATGTTCGGCCAAGGCTCCTAGCTAAGAGGGTCGCCTCACTAGCCGTATTAGCAGCCCTAGCAATCTCCTCAAACTATGTCCTGATAAGCCTGCCAAATGTTAAGCTTATGGATGCAATAGTTTTCGCGTCGAGCATGGCCATGGGTTTAAGGTTTGGAGCAGTACTATCAATACTCATATGGATGGTCTACGGGACCTTGAATCCCTACGGGCTCAATCTGCCGACGCTAATAGTTGTTACGCTAAGCGAAATGATATACGTATTATTCTCTAAAATACCACCGGCATTAGGATTTAAGGCTGCTAGAGCAAACATTCACAATTCTTTAGTTCTTGCTTCAGTAGGGCTGTTTTCAACCCTTGTGTACGATCTTGCTACAAACGCTTTCGTAGGATACTTGTTCTACGGATCTGTTTTAATGGGGCTAGTCACGATGAACTTCCCCATCCCCATGGGTATTATTCATGAGTTCTCAAACGCATTATTCTTCCCGATTGCTGTACCAGTCATATACAAGGTTTTGAAAAAAGATAATGCTGCTGCTTAAGTCTGCTTATGTCGTGGAAAATCACACTCATAGGGTAAGCGCGCGCTGAAAGCTGCATCGTTTCAAAAACACCCTAAGCTACGATAAAGTTTAAATATTGGTTGGATAAATTATCCAGCCCGCTATGGTGGCAACAATGTCTAAAGAAGCTTCACACTACAGGAAGATTTTGATAATCGTAGTTATCATCTCCACATCAGTACTTGTCGGAGAAACTTTCTACCTGGTTGGCCTTAGAAGACAGTTGGACACGCTTATGCAGGAAATGGAGACTCTAACTAGGAGCGTTGAAACAATAACTCTGAGAGTAAGTCTCCTCGTAAAGTATGACAATGGCACCGGGGTTTGGTTTAATAACACTCTTATACCTGTTGGATGGAACCTGTTCAACCTAACCCTCTATGCGCTTGGAGGAAGAGTAGATTATCAAGCATACCCTTTCGGCGTATTCGTCACAGGTATAAATGGCGTTAACCAGTATGGTAGCCACTACTGGTTCTGGTACAGGTGGGATCCGGAGGCGCGTGACTGGACTCTTGGAGAAACAGGTGCAGACTCGTACATTCTTAAGCGTGACGATGTCTTAGCGTGGTATTTGGCAGACACGAGTAGTTGGCCCCCGGCTAAGCCTTAACGTTTTTCTACAAGCACCGCGGGTCCATAACTAGTTGTCAACGCTGGAGTCTTTGAAAAGGATCGTTCAAGAATGTATGAAACACCCTAAAGACTATACGCCTGGCCACGTTCTCCTAACTATTCTACACATAGGTGAGGGCTCTGTTTCACGAGCTAGGCTTCAAAAGCTGCTCGGCCTGGGCGAGGGCTCTGTTAAAAGCATGGTTAAATGCATGAAGAAACATGGTTTAATATCAACCTCCGCCAGTGGCAGCAGGTTAACCAGCAGGGGAATAGGGGTTTTTAAACGCGTTAGGCTTCACGTCCCAGAGCTGAGGAAAACCGTTTTAGACTACTTGTCGGTTGGAAGGGTGAATTATACGGCTGTCTTGAGAAACATGGAGCCACTGGACGCTTTGAAGATCAGGGATATGGCGGTTAGACTCGGTGGAAGCGGGGCAGTGCTCCTCTCCCTGAAGGAAGGGGGTCTTAAAATACCCTATGTCGCGGAGGACCTTAGAAGCGTCTCGGCGAAAGATTATGAAGAGCTTTCAAAAATGAGCCTTAAAGAAAAGGATTCTATACTTATTGTGGGCGGTGATGATGACTGTTCAGCCCTAGGAGCCATGGGCTCTATAATCCTGGAGCTGCTCACGCGTCAAGCTTAAATCTAAGCAT
This sequence comes from uncultured Nitrososphaerota archaeon, assembly GCA_964635675.1. Classification (GTDB taxonomy): domain Archaea; phylum Thermoproteota; class EX4484-205; order EX4484-205; family JAAOZP01; genus JAAOZP01. Next base: position 55,894 of record CAZWPT010000056.1, on the reverse strand, counting down.
GAAACATGAGTAGCGGGTTGACGATAGCTGTTTTAACGCATAAGCCGTGCTCATACTCATCCATACGCCTTATGGAGGAGGCGGGCAAGCAGGGTGTCGGCTGTCAACTGGTCTCGTTCAGCGACACGGCGCTCCTTGTTAAAGAAGGCAGGGTTGTGCTCAGGGTTTTCCAGGATAAGGGGGTTCGAAGGGTTTTCTCAAGGCCCAAAACCCTGTTAAGCCCTATAATGATGTACGCGCTCTCGTTAACCAGGATTCTTGAGGAGGAGGGGCTTTACGTTGTTAACCCGTTTAAAGGGTTCATGAACACTCTAGACAAAATGATTACCTATAGGAATCTTTGCCTCAGGAATCTTCCAATACCTGATTCGCTCCTCACGCCTTCGCGGGAAAGAATTCGGGAAATGTCCCCGCCCTTCTTCCTGAAGCCGATATACGGCTCAAGGGGGAGGGGGGTTAGACTCGTTGAAAACATGAACACCATGCCTAGTCTGGAGGCCCACGGCGCATGGGTGGCTCAAGCCCCAGCTAGGGACATGGACTGGGACCTCAGGGTGCTCATCCTAGACGGTTGTGTGCTTGCAGCGATGAAAAGGGTTTCGAATAAGCCTGTTACGAACATATCTCAAGGCGGGGTTGGGGAAGCCTTTGAGAAAGATGGGGAGGTGGCGGAGCTGGCTGTCAAGGCTTCCGAGGCTTTAAACTGTGTTTTCGCGGGTGTCGACATGTCTTTCAAGCGAGGCGAAGCTTTTATACTTGACGTTAACCCTCAACCGGATTTCATGGGTGTGGAGGAAGCAACCGGTGTTAACGTGGCTCGAGAGATAATCCGCCATATGTTTTCCAGGGTGGGGGGATAGTCTTGAAGACGATCGGCCTAGTTATAGCGCTTGGACACGGGGAGGAGGGTTTCGTGGAGCTGAACCAGCTTGAAGGATTCCCGGTTTTCCTCCACGTCGTCAGGAACATTGGGGAAATAGCTGAGGAAGTAGCCCTAGCAGTGGCTAGGGATTCTCGGAACCTTTTCGCTGAAGCTGTTTCCGAATACGGCTTCGGGGAGTGCAGCGTCCTAGGCTTAAACAATACTGAAGACCTGTTTAGCACTTTTAAAGAATGCTTGGAGAAGGTTTCGGGTGAAGTGGTTGTCACCGCTCCGGCTAACGCTCCCCTCATACCCGTTGACATACTCGCCCTTCTAGCGGAGCTCTGCGAGAAGAGGGATGCCGTGCTGGTTAGGGATGTGAAGGGGGGAGTGGACTGGCTCCTATCCGCCTACAAGAGGAGGAGCTTCATGGATGTTGTTGAAGCAAGGAGGCCTGCGGGCTTCGAGGAGCTCGTCGACGGGCTGAGGAGAGTCATGTACATTGCCCACTCCAGTTTGAAAGACATCGACCCCATGCTTTTCACCAACATAAGGGTTACGCGTGCCTCCGACATACCTTTCGTAGAAAAGATCCTTAAGGGGGCGAGGAGGCGTTAGGATGATCAGGATATTCGGTATAAAGTACGACGGCCTCATTAAAAAGGGCGATAATCTCGCTAAAATAACTCTAGAGTCGCTCCGGAGGAATGGTGTGGAGGTTGAGAACAGGGATGTGGTAACGCTCACCCATGTCGCGGTTTCAAAGGCCTTGGGCTACACGATTAGGCTTAGCGAAGTCAAGCCGAGCCCCCTGGCGGTAGCGCTTGCAGACAGGCTCCGCAAGCCGCCTGAGGAGGTGGAAATCATACTTAGAGAGAGCAGGGAAATAGTTAGGCTGTCCGGAGGACGAATAATAACTAGGAACAGGGGTGGAATAGTCTGCGCCAACTCGGGGATAGATTTGTCGAACGTAGACGGGGGCTTAAGCATGGCTTTTCAGCCAAGAAACCCGGACAGGGTTGCTAGGAAGATAAGGAAGCAGTTTCTGGACGAGAATGTTGATGTTGGAGTGATAATAACGGATTCTTTTGAAAGACCATTCAGGATGGGGCAGGTTAACATGGCGATAGGATGCGCCGGAGTAGCCCCCATTAGAGACCTGAGGGGTAAAACAGACCTGTTCGGATACGTTTTAAGGTTTAAACGGATGGCGATCGTCGACGAGCTTGCTGCTGCAAGCGAGCTTGTTACAGGCAGCTCTTCAGAAGGCTTCATAGGCGCGTTAGTAAAAGGGTATCAGTATGATTTCTCAGACGACGGTGTTAAGAGCATTCTGAGAAGTAGAAAAACAGACTTGTTCCTTTAGGCTTCGAAATCTTTTAAACCCGTGAAGAAACTGTTAATAACCCTTCCCCCGTTTAGGAAGCATGGTTGAAGGCGCCCCGGTTATGCACGAGGGAGAGCTAATCGGGTTTGTTAAGAAAGAGTATGAGACTGCTAGGCTGATAGAGGTTATTCTAACACGCGACCCCGGGAGGCAGATAGACCTTAAGGCTCTTAAAGAGGATTTAAGAAGGCTCTCCAAGCCGTATAAGGCTCTTCCTCCAGAAGCCGCTGAACTACTGGATGATGATTCTATACTGGTTAGCGGGGCTTTGGCCAACTCTGTAGCACTGCCCTTCGTTAAACCCGTTATGAAAACCCTTGTTCCGTTAGAAATGTTCAAGCCGATAGCTGGGACCCGGCACATTCTTCAGATAGACCTGCCGGGCCAAGACCTGACCTTCGGGATTGAAGACAGGCTTGCAGGCATACCTGGGTTGGCTGGCGAATGGTTTGTGGGCAGGGTTGACGGGATAATAATCAGGAGGAGACACGGGTCTGTGGAAGTGCCTGTTAGAACCGGCATGATGGCTCCGCGCGTTGAAGGGGCGGGAGAGTGTCTCACAATTTTCGACTTAAACAATGGTTTGAAAACGTTCAAAACGCTTGCTGAAGCGAACATCCCGATCATGCATGGTGACGTCATGCTTGTAGACGGGGTTCTGGATGAGAAGAAGGCTGTTTTAAGGGCGAGGCTCATCTTCCTTATAAGGTCTAGAGAGATGTGGGTTTTCGACTAGGAAACCGGTTTAACCATTGTCGTGACGATTTCAGGGTTTTCAGAGAGAACCCCTATTTTCCAAACAGGCAGGATTAAGCAGCCGTCCAATACCCTTGCCTCAGAATCTAGAAAAGTAACCACCACCGGGTAGACAGGCTTCCTAATGTCCTCCCTTTCCAGAAGGTAGCGGGACAGGCGCCTCGACCTCTCAAGCTGAAGCCTACAGGCTGAATGAATATTATAGTTTCTCTTAACCCACTGCTTGCAGTCTATTGAAATAAGCATCCTAGGCGCCTCGACTAGAACGTCAACCTCCCTGACAGTCTTTTCAAGGCTGAACCTGAAGTGCTCCATGACTCTGAAGCCCTTAACCCTGAAAACTTTAGCAATGATTCTTTCAAAACCCTTCCAGTTAACCGATTTTAAGACACTTTCAAAACCTACTCCGGACTCAACCACGTGTTTAATAAGCATTAGAAAGCCTTCTGGAAGAACTTTAACCCTCCCCCCTGATTCCACGGCCCCGCCTCCTTCAGAAAGCAGCCTTAAACACTCCGAGTACTCCGACGCCTCCCTCCTGTCTACCAGCGGCCCCTCCTCCAGAAGCCTCTTTAAAAGCCTGAGGCAGAGTGTTCCTCCACGTTCTCCAGGCATCATGCGAAGAGTAGGATGAGGAAGAATTATATTTATGGTTTGAAGCGTAGAACCGTGTTGAACACGGCCTGGGCGATGATAATCATAGCCCTGTTGACCCATCCTCAGAACACGGGAAACGGGGAGGAAGTCTACATTACTGTAGTTTTGAAGATCACCCCCTTCGAACCCCCTGGAAGACCCGATTTCAAGGTCTACGTGAACGGTTCTTCAAACCCGTTTGGAATGGAGCTTAAGGTGGGCGCTTCCCAACCCCTGGTTTTCAAAGTCCCAAAAGGGAGCTACCTGCGGATAAGCGGTGAGCTGGAGATAGCTGGCGACTATGGTTTCTGGTTCCGGCTGGAGAACGTTAACGGTACGGGTCGCTCCATCGAGTTCAGGGCTGATCGTGACTCCACAGTGTTTCTAAGCTATACGACTAACCACCTTCTCACGTCGCCATATTTTATAGCTGTCTACTTGCTTTTAGCACTGCTTTTCATCAGGAGACTCGTCACATCGCCGAAGCAGGTGAAAACTTTAAAAAGCAGCAGCGTGAACAAACTGTGGAAATGAGCAGGAGTAAGCCTATTATTCTGATCGCTGGGGAGCTTGGGGCTGGTTGCACAGAGGTTGGGGAGCTCGTTTCCAGAAGGCTCGGCGGCATAGAAGTTTACAACACTGAGAGGTTCATAAGGAGCATGGTTTCCTCCCCGCATCTGAGTTTCCAAACCCTCGTGGCAAAATCAATCTCGGGGGAGATAGAGATAGAGAAGGTTTTGCAGAGCCTGGTTCTCGACGTGGTTAATAATGGTCCTGCGATAATAGAGGGTAGGAGCGCCCTGTTCGCGTTGGCTCGCGAAGTTGATCTGAAGGTCTTCCTGTATAGTGATTTCGACGGCAGGCTGAAGCATATAGCGGATAAAAGGAAGACTGACGACTTGAAGCAGATAGAGGAGGATATTAAGGCTTCAGACATAGATAGGAGCAGCCTTGTTGAAAGGCTTTTCCACAGGAATTGGAGAGACCCCTTGCTTTACGACGTTATGATAAACACTTCTAAAGTGCCTTATGAACAAGTCGCCTCATTCATAATCGAGGCCCTGAAGCTTACGCATGATCGTTATTAGGACTCATGCTAAACGTTAAAGATTTATATATGACTCGACGGGAAAATATCATCATGAGCGGAGCCAGTACTGGTGGAGAAGCAAAACCTGCACAGCCTGCGCCAGCACCAGCGCCTGCGCCTGCGCCAGCGAAGCCTCCGGCAAAGAAGGCTAAGAAGCCGGCTAAGAAGGCTAAGAAAGCCAAGAAAGCCAAGAAAACAAAGTAATAAGGGTAGCTCGCGCTAAATCATGTTTTTTTCTCCTCGCGTGCTTAGCACACTAATTCAACGATATCTTTAAGATTGCTTACGACGAACATGGCTTCATGACCATCCGGCGGAGGGGCGCCGGGTTTGGCGCACAGGATGGATGTTTTAACAGCTTTAAACATGCTTTTATCGTACACCGTGTCCCCGACTGCAGCAGTCTCGTACAAAGGAATAGAGTATTTTTCACACACCTTTTTTAAAGCATCTACTTTTCTAGAGGGATCCACATTGATTTTTACGATCCCCGTAAAACAGCCCCGGCTGTCGAAAACCATCTGGTTGGAGACGCATCCATCCGCGGCAAGCATTCTGCACACTCTTTCGGCAAGCACATCCAGGCCGCTCGTGACAATTACTCTCAAAACCCCTTTTTCCCCCAGCCGGCTAAACACCCAGTGAGCCTCCGGCTTCACCCTAACCTTGGAGAAAACCTGCTCGAAAAAGGCTCTGGGCAGCCCCCGGGGCCACAGGCTGACGTCGTGCTTTACGAATTCCTCGTAGCTTATTTCCCCTCTGGAGAATTTTTCAAGCGCCCTCCTAGCAATATGGTCAGTCCCCAGGAACCTGTGTACGGTACGCCAGCTGCTCTCATCCTCAACTAGCGTACCATCCATGTCGAAGAAAACTATTCTAATCATATGCAGCGAGGCTCATTGTTTCAATAAAGGCTGATGCGAGCAGGAGGCTGCCGACTATTAGGAGGGTTGTCAAGTATCCTCTGAGCTCCCTGCTAACCCTTTTCTCGATTATGGCGAAAAGGCCGGCTAAACCTTGGGCTGAGGCTAAGCCGTATGCTAGGAATTCAAGTATACCGGATGGTGTTGAAAGAAGCCGGATGGCAAGCGATAGCGAGTTGAGGCTTCTCAGAGTTGAAATAGCTGATACAGCAACCCCGGTTGTTGACGAGGAGATTATGCTGAACCCGAATCCAGCTACAGGTATCATCATTATGATGCTTAGGGCAAGATTATGCGCAAAAATATCCAGCGGCCCGGTGAAACTTATGCTTCCCGAAACAGAGGCGTATATTTCCTCGGCTAAAGACTTGTCAAGGGGGATTATGGAGGAGAGGAGGAAAACAGTTGAAAACAGGAAAACCGTTATCGGGAAAAGACCCCACTTTGTGTGGAGGAACGGGGGAAGCGCTCCGCTGTCCCGATTACCCCTGTAGCTAAAGCTTAGTTTTCCAACAGTCCACAAACTTGGAGACCCTTGCACCGCCCAAAATATAAGGTTTACTGAAGAATCATGTTCTTGCTGCTTTTAAATAGCTCAAGCTCAACGTTTCAAAGCATGGGTGGTGAAGACGTGATTAAGGCGGAGACCCTGTACTGCGGAGGCTTAATAACACTCCTGAGGTACCATGTTGCGCTCGAGGGCAGGAGGCTTCTGAGAGAGGTTGTCGAGCACCCGGGTGCTGTCGCAGTAATACCTGTTAGTGAAGACGGTAGGATAATAATGGTTAGGCAGCATAGGCTTCCGGCTGGAAGAAGCCTTCTGGAAATACCGGCTGGGACGAAGACGGCCGGCGAGGATGATGAGGAGTGTGCCCGTAGGGAGCTTCTGGAGGAAACAGGGTACAGGGCGCGCGTCCTTAGAAAAGTCTTGAGCTTCTACCCTGCACCCGGCTACTCAACCGAGAAGATAACTTTGTTTTTCGCGAAAGGCTTGGAGAAAGCAGAGCAGAGGCTTGAGGAGGACGAGGCTATAGAAGTGGTTGAGAAACCCGTGGAGGAGGCTTTGGAAATGCTTAGAAACGGCCTGGTGGAGGATGCTAAGACGATCATCGGGCTATACTGGCTGGCCGAGCGGTTGAAGCAGTCTGGCGCGCCGGATGGGGCTGCGACCAATACCCATATATTTGAGCGTTAGAAGGCGTTTTCTATGAGTGGGAGAAACATGGTTTTGCCGACGCTTGATTACGCTAGGGTTGCAAGCCACATAGCGGCGAGGCTCAGGCAGTATTTCGAGGAATCCGGGAGGGAGACGGGGGTAGTGGGGTTATCCGGAGGGGTGGACAGCAGCGTAGTAGCATACTTGACGACGATGGCTCTCGGTAGAGAAAGGACTAGGCTCTACCTCCTGCCTTCACGCGTCACCCCCAGGGAGGACGTGGAGGACGCTATGAGCGTTGTCGAGAAGCTTGGAATACCGGAGGGAAACTGGAGGACAATAAGCATAGACGAGATTGTTGAAGCCTTTGAGAGGAAGCTTGGGCAAATGGGCAGGGTTGAGAGGGGGAACATAATGGCGAGAAGCAGGATGACAATACTTTACCACGAGGCTGCTGTGAACAACGGGCTGGTTATAGGGTCGGGGGATAGGAGCGAATACCTCACGGGGTATTTTACGAAACACGGTGACGGTGGGGCTGATGTTCTCCCAATAGCAGGGCTATACAAGACCCATGTTAGGCAGCTCGCAGAGTATTTGAAGATTCCCGAGAGAATATGGATTAAGCCGCCTTCCCCAGCCTTATGGCCGGGGCAGACGGCCGAGGAGGAGCTGGGGGTGGACTATAAGACTCTGGACACCATACTTTACCTACGGTTTGACAGGAAGCTTAGCGAGGAAAGGATACACATGGTTTCCGGAATACCTTTGGAGACTGTTGAAAGGGTCCTCCTAAGGGTTAGGCTTACACGGCACAAGAGGCGGCTCCCGAAAAGGTTCGAGATAGATTACGAGGAAATGAGGGTTTAACGTTTTAGACGCATGCCCCGTTTAGACGTTAAACAATAAGAATATTAATGGAGAGTGTGGAAAACAGGGTGTTGAGCAGCCTGGTGGAGATAACCCTGACATCCTTCGTCGTTGCCCTTTCAGGAGCCCTGGCTCCAGGCCCTCTCATGGTGACGGCAGTCAGGGAGTCTTCAAGCAACAGGAGTAGTAAGCCAGGATTGCTGCTTTCCCTTGGGCATGCTTTGGCTGAAGCACCCGTCACAGTAATACTGGTTTACGGGCTGCTGAGCGTCGACAAAAGCGTCTTCCCCTACCTGAGCCTTATAGGCGGAATCTTCCTTGTCGCGACAGGCCTCCTAGCGGTCCTCAAGCCCGGCTGGAAGAACGTTGGCGAGGGGAGAGCAATCGGGACGCGCGGGTTCTTGACTTTCATCATTCTCGGCGCCGCAGTGTCTTTTTCAAACCCCTACTGGGCAACGTGGTGGGTCACGATAGGAGCCGCCTACGTTTCCAAATCGCTCGCAGTCGGAGGCTTAGGGGTCCTGCTTTTCTATCTAAGCCATGAAATGGGGGACCTGCTGGTCCTAGGCTTAATATCGAAAGCAGCGGCCAGCGGCGCCGGAAATATTGGTGAAAAAGGGTTCAGAATCCTGATGGTAATTTGTAATCTTGCAATCATGATGATAGGGGTGTACTTTATTTTCGAGGGGGCGAGAACCCTGGCTTCACCAGCCTAGGAGGAGGCAAGCCTTTAAACAGCTTGTCCGACTAGGCTCCTCAAGCCGAAAAGGGTTGAGAAGAGCCTTAATCCGTTTGGCTGACTGTTTTACGTCTGGAAGAGAATGTTTTTCAACCATCATGGTGCTTAATGCACTGTGGGAAGCTCGTCCAGCGAAACGGTTGTTTCGATGCTTGCGGAACCAGTGGCTAGGCTGGTGGCGGAGAAGGGCCTTATCCCACTAACTGAGCCTCAGCTAATGGCCATACCCAGGATACTCAGGGGGGAGAACGTTTTGATAGTTGCGCCAACCGGAATAGGTAAGACTGAGGCGGCAATACTCCCGGTTCTCAGCCTCATGCTGAAGGACAGGGCTAACGTTAAGACAGGTATTTTCCTCATCTACATTACTCCGCTGAGGGCTTTAAACAGGGATCTTGTAGGCAGGATCAGCTGGTGGGCCAGCAGGCTTGACTTCAAGCTCTCCGTCAGGCACGGAGACACTTCCTCCTCTGAGAGGAGAACTCAATCTTTAAGCCCGCCTCACATTCTTGTAACCACTCCGGAAACCTTCCAAATACTTTTAATAGGGTCTAGGCTGAGGAGCCATCTTAAAACCGTCAGGTGGGTTGTGGTCGACGAGCTTCACGAGCTCGCCTCAGACAAGAGGGGAAGCCAGCTCTCACTCGCCTTAGAGAGGCTTAAGAAGATCACGGGGGAGAGAATACAGATAATAGGCCTTTCCGCGACTATAGGCGAGCCGGAGCTCCTGGCCAGGTTCATGGTGGGCTCAGCAGGAGATTTCAAGGTTGTTTCAACACCTGTTCCTCGAGACATGGAGATAGGCATGGTTCTCCCCGACGTTGTGGAGGAGGACTATGTTACTGCCGAAAAGCTTTTGACAACGCCTGAAGTATCCGCGAGGCTTCGAGTCATAAAGGAGGTTCTTAGAGACAGGCAGGCAGTCCTCCTCTTCACCAACACTAGGGCTACTGCTGAAGCATTGTCGAACAAGCTGCTCGTGATGAACCTTCCCACGCCGGTTTCAATCCACCATGGTTCGCTTGGTGTTCAGGCCCGGGTTAAGGCTGAAGAAGGCTTGAAGGAGGGGGAGTTGAGGGGACTAGTGTGCACCTCCAGCCTTGAACTCGGGATAGACGTTGGGCTCGTAGACTTCGTCGTGCAATACGGCTCCCCGAGGCAGGCCTCTAGGCTTGTTCAGAGAATCGGGAGGAGCGGGCACAGGATAGGCTTGACTCCCAGAGGGCTGATCATATGCATGGATGAGGATGATGCTGTTGAATCCATGGTTATAAGGAGGAGGGCTTTAAGCAATGTTTACGAGCCTGTTTCACCCCCTGAAGAGCCCTTCGACGTATTGGCGCATCAAATCGTCGGGATGCTTCTTGAGAAACCGAGGCTAACCGTGGAGGAGACCCTGGAACTGGTTCAGGGAAGTGCACCGTACGCGAGACTTTCAAGAGGATCTTTGGAAAGAATCTTGGAATTCCTTTCGTCACAGTACCCGAGGCTCCTGACTTTTGACAAGTATAGCGACGCTGTCAGAGCGGGAAGGAAAAGCGGGCTTATAAAGTTCTTCTTCGAGCATGTTTCAAGCATCCCTGAGATTAAGCAGTATCCTGTTGTGAACGAGGAGGACAACACGGTTATAGGAAACCTGGACGAGGAGTTTGTCGCGGAGAAGGGGCTTCCTGGCACGAAGTTCGTAATGGGTGGTCTAGTGTGGTCGATAATCCAGGTTTACGAGGGGAGGGTTATTGTTAAGAGGGCTGAGGACCCGCTTGGAGCCGTGCCTTTCTGGACGGGTGAGGAAATACCCGTGGTCTATGAAACAGCCATGGAGGTGGGTGCTTTAAGAAGGATGGTTGAGGAAAAGTATTCCGGGGGCTGCAGCCTAAAGGAGATTGTTGAAGCCGTTTCGCAGCAGTATGGGGTTGACGAGGATCTTGCGTTTAAAGCGGTTAAACCAATCGTGGACTGCCTTAAAAGAAACATTCCTGTCGGGACTGACAGGAGGATTGTTTTCGAGAGATGGAGAGACTACACTGTTATACACGTATGTCTGGGGGACCTTGGGAACAGGGCCTTGTCAAGAGTCGTCGGACACATTGTGCTTTCTGAAATAGGCTTAACCGTCCCAGTGAGCAGGGATCCATACAGGGTTATGGTTGAGCGGGCAGTCTCGCCCTCAATCATACTGGAGAGGATTAAGCGTCTCGGCGAGAAGGATGTTGAAAGGATACTGCTTGAAAACGTTGAGACAGTGGGATTGTTCAAAAGAAGGTTTCTACACGTAGCCAGGAGAATGGGGATAATAGAGAAGGATGCTGACCTGACCTCCATAAGGCTTGAAACCCTGATAAGGAGCAGTAGAGGCACCGTGGTTTACGACGAGGCTGTTAAAGAGCTTTTGTCTAAAGACTATGAGACAAGGCCCCTCCTGCAGCTTTTAAGAGACCTGTCCTCCGGGAGGGTGGAGGCCGTGGTCTACGAGAATCTTGGCGAGCCCTCTCCCTTGGCTCAGCCGATTCTGAGACAGGCTGAGAGGCATCTCGATATTTACACGCCTGAGAACGTTGAGAAGATAGTTTTAATGTATGCTTCCGCAAGGCTTAGAAACACTTCTTTAGAGCTTGCCTGCAGCGAATGCGGGCTCATACACGGCACGGTTAAACCCTTAGAATACACTCCGGGAGTCAGGTGCAGCAGGTGCGGCGGCAGGCTTGGGGTAAACCCTACCCCGGGCTTAAGGATTAGGCGTGGAAAATCAAGGAGGATGAAGACTGTTTTCAGGAGGATCGCTAAAACCGCGGAGCTTCTTGAAAAATATGGTGGTGACGCTGCGCTAGCTCTGGCTGGAAGAGGATTAAGCCTGAAGACTGTTGAGAAAATACTTGCGAGGAGAAGCGTAACCGGGGAGGATCTTCTTAAGATGATTGTGGACGCTGAGAGGAGAAGGCTCCAAGCCGATTGAAAAGTTAAGCGCTTAAAATATAATGGATGAATTTTTCGACGTCAAGCTCAGCGAAAGTCCTCCAACCCAGTACAAGATTGTTACCGTCCTCAGCAATGTAGCCTCTTTTAATATACTTGGATAGGTTCAGCCTGACCCGCCACTCGGGAAACTTTTTCCTAAGGATCTCCTCAACCTCCTTAACCGGGGCTGAGCCCTTTCTAGAGACTATTGTAGATATCACTACGGCCAGGCCGGCTATCTCGTCTATCGACCAGCCCATGGTCTTCGCTGCAGTCAGGCTGAGCTCATCCCTCAGCGTCACGTAGAACCTTGCTGTCGAGAGCCTGCTCTCATCCTCGCTCATGCTGAGCTCCCTACCGTCGTCTGAAACAATCTTTATCGTGAGCCCCAGGTCTTGGAGACGCGTGTTTAGAAACTTTATTATTGAGAGGTAGCCTGGCCCAAGGTTCTTCTTTAACTCCCAGCCCTTGACGCCCGGAATCCTATGGCTCTTGAAGAACAATAGTTGAACTGCCCGCGCAACCCTGCTCCTAATCCTCTCCTCCTGCTCCAACCTTCCGACACTCCCTAGATCGGCAGGGCCACAGAGTGCCTGCCAATGTTTTTCGGCCTCGACCTGAATATCCAGACCCTGTTCTTCAAAGGATCCTGAACAACCCCCACCAGTCCCCTCATCATGAGAAAGCTCAACACCAGTGCTCTAAATACCTTCCTGTCCTCGCCCTCTCTCCCAACGAAATCATAATAGTCGATCATTCCACGTCCAATCTCGCTGAGAAGCCTTTCCATCTCCCTCTCCAAGTCAGCCTCCTCCATCGGAAGGATTTCAGCAAGCGTGTTGAGCGTACCCGCCTCAGGAACCCCTGCCCCTTCAGGCAAGCTGTATTCTCTAAGGTTAGCCCAGTAGCCGTAGGCTAGACGCATACACCCCATGGTGGCCTGCTCGTTCTCAGCAACAGGCCTGAAAGCCTTTAGGAAAGCCTCTGCAAGCCTCTCCCTGTCCAGCCCCATGAGCCTAACCTCCATTAGGAAAGGGTCCAAGTATAGCCTGCTAGCCCTCTTCTTAACATCCTCCTGCTGGAGAGCAATGACATAGATTATTTTGAGCAGTGCAGCCATGTTCATAACCAGGGTCTTCTCATCCATCTCAGTCAGGCCCTCCCTGAGCCTCCTGAGGCTCTCCCTAACGTCGACGACGAAAGGATCAATATTCTTTCCAATAACCTCGTCGCATAGACGAATAATCCTTTCGATCAGCTCAGCATATCTACTTGACGACATTCACTCCAGCCTGCTTTCCAGAGCGGTAAGACAACCAAAAGAAGGGATATAAGTGTTAACACTAGGCTGATCGCCGCCTCAAATCAATATCTAGAATGCGCCAAGTCGTTTAACCTTCCAATGGCAAAACATAGTATTCAAAGTGTTCTTCTAAGATTCCGCTTTAAACAATCTTTTAACGCTTTCGCTGGAAATTCGAAGACGGTCAGGGCGATGTGGAATTAGACGATAAACGAACCAACCTGTTTAAAGGGCGAGAAAACAAGTTTCCTTAGAATTTCGCCTATTATAGGGTTACAGTGTGTAAACTTTTGCTTTGACAATTCTTTAATTAACAACGCCAGCGCTGAAAAATCGGAGGACAGGAAAAATGGAGGACTGCCAAGTCGTGGAGGAGGGGCGCGCGAGCGCGTTTGAGGAGCTTGTATATCAGCCGCAGCCGGGTGAATACTTTAATCCTTTAAACCTTGGCAGGATAGTTGTTCTCGACGCTGGCCAGAGATGGCGTGGCGTTGTTCTAGAGACTATTGTTGAGAGGGGTGTTGTCAGGAGGCTTGCCGAGATCGCTGAGGACGCCGGGATCATAATAAGGTTCATCCAGTTTTCCAATATTGAGCCGCATGATAGTCTTGCGAAGGCGATTGCCTTCCTCGACTTCTCGGAAACGAGCATCACTCCGGAGGAGGTTTTGAGACTGGTCAGGAAGCAGCCTTTTGTAAGAAGCGCCCACTTGATAGCTCCAAATTCGCAAGGAGTTCTCTTCGACAACCATTTCTTCCCTCTAGTAGTTGGGAAAAGGAGGGCTGTAATATTTAGAAGAAGGGTTTACGAGTCGCTTTTCAAAGGTGTTAGGGAGAAGTTTGGGACAGCGGGGGAGGCGATGCTCTACTACCAGGGCTACGCTGTAGGGCAGCGAACATGCCAAGCATACAGGGAGGACACCGGCATAGAGGAGCCTGAGGCACTAGTTGGGCTGGGCAAGGCCTACTTTAAAACATCGGGCTGGGGGATACTGGATGTTGTCAACCTTAACGTTGAAAAAGGAGAAGCACAGGTACGAATATATGAAAGCTTCGAGTGTGAATCAGGCAAGGATAGTGAAACACCCTACGGCCACTTTACAAGAGGAATCCTCGCGGGATTCTTCTCAAACATATTTCAGAGGGAATCGAAAGCCGTCGAGACAAAATGCATAGCGACAGGAGACCCGTACTGCGAATACACGGTAAAAACATAGTTAAAAACACGTTTTCAGAAACTGTTTTTATAGCGCGCTTAAGAATAGCGTTTTAACCCTCAGCGGGAAAGCGTATACATTCTCCGCCCACAGTAGCTCGTTAAACAGCGGAATCCAAGCGTTTAACCGGGAAGGAAACGCAAAACCCTTATCTAAGTCCTTTGAAAACTCCTAACACCGGTGGAGGCAACGGAGCAAGAAAAAAGTCTTCGATTGAAAGAGGTGCGGCTTGAAAACTTCATGAGTTACAAGTATGCTATTATACCGATTCACCCTAGGCTTAACCTTATTCTCGGCCCAAACGGGTCTGGGAAGTCCTCAATCCTGCTCGGGGTTTCCGTTGGCCTCGGCCAGTCGCGGAGCGGCAGGGCTGAGAAGCTCAGCGACCTGATTAGGAATGGGGAGGATGTTGCCAGGGTTACGCTGGTCTTCGACAATTCTCCCGGGCAGGATGGGAAAAGGCCTGTCTCGTTCATAAGGTCTGACGAGCTTGTGATAACAAGATACCTAAGGAGGGATGGAGAATACTGGAGCCAGATCAACTATAATCCTGCTACAAAGATGGAGATTGACGAGATTCTCTCCCTCTTCGGCATAGACCCGTCCAATATGCTGGTAATAATGCACCAATATATGATTGAGGAGTTCGCCTCGCTCGACCCGACTGAAAAGCTTAGGCTCGTGGAGGGCGCCGTAGGCCTGTCTGGGCTGAGGGAGAACATTAAGGCTTCGCAGGAGAGGCTTAGCAGGATTGTTAGCGAGGAGAAGTCTGTCGAAGCACTTCTAAACGAGGCTCGCGAGACGCTCGGCATGTGGAGGGCAGAGTATGAGAAGCTTGTTAAGAAGAGGGAGCTTCAGGCTCTCCACGCCGAGTTGAACAGGCTTCTGAAATGGAGCGTATACAACCAGCTTAACGCTGAGAAGACCAGGCTTGAAGAGAACGTTTTCAAGCTTGAGGCCAGAATAGCAGAGGGCAACCGTATAGTCTCCAAGACTATGGAGAAGTGTGAGAAGGTCTGGAGCAGGCTGAACAAGGCGAGGATGAAGCTTAAAAGGGTTTTCTTCAAAGCCTCTGAGAAAGGGTTTGAAGACAGCCTTATTGATGAGTACAGTAAGCTGGATGAGGAGATAACCAAGCTGATTAGGAGCTACGTGAAGCTTAACGTTAAGGCTGAAGTGTTGAAGTACAGGATAAGGGAGCTTGAGAGGGAGCGCCGTAGGATTCAGGAGAGGATTAAGACTGTTGAAGACAGGGTTAGGGAAGCCAAGGCTCAGCTTGAGGGCGAGGCTCCCAAGGAGGTTGAGCCCCCTGATGTTTTGGAGAAGAGGATTAACGACTGCATTATTCAAGTAGCCTCGCTCGGCACAGTCAGCGAGAACGCTGAAGAGCTCTACAAGAATTATCTCAATGTTTACAGCGACCTTGAGCAGAAGGTTAAGGTGATTGTTGAAAACAGGCGGGCTGCTGAAAACGAGCTTAAAGACAGGATAGAAATATGGAGGAAGAAAGTCGTTGAAACAATAAACAGGGTTAACGAGAACTTCAGGGGAAACATGGAGGTGATGGGTGGAACAGGCGAATTAAGACTGGTTAACCTTGAGGATATTGAGAACGCTGGCCTAACAATCCTCGTAAGCTTCGGCGGCAGCAACCTTACTGAGTTCAACGCCTACACCCAGAGCGGCGGGGAGAGAAGCGCAACAGTCGTATCTTTCCTAATGGCTCTCCAATCACTAGTCAAGTCAAGCATCAGAGGGATCGATGAGCTGGATGTGCATATGGATCCCATTAATAGAAATAAATTTTTCAAAATATTGTCGGATGTTGTTGAGAAGAACCCCGGGGTTGCGTACCTGTGTATCACTCCCGGGACTCCGCCGCCAGTTAAGGATGCTCATGTAATAATTGTTCAGAAGGTTCAGGACGAGTCTAGAATACTGGAGGTTGAGCCAAGAGTTGAGCAGTAGGCACGTTGAAATGACTTGACTCTCTACTCCCCCCTGAAAAAGAAAGAGTCTACAACGGTAAAACGCGCTCTATCCTAAATATAATTGAAGAATACGGCCAATAAATCCTAAATTACGCGCGATTCTCGCTCTTTTGAAAAGCTTGAAAAACAAAGGTAAGGTAAGTCCTGCTAACAAAAGCCCTAAAAAGATCTGCCCACCCTGAAACTCGAAACCATGCTCCTCCAACTGGGGGAACTCCAATGTGGTTTC
Source organism: uncultured Nitrososphaerota archaeon (assembly GCA_964635675.1). Classification (GTDB taxonomy): domain Archaea; phylum Thermoproteota; class EX4484-205; order EX4484-205; family JAAOZP01; genus JAAOZP01. Next base: position 39,781 of record CAZWPT010000056.1, on the reverse strand, counting down.
TCTAATGTTCATCTCTTCGAAACATAATATGCCATTGTCAAATAATATGTCATCCATGTATACTCTGCCGCAGACTAAGAGGAGAGTATCACGGTCATATATACTGTTTGGTAACAGGATGAAGATACCGGAAGGCGTGGCAACATATGGAAGATCCAGCATTTCAATGAAGGTGTGGACTGCAAATACGTATTTAAAGGTTCCAAGAGGCGTCTCGTAAGGAATAAAGTTCTCTATCAAAGTATAGTTCGCCTCAAACTTTCTCCCGAAGAAATTTAGAAGAAGAGGAACCTCGCCGGAAGACGCCTTGAAACCTCTCCAGAGGGGGAAGATGCCGAGGATTTTTCCCTCCCTGTAGGTGACGAGAGTTTCTAGATCCACGTCGCACATAAAAGATTTTTGAAGCAGCTTAAAAACCATCCAGTCTATTTTCTCTCCAGGCATTATCTTTGATTTACTTGGCACCCACGCATTAAGATCAAGGCTAATGTTAAAACGTGCAAAAGTAGTGTTCATCGTTATGAGTTCAAATCTATAAGTGCCATTGCAGAGAAGACGAGAATGCTGTCCGTTGATTAACGATGAGTTATAAAGATTTGAATTCGGAACCAGCCAGATACCGGGCCGCACAGACTCAACGAAATACTCTACGTAGAACCCTGGCTTAAGCCACCCAGGCTCAGACCTAAGCTGTATGCTAACGGGTTGGATAAAGATCAGAAAAAGTAGTATAGCGAAGAGCCACTTACTTCTACTCCTTGTTTGTTTCTCCAAAGTCTTAGGGCCCGGTATATATGCCGATTCCCGCATACGCATTCCCAACATAAAGTCCACGCACAAAAACACGGGTGACCGTATATCCTCCTTGTTGATCAAAATTACCATTACCCGGCCACCCGTAAACGTCGAAAGAATACTCTAAAGTAGCTCTACCCCAACCACTATGTACAAAGTAGAAATAGCCAACAAGATGTACGTACCAAGCTTCGACGTAGGCGTATGCTTCCCAAGAAAATAAGGGGGTTGTACCTCTCTGATAGTTAGAGTCCCAGGTTTTTTGAGCAGACACGGTGAGAATCGACGAGAGGATGACTAGGAGTATCGAGATACATACTAATTTCTCTTCATATGTCATATGTCATTATGCAGTATTGGTTTATTTAAACCTTAATTTTAAGGAGATATAACAACTATAGTATTAATATAATAAACCATAATTTTTAAGTATGAGAATTACATCTCGTTCTCAAAGTTATGAAAGCTGTGGAAGCGATGAATGTTTCCAAAAAGTTCGGAAGTATAATTGCCCTTGATGGCGTGACTGTTTCTTTTAATAATGGCGTTTATGGTTTAATAGGACCAAACGGTTCTGGTAAAACAACCTTCATAAGAATAATGCTTGGTCTTCAAAAGCCATCATCCGGAAAAATCCTCGTGTTTGATAAGGATCCATTCTACAGCCACGGCCAGGTTTGCTCTCTGATTGGCTATCTAAGGGAGAAATGCGCCTTCCCCAAATGGGTTACCGGAATAGAATATCTAAAACACGTGTCTAGATTAAAACGTGTAGAATTCGACAAAAATGTTCTTACTTATCCAATCGTTAAGGGCGGTTTCCTCACGAGGAAGATAAGTACTTATTCTGCTGGCATGATTCAGAGGTTGGGTTTAATCCAAGCTTTAATTGGAAACCCAAGCCTCATCGTTCTTGACGAGCCCTTAACAAACCTCGATCCACTCGGCAGGATTGAACTGATCGAGCTAATTAAGAAAATTAAAAATGGCAACAAAACTATAGTGGTGTCGACTCATATTCTCGAGGATCTTGAACAAATATGTGATTTCATAATAGTTATGAAAAGGGGTAGAATAATAGCTAAAGATAACTTAGAAAAGTTCGTAGCAAGCTTTTCGTCAGACGGTACTTTAGCAAATGCGTACGCAAGAGTAATGGAGAATGCTTGACTTGAATCTCGAAAACATCCGCTGGGAATTTAAGAAGCTCTTAATATTTCCAATACCTGAGATCGTGATTGTCAGCATGATCTTTAATGGGACGTTGGTCTTGCCAAGTATTATAGTTCTTTCAGAAGGTGTTTATGTCTACAGTTTTGTTAAAAATATTTTGCACTCAATAATTCTTTATACCTTCATGGTGCAGGGAGTAACTATAGGGGTTATGGCTGCAACCATATTCGCATACGAGCGTGAAGCCGGTATTCTGGACACGGAGCTCGTATACTCTCGGAGTAGGACAGAACTATTCGTAGGTAAGTTTACAGCATTATTTCTTGTCGGCATTATATACTTCTTTACCGTAGTTCTAATGCTGATTGTTTATAACTTGAGAGGAAGCTGGCTAATAGAGTCTGTTTCGTCCCTGATCTCACTTTGCCTCCCGATGCTGGTTCAAATAATATTCATCATATCTCTGAATATCTTCATTTCCACGATTTCAGATAAGATTGTTATATCAATTTTGTCAAGTGCCCTAACCTTTTACTCGCTAGATAATTTACTTAAATACTCTAATCCTCAGCCGGGTTCCTTCTTGTACAATATTCCGCCAATATCTACATCCGCGTTTCTCCATGTTCCGACTGAAGCAGCTGGAAATTTAATAGTTGCTTTTATTATTTCTCTCTGTTTCTTATTGGTCGCTTACCTTTATTTCACTCGTTTCTATGAGGTGAAATAAAGTTGAATTTTGTATCGAGGCTTGGGTTGTTTCTAATCCTGACGTCCCTTGCGCTAATGCTTGCACGCCAACCTTTTCTCGATATCTCCGTAGGATGTATGTTTTCAGAAGCAAGCACAGAAAGCGTTACTAAGTCAAGAAGCTTTTTCTTCTTCACTCGTGCAGCAAGTATTCCTCTTTCCGTCGATATCCCAAGAAATATCAATTCAACTATCATGTTCCTGACTACTTCAGAAGAAATAAATGCTTACTTGCAGAACCAGCCTCTAACTGGAGTTAAAACGGGCACGTATGAAGGTTCGTTCTCAACAGTTCTTCGGATAGCTTGCAGGGGAATCTATGCTATTATTTTAAACTTCAGCAGCCCCGTTCAGTCTTTAGGAGTTAGAATGTTTTCTCAGGGAATTTCAGAATCGGAATACACGGATCTACTTACCATTCTTGCTTTTGGGATCTTACTGTTTGTCTCGTCGTTTTCAAGAAGGATTATCAGACCAACGAGATCCCTCAGAAGAAGATAAAAGAGGGATACCACGGTCAGTAATACTGAACACGAGTATCGAGAAGACAACCAAAATATTTAGAATAAAGAATTGGGCTAGATGTTATTTGCTGTGGCGACATGTTTTTCAGGCATACACTAATATGGAATTTTTAAATGTCTGAGGGGAAGCAGAATTGCTTGCAACATGGCGAAATACGTTCTCTACAGAGAAGGTAGTGGGCTATTGATTAATCAGGAGGGATTTCGTGGAGATGCTGCTGGATAGAATGCATAGAGTAAGGCGCGGGAGAAGTACTTGAAAAATCAGTGAGGGAAACTACCTTTTAAAAGCCTTGCGAGCAGGTAGAAAATACCCGAATATTAGGTTCTGGCTCGGGTGACCGGGTTAGCCATGTAAAGAGTTCAGGGCGAATTGAAAAACAGTTAAAAACCGGGCGTTTAGCTTTATGGAGGAGTATGGTTACTGCGGGAAAGATATTCAGGCTGGACGAGTATTTGCCTCAGAGCGATATTGCTCAGAGGCTTAAGGGCTACAGGGTTGAAACCCCGCTGGAGGGGGTTGACCTAAGCCTCGTGACTGAGATAGCTGAGTTGAAGGCTTCTCAAAACATGCTGGAGGGGGTTATTAGCAGGGATGTGCCTCTGACGATCAGGAGGAGGGATAAGACGGAGATAATTGCTAAAACAGTCGACTCGGTTTTCAGCTTTGTTTTCAGGAGGAGGAGAGTCTTCCTCATAGTTTTGGAGAAGAAGCCTGTTGCAAACATGGTTGCAAACATGTTCAGCCAAGTGATCTTTCTTAAAAGCGGCAGGATTGTTGAGGCAAGGATTTCCCCGGAGGTAATGTTGGACTATCATAATTCGAACAGCGACGCCGCTAAAGTTGTTTTCTTCGACGACGTTGACATCCCTAATATTAAGAAGCTCTCGCTATACGGGCCCTCGCTAGCCAATACAAGCCTCTTCTCAGAATACCTGCGCCATGGGAGAATATGGTACATGGTTATAGCACACAGGAAAAGCGGCCTGGTGGCTGGGATCACTAGGGATGCTGTCGTAACGATTTTCAGCAGGATTGATCCTGCTTCATTCATAAAGTTCTCCGTTGAAGAGATAATCCCACTGATAGAGGAATCTGAAGCTTCTAAACCCGAGAGGAAAGCCTAGGCGCGCGCTTTCTACACATTGGAAAGCAGGGCCTCGTATTCCTCATCAGTTAAAGCATCCAGCTTCTTCAGGCTTCTCACTAGGCTTTTAAAATCGATCAACTCGTACAACGTTATCCCCTTGTCCCTCAGCCTTTCCACAGCACCCGGGCTCTGGCAAATTATTACGACGGCTTGCTCCACAACCCCGCCTTCTGAAACAATTTTACCAGCTGTCCCAAGTATCTGTCTACCTGTTGCAACCGAGTCGTCGACGATAAGCACTCTATCCCCCATTTTCAAAGGCCCCTCCACAAGCTTCTCCCTTCCCCTTTCCCTTACGAGCAGCATGGGTTTACATGTTTTGAGACAGATGTAGGATGCGTAGGGTATTCCTGCCAGGGGCACTCCTGCGACGAACTCGAAGCTGCCCAACCCGGCTTTTTCTCTCACGGCTTTAAGAAGGCCGGATGCTACTCTGTGGAAAACACGCGGATGGCTTAGGATCGTGGTCAGGTCGAGTACAAACGGCTGGAGGATGCCTTCATCAGTTTTATCAGGCCACGTGAGGAAGCCGCCTGTTTTAACGAGGGTCTTCGCCACGAGGTCGACTAGTCTGTACAAACGTTTTCCCGCTGTTAAGCGCAACGCTTATCTTTAAGCCTTTCCCACCCGGGAAACCGGGAGCCACCCTTAAAAACTTGTGCTAAAAAGCCTTTCCCAATGTCTGCTGAGTATAGTCGGAGTAATATACCGCCATACTGGGGGATAATGCTACAGGAGCTTTGGAGGAGCGGGAAATCGAGGTTTTCGAGCAAGCGTCTCAGCCAGCCCTCTTAGAGAATAATGCGTGCTGTGAGCAAAAGGACGCAGAGGAGTTGGAGTGGCGGCTTAGCGCGCTACTCCTGCAACGCGGACTATAATGGTGCGGTGAAAATTATTAGACAGGTGGTCCGCGCATGGCGGGGCTGGCTTGGCGCAGCCCTGAACCCGGCGGAATGAGTCCGCAAGGGCGATAAACCGGGGGCTCTTCACTGACCGACCTTATATATAAAGGGTTCACCTACTTTAAGTATGACGATCCCCGTCTTCAAGCCTTTCCTCTTGACGGCGCGCTGGAAAACGTTAAAGTCCTCGCCGTGGTAAGGTATAACTATTTTAGAGTTGGAGTTTTCAGCTGATTCAACCCATGAGGCGGCATTAAGAGTAGGGTTGAAACCTATTGGGATGAACGTTATATCGGGCTTCTCTTCAACCGTCACCTTCTTCAAGGCCTTCGAAACAGGGGAGGCGCCCGTCTGGAAAATCTTACATCCGTTTTCAAGCGTAACCATGTACGTTACTGGCGTGGATGCCTCAGAGTACTCGCTAGGATAGGATTTGATGATTAACCCGTTGCTTACCAGCAGCCTGTTAGGCTTAGCCGCGATAAGCATGTCCTTCGGAATCTGCGACCTGAGAATCCTGTAGCTTGTTTCATCAGCGATTATTTTCCCAGACTTCTTTAGGAGGCAGAGCTCTGTAATCAGGTTCTCGTCGAAATGCTCAGGCTGCTCATCAGTTATTAGAGTGTAGTCTACTTGCTCGACTTCGCCGGCGCTTATCTCTGAAGGGTTGAAGAGTAATCTTTGCGTCTGAGTGGCAACGTATATGCACGAGTATTTGTTCAACAATTTTAACACTACTTCTGATTTACTGGGCCTAACAGTAGGCAGGACCGTGTTTCCCAATTGGAGAAACTTTTAGAAAAAAGGGGTAATAAGCATTTCCCTCGTCGCCGGATGGTTGATAAACATAAGTGTTTATCGCTATAGAAACAGCTTTTCAAGACGTTCTTCCAACTTCCTCGTGAACCCTCCTGTGGAAAGCCTTCACCTCGACCCTCCACTCGTCAAACCCTCCCCGAGGCGGGTAATCCGCGTAAAACTGCCTGAAATCCTCCATTAGATTAACCGTCCTGTTGAGCTTCAAGAGGAAGCCTGGTTTACCGATGCCTGCGAAAAACCTTGAGGCCTTCTCAGTAATGTTAAGCCTAAGCTTCCCTCCCATGCTTGCCTCCAAAAGGTCTCCGCTCTTAATGAGCCCCTGAGCCAAGCCATAGTTTATCAACTCGTTGTTCAAGCCCTGGAGGAAAACCCTGAAAACATCTAGAGCAGCCTGTTTAACACCGTAGTTTCTCATGTACTCCAGGTTGAGCCTCCAGAGGGCCTCCTCGTCTACACGGCCCTGCTCTAAAGCTTCCGCGGCAACTTTGGCAGCTAGGAAGCCGCCGGTCATGGAGGATCCTATTCCACCCCCATGCAGAGGGTTAACCATGAAAGCAGCGTCTCCCACTGCTATGAAGCCGTTCCAAACAGCTGAGTCTATGGGCCTCCTGGCGGGAACTATTCCCCCACCCCTGTGTACAACTCTCAAGATATTATCCTTAAGGCATGGAAGCCTGTTAACCCATTTCCTGAAGAGAAGCATTGGGTTTGCTGAGCTCTTGGTGACTCCGAGGCCCGCGTTAACCCTTCCCTCGCCCTCTGGGAAAACCCAGAAGTAGCCTCCGGGAGCATCATTCATATCTAGGTATATGGCGGGTATGGGAGGCGTCACGCTTGTCTCCACAATCTCCCTGTAGCACACTAGTGTTTCATCGTCGTCAAGCTCCTGGTCGAAACCAGCTTGTTGAAGCACCCGGGAGAGGATTCTTGAAGCACCAGTAGCATCCACAGTCACCCTAGCGTAAACATCCTCCTTAACACCATCCCTACTCACTAGCCTAACCCCTCTAACACAACCCTGCTCAACGATCAGCTCCCTAGCCTGTGTCTCAGGCTTAAACTCGCACCCAGCGTCTAAAGCCAGTTTTAGAAGGAACTGGCCGAATTCAAGCCTGTTCAAAGCGTACGCGCTTAGGCCTTCGGCGATTACGCTGAGACGGCTATGCGTGTCGGGAGAGTATATTTCTATCCCAGGGTATATGGAGAAATAGGTTTCACGAGGCAGGGTTAACCCCAGCCTCTCCAAATGGTGTGAGCCAAGCGCGTCTCCGCAAACCTTGTCGCCAACCTTCTCCCTAGGAGACTTATCGACTAGGAGAACCTTCAACCCCTTTCTGGCTGCCTCCCTGGCAAGGGTTGCGCCGGCAGCGCCCGCGCCTGCTACGCACACATCGTACATTTTAGGCGTTTTGAGGCTTCAGGATGGATAAAAGGGTTTCTCAACAGTTTTTAAACGGTTTGACGGAGTATTGGAAGCGTGGAGAAACAGGGGAACAAGCTGGGTTTCGAAACGACCAGGATCAGGGAGGGGAAGGCTGAAATAATTGTTCCCAAGCTGGATTACTACAGGGTTTCGCCGGAGGAATATGTTCCTTCCAAAGCACCCGTATTCTACAATCCGTTGATGAAGGAGAACAGGGATTTCACAGTCATGGTTGCCAACTTGATTAAAAGCGAGGCTGGGCGCAACCTCTGTTTCGGAGACTCTATGGCGGGCGTCGGAGTAAGATCGATAAGGGTTCTCGCTGAGGCGGGGTGGGATGAGGCTTATGTGAACGACACTAGTCAAAGGGCTTTCGCAACAATAGTTGTGAACATTAAGTTGAACGGCCTGGAGAATAGGGCGCACGCCTCTAAAATGGATGCGAATATTTTCCACGCGGCTCATTCGCTCGGCGGCAGCAGGTTTGACATGCTTGACCTTGATCCCTTCGGAACCCCGGTTAGGTTTCTAGACACTTGTTTCCAGGCTGTTAAACACGGCGGAGTGCTCAGTGTAACTGCTACTGACACTGCCAACCTTTTCGGCGTGCATAAGAGGGCTGCGAGAATGCTCTATGGCGTGAACGTTTTTAAAACTGGTTTCATGCGGGAGATTGGAGTCAGGGTTCTGCTTAAAGCGTTAGCCGAGGCTGCTGCTAGGAATGAAAGGGGCATCGAGCCTATTGTTTCAGTCACGCGGAGGCATTACGTTAAGGTTTTCGCCAGAGTTTTAAAGGGGAGGAAACATGCTTTCAAAAGCGTTTCGCAAATCGGTTTTCTTAAAGTAAGGAGGGTTGAGAAAATATATGAGCCGCTGGGCGTGGTTGACGCCGGAACTTGTTGCGAGAAGGATTCCATGCTGCTAGGCCCGCTTTACACGGGTGAAACACACTCCAGGGAGTTGCTTGAGAAAATGCTGCTTCAGAAAACTGGGGAAACGCTGGTGGATGAGGATGTTTTTAGAACCGTTGAAACCCTTGTCTCGGATGATCAGAAGACTGTTGGAGGAATTGACTTAACCGGGTTGGCTTCAAGCATGCGCATGAACCCTCCGAGGAGAAGCCTTCTTATAGATAGACTTTTGAAAGAAGGGTTTGCAGCGTGCAGAAGCGCTTTCGACAATAATTGCATCAGGACTAACGCTAGGCTTGAAGAGCTCGTTAGAATTATTAAAACCCTTTGAAAAACTTGGCGACCAGGTAGAATTCTGAACTCCCCTTGCGTGAAGCCTTAGGCTTAAACCTTTTAACGAACCTGAATAGCTTTGAAACCTTCCTGTAAACCCTGTCTGAACCCTCGCCCTCGAAAACCTTAATCACCATCGATCCGCCTGTCTTCAAAAGGTTTCTTGACAGTTCGAGAACTCTTTCAACCATCTCGATCTGCCTAGCGTGGTCGAGCTCATAGATCCCGGACATGTTGGGTGAAAGGTCTGAAAGAATCGTGTCGAACCTGCTTTTAGATTCTTTTAAAACCCTTTCAACAAAATCTTCGTCGAAAACGTTTAGCACGATTGTCTTAGCATTATCTAACTCCAGGTGTTCAACTTCCTTAATATCCACCCCAATAACCAGCCCGGTTTCACCGGCTGCTTCAGAAGCGACTTGAAGCCATCCCCCAGGGGCGCATCCAATATCTAGAACAACGTCCCCAGTTCTGATAACCCTGTACTCGTCAAGTATCTGCTTAAGCTTGTACGACGCCCTGCTACGGTAACCCTCTTTCTTCGAAAGAATGAAATAAGGGTCACGTTTCCTCTCTTGAAGCCACCGCCTCTTTGACTTCAACATCCGCTCCCCCGACGCCCATCGTAAGTATCCACTTATCTAATAGCTCACACCGTTCAGGGCTTATTGCAGAGCCTGACGCGCAACTCCTGTTAAAATGTGGGCATGCGAAGCATGGTGAACCCTTCAAAGAATCTATCTTAGGGACTCTGCGTGTCGAATACAGCTTATAGGTCCACCTCTCCTTGTGGAGAACCTTCTCCCTCTTTATCAGCCCCCAGGACTCTAGTTTCAAGCATATTCTTGAGCCTTCCCTACTCGAGATGTTAAGCATCTTGTAGAGGTCTGTCTGCACCACCCCGTCCTTGGAACGCATTATGATGTTAAGGACTTTTCCCTCAAGCCTGTATCTTCTCGAAACCTTTCTGACCACTGAGGCTTTATCACCACTATTATAATACTGTTTCTAAGCTATAAAGGTTTTCCGATCCCTATGCTTTTCTAGGTTTAAAAAACAAGACGTCGCCTTTCCCAACTTTCTTAACGTTTCTTTTCAAAACCACTACAGCGTATGGCTCCTTAACAGGGCCTATTATGTCTGTAACACTGCCCACCGGCCTCATTTCCCTGCTTAGGGCGAGCGAGCCTAAGCCCACCAGGCCTTCAAGCCTAACCAGGGCAATCCTCTCGTTAAGAATGTTTTCAACAACCCCTTTACGTTTCAACCAGAACCACTCTTCATAGCCCTTCCGATTTTTTCAACAACATGCTTCTTCCGAGAATCCTTGCAGAAAACCACTATCCTTCCGCACTTAACATTGTTCATCCTCGGGTATGCTTTATCGGGTTCCACGATAATCTTTAAGCCGAGCTTTCTACAGGCTTCTTCAACCCTAGCTAAGCTTGGAGAATCAACCGCTAGGCTCTTTGGCACACGCCTACCCATTTTTCGCGAGGCCTTGGAGTCGAAATACTGAGGGTAAACTAGCACGTAGCGTTCCTTAGAAATGCTTTTCATCTTGCGGAAACCAGCTTAGCGTTCACAACCCCGTTGGAGCCAGGTTTAGAGGTTACTACAGCATTACCCACTTCAGTCTTTACTAAAGCACCCTTGGTTATTATCTTCATCCTTCCGAATTCCCTGCTAGCAGGGTTTTCAACCACGTCTAAAATCCTAGCCTTTACAACCCTATCCTTTTCAACGGCAACGTTAGCGTAGGCGGCCTGAACAACCCTAAGCTTTAAGCCCCCTCCCCTGACTCTAATCTTCTCGACAACATTATTCTCCCCGAGCCTCGTGAGGGTCGGCGGCCGGCCCATTTCATATTTGCGTTTACCCCTGTTGGGGTGACTCTTACCCCCGGTTCTCTTCTTCTTGAATATGTCTCCGTGGTATACTGACAACCTGTTCAGACTCCTTAAAATAATGCTTAAAAACTTATTCCTGGTTGCTTATGCCAAGCTTTATGACGCCGGGGAGCGGCTTTAGAAAGTCTAGTTTTCGGAGTGAGGGTGGCTCTGCAAGTTACATTAAAAAGCCTTTGGATAATATTCTAAGGCTTATAGCGTCGGCTGGTGCGGAGAGGGTTTAGAGGTTGCATCTGACCAGGATTGAAATCAGGAACTTCAAGTCGGTAGGCGGCAGACAGGTTGTAAACCTGAGCAGGGGGCTAACTGTCGTAACCGGTAGAAACGGCTCTGGAAAATGCGTAGCTCCCTGGACGATCATAGAGCAGCCATGGGGAGGGCTGCCCGTAGAATCCCTTTTCGAAGAATTGTCTCAGGAGAGTGTTAGAATCAAGCTGGTGGATGGTGAATACGTGGTTCCCCCTGGAAAAGAGACGCTGACAAGCTATAATCCGCTTCTCAGGAGGGTTGTTGAAGCCAGTGTCAGCGCCATGTTCAGGAAGCCATACGAGGGTAGTTTGTTAAAAATGGAGACGGCAAACGGTAGACTGGTTGAAGTAACGCCGGAGCACAGGCTGATGGTGGACTATGGTAACGGGGTGCGCAGGTGGGTTGAGGCTTCACGTCTCTCAGAAGGCATGAGAATAATGGTGATGGATGGTGGGAAAACCAGCTTCGACGTTTTAAACAGAATCGTTTGGAGAAATTGGAAGGGAGAAGTGTACGACATATATGTTGAGAACGTTGGCTCGTATGTTACTGGTGACGGGGTGATTGTTCACAACAGTAATTTAATCGATGCGATACGTTTCGCGCTTGGAGAGAACAACCCTAGGCTTCTTAGGACAGATAGGCTTTCCTCTTTGGTTAACGATAACGCTGGCAGGGAGTCGGAGACATACGTGAAAATAACTATAGACAACAGTGACTCAACAATGCCTGGTCAAGAGAAGATTATAACGGTTGCTAGGAGAATGGGGCGGGATGGGGAAAGCACATATTATTTAAACGGTAGAAGAACTTCTAAAAACGTTGTCGAAGACACTATTTCCTCAACCGGCCTTTCTGCAAGAGGCTACAACATGATTCCGCAAGGAGAGATTTCACGGCTGGCTGATAAAAATCCTGTGGAGAGGAGAAAAGAGATAGAGCAGGCTCTAGGCTTAGCTCAGTATGATGAGAAGAAGGCGGAGGCCCTCAGCAACCTGCAGCAGGCAGACAATAATCTCAGGGTGGCGCAGGCTAGGCTTCAAGAGATTGATAGAAGAATGCTTCAATTAGAAAGAGAGAGGAATATTCTGCTTAGGAGAAGAATGCTGGAGAAAGAAGTGGAGAGGATGCAGATGATCATTAACTCGTTGGAGTATTGGAGGCTTGTCAGAAAACTTGAGGAAATATCTCTAAAGCTGGAGGAGAACATTGCAATGCGAAGCAAGCTTGAATCGGAGCTTGAATTCAAACAGTCTGAAAAAAGAAGTATTATAGAGAGGATGGAGGAGCTTTTAAAAACCGCTACCTCCGTAACTCCCGACGCGGAGAGGATTCGCCTCCAGTACGAGTTGAAAGACTTAGAGAAAAGGCTTAGAGAAGCTTTTGAAAGGCTTGAGAGAAACCAGGTTGAGCTAAAAACGATTAAAAGAGAATTGTCTAAAACTAGGCGGAAGAGAAGTAGAAGCCTGAGGAAAACGGTGAGCCTGGCAGAGGATTACCGAAGCGTTCTTGAAAAACGCGCTTCGATCAAAACTCGTATTCTTCGCCTTCTAAACGAGAAGAAAAAGCTTCAAGAGGCTGAGAGGAAGCAGGCTGACGAGGTTTCCAGTTTTGCGAACAGGCTGATGCTTGTAAACAGGGAGTTAGACCGGCTGGTGCTTGAGGAGGAGAATTCGGAGAGAATGATGAGGGAGGTTGTTGCCTACTATGGAAGCCTCAAGAGGAGAATAGGGTCTTTAAGCAGGAGGAGAAAAATGGAGATGGCTAGGAAAAGCAGGGTAGTTGAGAAACTGGCTGATCTCGACAGGGTTTTAGAAGAGAGAAAGAGGATGCTTGATGAAATAATGAACACTGTTAAAATCCTGATGAGCAGTTTAGATTCGTTTAGAATCCTTTTTGCAAAGGCCTCTGGAATAGCAGACTACGCTATTCAGTATGAGAGAAGGAGGAGGGCTCTGGAGCTTGTGAAAAAGGTTTCGGAGAAAAAAGGCTTAAGCATTTACGGAGTTCTGAGAGATAACCTCTGGTTTCCTAAAGAGTTGAATAAGGCTGTTGAGAACTTGGCTGGAGACTGGATGGACGCTGTTCTTGTTAAAAGCTCTCTAGACATGCTTTTCCTAATGAACTTTCTTGGGGGGAAGGGTGTCGGGATTAAAGTGTTGACCTCCGAGGGAGAGGCGAACAGAAAAGAAATACCGTTTGAGCTAAGTAAGCGTGGCAAACACGCAATGGATCTAGTTAAATATCCTAGGATTATTGAGAATCACGTCTTGAAACTTTTCTGGAACAGCGTGGTAGTTAACACTGCTGAGGACGCTCTCGTCTTTGCTAGAAGAGGGTTTAGGGCAGCAACCGTAAACGGTGAGGTTTTCACGTTTGAAGGAGGACTGGTCTGGGAGAATGTTGAGGAGAGGCTTGAAAGCATCAGAAGCGTTGTGAAAAGCTTCTCCGAGAAAGCCAGCGAATTATCCGGGATACTTGAGACTATGAATAACCATGTGAGGCCTGTCTTAAGCAGCAAAATAATTGAAGCGTCAAGTATTCGAAGCAGGCTTGCCGAGGACCTGAACACCATTGACTCCCGCATGGAGGAGCTGGGAGAACAGTTGGGCACTCTGACCAGCGAGTATTTAGAAGCGTCTCGGAGACTAAGCCAAGCATTCAGAAGAAGCGACGCAGGTAAAAAGCGTCAGCTTGAAAGGGAAAGGATGAGGCTGAAATCCTTAATCTCAGCCAAGGAGAAAAGCATCAGTAGGATCCGCAGGAGGATAAGGCTAGTCGAAAAGGAGTTGAATAGGCTTGAGAGACGTAGAGAAGTCTGCAAGAAAAGGCTCACCCTGATTGAAAACATTGTTAGCAATCTGCGTAGAAAGGCTGAAGAATACGGGAGTGCTGAGAAGGCTCTGAACGATAAGATCGCCAGGGTCAAGGATGAAAACAGAGAGGTTTTAAGCCTGACTCGTGATTTAAACGCGAAGATTGAGGATTTGAAGGGAAGGATGGGGGGAAACATAGAGGTTGTGCGCGAGGGGGTTGAAGATACGAGGAGGGACCTGGTTGCAACAATCAGAAGACTGGATAGGGAGATCGAAGAGTTAAACGCGGAGGTCAACAGGGTTAAAGACGTTGAGAGGCGGTTGCTGGTCGACAAGGAGATGAGTGAGAACAGGATTCAGGAGTTGAAAAGCAGGATCCCGGGTCAGCCGCTTAAAGTTTCAGAGGACAGGGAGCGCGTAACGGAAAACTACTTGAACATTCTTAGAAGCGAGCTTGAGAAGGTTCAGGAAGTAAACATGCTTGCTATCAACCAGTATGAGCAGGAGGTTGATTTCTACAGGAATGCTCTTGAAAGGATTAACGAGCTTGAGGACGAGAGAAGGAGCATTCAAGAATTCATGGAGGATATTGAAAAGAGAAAGAGGGAGGCTTTCCTAGACGGGTTGAATAGAATAAACAAGTATTTCTCAACCTTTTTCAACAAGATGACTGGTGGCGACGGATGGCTTCAACTCGAGGATCCTGAAAGGCCTTTTGAAGCAGGGTTAACAGTGTATGTTCGATTCCCAGGGAAGGAAGCAAGGGTGATAAGCGGGGTGAGCGGGGGAGAGAAGTCTGTGGCAGCGTTATGCTTGGTTTTCGCCATGCAAAAGCTCTTTCCAGCAGCGTTTTACATTTTCGACGAGCCTGATGCCCACTTGGATTACGTTAACATTGAGAGGATGACGGAGCTGTTGAAAGAAGTCTCAAGCGAAAGCCAGATAATAATTGTTTCCCTCAGGGATGTCGTCGTGAGCAAGGCGGACAAGGTTATAGGAGTCTACGTTAAAAACGGTTTCTCCAGGTTCATAGAAATGCCTGCTGGGAAAGCTTTGGAGGAGACGACGGTTGTCGGATGAGGCGCGGGAAGCAACCGACATAGTGTTCGACCTGATTAAACTCAGGAGAGTAAACCCTTGGGATATTAAGATCTCGGGGATTCTGAAGCAACTATCTGGGGAGCTGCGTGAAAAAGGATACTTGCAGTTCACGCTCTCCGGACTAGTGCTGCTAGCATCCTCAATAATCTATCTTCGGAAAACCGAGGCTCTTCTCTCAATAGACTCTGAGCTTAAGCATAAGGAGGCTCTTCACGGGGATGAGACGCTGGATATTCCCCTAGGGCTCCTCGAGAAAATAAACCCTATCGAGGTTCCGATCAGGCCGTCCCAGCCGGTCATAGATCTTGAACGCCTCGTAAAAGCGCTCTCTGAAATACTTGAAAAGGCTTATTCTAGGAAGGCTCCTGAGGAGGAGGTGCTTCCACCCATTGTACCCCAGCCGGATGATTTCATAAGAGAGATTGAGAGGAAAGTCGAGGAGTTCAGAAACACTCTTTACACGATACTCAGCCGAGAGGGAAGAGTTTCACTTGGCTCTCTGTTAGAAGGCAAACAGCCCTTGGATATGGCTAGAACCTTTATCCTGATTCTCTTTCTTCTGTCTGAACCGGGTTTCGATATTCTCGTCGAGGAGGGCGAGTACTACATAGTGATGGAGAATGGCCTCCAGGGACTTGGAGTATAGGAAGAGGATTGAGGCAGCCCTCTTCGCATCTGGAAGACCCTTGACCGTTAGACAGTTGAAGTCGGCTGCAGGCGCCAGGAAGGTTGAGAAAGTGGAGAAAGCGTTGAGAGAGCTCGTCGAGGAATACAGGGCTAGGGACACGAGTCTGGAAATAGTTGAGATAGGGCAGGGGAATTATATGCTGAGGGTTAAGCCCGATTACTCGGGCTTCGTTAAGAGAGTAGGCGTGAAACCTATGATGAGCAGAGCCGTCTTGAAAACGCTTACACTCATAGGTTTGAAACAACCCGTAGCTCAATCCAAAATCGTAGGCCTCCGGGGGTCGCACGCATACAAGCAGATTAAGAGGCTGGTTGAAATGGGGCTGCTTGAAGCAAGCAGGGAAGGGAGGAGCAAGATGCTGAGGCTAACCCCAACCGGCTTAAGCGTTTTCGGCGTACGCAGCGACGACGAGCTTAAGCAAGCTTTAAGAACACGGCTCCAAATAGAGCCTGCGTATGAGCAGGATAGAGAGAATCCAAAACAGTCTGAGTAAAACCGGCATAGACCTGCTTGTTTTGAGAGAGCAGGGGAACATAATCTACGCGGTCAACAGTGAGCAACCTGTCTCCGGAATGCTGCTGATACCTAGGAGCGGTGAAGCCAGGCTGCTAGTAACGCCCCTGGAAAGCGTCAACATGTCTTCCACGCTGAATGGTGTTAGAGTTGTTAAGCTAGACAGGGGTGAAGGATATTTACAGGGGCTTTTAAAAGAAAAACCGGCTGGTTTAAGGTATGTGGAGTTCGACTCGCTAGAAATGCATGAAGCATTGAGGCTTGAGAAAGAACTCCGCGTGCTCGTGAAAACCGGCAGTAGGATAGTTAGGGAGATGCGCTTGGTTAAGGATACGCGTGAAATAGAAAAGGTTAAGAGAGCCGCTGAAATAGCGAGTCAAACAGTCTGTGAAATCACGAGTAGGCTGGGCGAGGGTGCTGCTGAAGTCGAGGTTGCCCGTGAATACGATTCTCAGATAGTTTTAAAAGGTGCTTTCAAGCCTGCTTTCGAAACGATAGTTGCATTCGGAGAAAACTCCTCCAACCCCCACTCGACACCGTCCTTGAGAAGATTGAAGAAGGGTGACATCGTGCTGATAGACGCGGGTGCGGACTATTTCAACTATAAAAGCGATTTAACCCGGACCATGGTTTACGGAGAAAGGCTTGAGGGAAGCGATGCTGCTCGGATGATTGAGGCTGTGGAGGAAGCTAAGAAGGCTGCTGAGAGAAAAGCCTTCCCAGGGGTTAAAGCATGCGAGATAGACAGGCTTGCCTGCGAAGTATTGGAGGAATACGGGTTAGGCAAGTATTTTGCACACGGCCTTGGACACGGGGTTGGGATAGACATTCATGAACCACCCTCAATCTCTCCCTCGAGCAACGAGGAGCTGAAAGCAGGGAACATTATAACGATAGAGCCCGGGGTCTACGTGCCCGGGGTCGGCGGAGCCCGGGTTGAAGACACTTATCTCATAACAGACTCCGGACCTTTAAAACTCACTCTAGCCTCCTATAAGTAAGACTCTTCAGCCTTTTCCTTAAAAAATGTTTAGAGGCCGAACCTCCTTTTCCTCCTCTGATACGTTCTTATCGCTCTAAGCAGGTCTATCCTCCTAAACTCAGGCCAGTACACATCCATGAACACTAGCTCACTGTACGCTGACTGCCATAGGAGAAAGTTGCTTAGGCGCTCCTCTCCGGAAGTTCTAATTATCAGGTCGGGATCTGGCTCCGGAAGATGAGCAGTGTAAAGCCTTTTCGAAATTGTTTCCTCATCTATATCATTCGGCTCTAATAATCCTTCAGATACTTCGCGGGCAATACTCCTAACAGCGTCTACTATTTCAGCCCTCCCCCCGTATGCGAAGGCTATATTCAAGTAGTGTGAGGAATAGCCCTCTGTCTCCACCTCAATCTTCTCAACATACTGTATAATCTCCCTAGGTATAAGATCCCTCCTACCTATTACTTTGAAGCGCGTCCTAGTCTCGTGCAGAACCTTCTTGTCCATCACCTCGATAAGCTTATCCTTAAAGAGCTTGAAAATCAAATCAACCTCTTCACGCGGCCTTTTAAGGTTCTCGGTTGAGAAAACGTAGAGCGTTACCGTGTTGATGCCTAGGTCGTAGCACCATTTAAGAACCTCGCCGACCTTTTTCGCGCCGAAAACATGACCCAAGAATTTTTCCAAGCCTTTTGACTCAGCCCATCTCCTGTTACCGTCCATTATAATCCCTATGTGTTTCGGGGGTGGCAGCTGGCTAACCTGCCTTACGAGGGCCTTCTCGTAAAGCCAGAGAGACAGCCTGTTTCTCGAAATTCTCGAAGCAATGCTTTCCACGATCCCTAGCATCAGGCTATTTTTGTTCCCTGGCTGATTTTAAGTATTTTCAGCGAGTAGAGAAGCCTCATTGTTAAGAAAACCATGATGTTAACCGCTAAAACGAGCAGGAGGGTTAGAAGACTGACGTGGAGGAGCGTCTTAAGCTCGAATGAGGGGGTTGCAACAGCCAGTCCCAGAGTCCTGAGCATGGGAATAAGGGTCACTATGTTCGCAAGTATTGTAAGCGAGTCTTGAATGCTTGAAGCGGTTAAAGGATGTTTTATCGCGCCGCTTAAAAGGGTTATGGCAACGCCGAAAAGTAGGACATCGATAGTCTGCGCAATGAACCTTCCGATTCTAGCTATTAGGGTTTCGTCAGGTAGGAACCCTGTGGAAAGCCCTGTGGAAAGCGCGAACAGGATTAGGGATATTCCTGTGGAAAGCAGTAGTGTCTTAAGTATTAGGAGCTGGGGAGGCATCTCGCCTCCGAAGACGTGTTTAAGGCCTGCTGAAGCAAGCCTATCTAGGTCAAACCCCTTCATCAAAACCGCTAAACCTATTATGCTCCAGAAGGCTGTTGAAACCTCTCTTATGGAGCCATAGTAACTTAAGAGCGTCAGCGTAATTATGAGGATGCCTCCCAGCCCCAGGAACCATTTCTTAAACCTGGGATCTGAGAAAAGCATTTTCAAATATCTTCCGAATATTATGTAAGACGCTTCTATGGAGCGGCTCTGCTTAACCACAACCCTTTTCACGCCGGTAAGGGGCAGCCTCGCCCTTATGATGGGCTCTATGTCCTCCTCTCCGAAACCGTCTGTCACAACGTAGACCTCCGAGGGGTTGAAAGAGTTTGCGACGCGCGTTATTTCATCCATAGCCTTTCTAGACGCTTCAAGACCGCCGTCGCTTAAGCCGCCGATCACGCTGACCTCTGTCAAATAGCCTTTTTGAAAAAGCTCGTCGGAAAGCCTTATTGACGCGAACATGGCGTTTGAATCAGCCTCCTCAGGGTCAACTAGGGCAAGCTTTTCAGCCGCTTTCAACACGTTATCCCTGCCGATTATAGGGGTTTCTAACCCGGTTTTGCTACCTACGTCATCGTCCAGGTCTACGCATATGATTAACGCCCTTTTAGTATTCTCTTCCAAGAGCCCCTTTAATATAAGTAAGTATTCTATCGTTAAAAAACTTTTGTATGTCCAAAAACTTCTAAAACGACGGTAGCCTATCCTAGCTGGATTGGCCCCCCTGCAGCTCCATCATAGCTTTAAACTCTTCCCAGTCAAGCGACTCGCCGCGTTTAAGCTTCTCCTGGGCATCTAGAGCAAGCTTGCTTTTAACAGCCTCCTCCATTTTTAAGCGCTTAGCATGCTCCTCCTGCATCATAAGCACGCGTCTCATTCTTGCCAAGTAGGATTTAGCGTCTATCTCAACCATTTTCATGAAAAGCTCATCCTTCTTCTTCTTAGCCTCCTCTACCTCTGAATCCAGCTTTGCAAGCTCATCCCTCTTCACCCTCTTATCCTCCAGCAGCTGCTTAATCTTAGCATGGTGGATGTTAGAAGCCTCTACAAGCTTAGCCTTCTCATTATTCTTCTCCATTATCATAGAGGTTATTTCACCTATCTTTTTTTCGAAGTCGCCAATGTTCTTCCTCATGCTGACGACTGCCTCAACCTCGCGCAGAATCGCCCTAGCCCTCTCAATCTCTTTAACGAGCTCAGCCTCCTCCTTAGGCTCCAAGTGCTCCGTCGCAAGCCTCCATTCGAGCCTCGAGAGCTGCGCCCTGGCTTCTCTCTCGCTTATCCTTATCTTCTTAGAGTGGCTTTTTATAACAACTCTTTTACGCTCCATTTCCTCCTTAAGGTTTTTCTCAGAAGCCCTCAGCTGCCCAATCTCGTCCTTAATCTTCTTAATCTGTTCATTAAGCTCGTTTCTCTTAGCCACGTATTCGTCGATCTGCTTGCTTAACGCGGCGATCTCGTCCCTCAGCTGTCTTCTGCGGGCTACGAGCCCCGTGAGCCTCTCCTTCTGCTTCTTAAGCTCTTCCTCAATCTGTCTAACATAAGCCCTTGATTCAAGGCCCTCTGTTTCCTGGAAGGCGGGCAAATCGCTGAGGAACCTTGACAGTGGTTTAATAAATATTTCTCTGTCTCGAAAACCCTTTAAAGAGCCTGTTCATGCGAGAATTCCTCGCCTGTCCCCAGAATCCTTGTAACCTGGGAGTAAACATCTACAAAGCCCTCCATCGTGACGGCTGAAACAGGCATAGGCTTGTTTAAGCCGCTTAAGAGAGACAATGCTCTTGAAAGCTCTTGTCCAAGCTTCAGTTTCTCCCCCCTGTAGGATCTAGTGATAGCCTCATACAGCTTCAAAGGGTTGGAATACCATTCTTCAATCCTCTTGACTATACGGGGGCTGGCTAAATCAACTTTGTTAACAACGTTAAGCTGTGGCATTGTGAGGGAAGCGTAGACAGACATGCTTAGGTATAGTGAGGCTAAGAAGCCTAATGGTTCAAGCATTAGGGCGTAGTCGAACAAGTATATCACCATCCTAGGCCCTTTAAGGAAACCCTCTGAGAAGGCTCTCCCAACCGGTCGGAAAGCGAAAAGCTCTATCTGGCCGGGAGTGTCGATCAGGGCAAGCTCATGACCCATTTCCTCGATCTCCTCACTTATCTCGTGAACCTTAACTGCGATAAGGTCTGAAGCAACCGTCAGGGCGCTGTTGGGCCCAAGCCCAATATCCCTCATCAGCTTCTCAGTGTCAACGTAAGTTCTAACGTCAAAGTCAGCAGAATAAGGTAGGCTTACAACCCCTGGATCCAAGTTAATCCTTGCAACATCCACACCCTTATCTTCCATCCATTGCGAGAAGTTTTTTACGAAGGTTGTTTTACCGCTTCCAGCAGTACCTATTAGAAAGACAGCTTTCATACAACCAGCCTCCTAGTTAGCCTCGCCTCAACACTCATGCCGTGTAGGGGAAGCCCCTCTGCACTGCTTAGGGCCGCAACATGCTTGCTAACCGATTTCACGTATTTCAGGGTAAAACCCTGGTAGGAGACGAGTCTTAAGTAGTCAAGTATTGTTACTCCGCCTCTTGCTTTCGCATGCCCCGCGGTTGGTAGAATATGGCTGCTCCCTGAAGCATAATCCCCCACAGCCGGTGGCGAACATCCGCCGAGGAAAACTGTTCCGGCGACCCTCAGCTTCCCAGCTATTGCCCTAGGGTTCCCCACGTGCAGGGAAACATGTTCCGGCGCAAGAAGGTTGCATTTTCCCACGCCTTCCTCGATGGAGCTGACCAAGTAGAGGTTCAGCCTTACTTTTAAACGCCGTCTTTCTGAAAGCTCCCTGAATGTTTTCACAACGGATTTAGCTATGCGACGCGAGTCTGTGACGAGCGCCGTAAAAGCATCCGGCGAGTGTTCAGCCTGCGCCGCCAGGTCTAGCGCTACTAAACCAGGGTCTGCGCCCGAGTCCGCGAGCACCACGAGCTCCGAGGGTCCTGCAGGAATATCTATTGAAACACCGTAGCTGCTTGCAATCATTTTCGCCGCAGTGACGAACCTGTTTCCTGGGCCGAATATCTTGTCAACCTTTGGAATTGACTCTGTGCCGAAAGCTAGAGCACCCACTCCTGCAACCATGTTGCACCTGTAGACTCTTCTCAAGCCCATTAGCTTGGCAGCGTAAAGTATCGCCGGGTTGACGGACCCGTCTGGCCTAGGGGGCGTTAAAACATGGATTTCCTTAACGCCGACTAAGACAGCCGGGTAGGCCGCCATGACTAGAGTTGAAACGTATGATGCTCTTCCACCCGGAACTAGGACACCGATTCTCTCAAGCGGGTATAGGCGTAGAGAATACTCAAAACCCCCTTCCCGGAAGGAAATTGGGTGGAAAGCCTTCATTTGCAGCCTAACTATTTTCTCGATGCTTTTCATAAGGAAGAGGATTGCCTTCTTGACTTCAACTTTTACCCTCTGCTCGGATTCCTTAAGCTCCTTCTCGGTGACTGTGAGCCGACTCCTGGTAAGCTTGACATTGTCAAAAGGCTTCGGGCGAGAAGTATAGTCCAAAAGGGCATTGTCACCCCTCTTCTTAACGTCAAGCATTATCCGCTCAACGTACCGTTTTTCCCCGCCGCTGAAGCTGGAAAGCCTAAAACGATCAGCCGGGTCAGCCATTCTCGTTAATAGACTCGGAAAACGCTGGGCTTTTAAAAATTACTCATAATTCTTCTGGGATTGTCCCTCCAAGGGCCCGTTTAAAACCAAGGCTCCGTATGCTTAATCAACTTATTTGCATTTATTTGTTACACTGCTTTCAAACCCATTGATGAATAAATCAATCAGGAGCATTGGGGGAAGGAACTAGGCTACTCCTCCTCCGACTTCTCGCCCAGCCACCATTTAACAACTTCCCGCCTACGTTTCTTCCTCTTTTCCTCATCGCTCTCCATAACGGATTTAAGGAACCTTTCCTTAGTGGTCTTAAGCTCCTCAAACTCGTAAACCCTTCCACATGCCTTGCATACATATAGCTTAGTGGCAGGCTCGTATCTCAACTCTCCTCCGCAGTCTGGACAATAGTAAGCGGGCAACGCCGTAGAGGGTGAGGAAGTAGGCGTATAAACTTTTCGCATAGGAGGCGGTGGTGAACTTGACTTGGGACTTATGCGAGACGCGTAAACAATGGGGTCGCCGGGATTTGAACCCAGGTCGCCAGCGCCCCAGGCTGGTATCCTAGACCAAGCTGCCCGTTTTAACTCTAGACGACGACCCCTTGCTTCAACACTTTTCAAGCAGTTTAAAAACTTTGTTTCCAGGCCGCGTTTTTATCCCTATTCCGCTGGGCCGGCCTCTGAAAACATTCTGAACCATGGAGTACTGAGCCTAATCTCATAATGCTTAATGGAAAACGGTGAGGGTGGGGGATGTCCTCACGGATGTTTAGAATCAAGCAATACACGGAGGACGACCCTCACCGTTTCCCCCATAGGAGCCCAAGGAGATTTATATAAAGTTTACTCGGAAAAAACCTGTTTAGCAACCTTTTTTGTTCGCGTTTTCTTAAGGACCCTGAACCCGCAATAGGGACATCTGACGTCCCCTCTAAATTCAGACATTTCTTCCTCGCTTATAACCCTGTTGCAGGCTAAACACTGAAGCTCCGGCATCACCTACCCGGTTCCCTAGGCTCCTTAAAAACATTACTTATTCACCCTACTCTCCCCCTCACCAGTTTACATTCGCAACCCAAAAATAAGCAGCGTGGTAAGATGTTTCCAGTACAGGCCTTGGAGGAAGCCGTAGGCAGGGAAACAGTCCGGCTAAGAGGCGAGGAGTATGGAAAGATATGGATGCTTCTGAAAATGTTCATGGAGAGTGAGGACCCTTTAACCGTAATAGTCGTAATATGGGGAGGGCCGGGAACCGGGAAAACAACTGTTGCAAGGAGGCTTATGGATAATGCTAAACATGCTTGGAAAAACCTTGAGCAGATTTACCTGGATACTGAAGCCGTTGGGCGCCGAGGATTGTTCAGTGCTCTTCAGCACGCATTCGGCCTAAGAGGATACTCTGGACTGGAAATACTCCGCCTTTTAAGAGACAGGCTTCTCATCGTGATCGACAACGTTGAAACGTTTTCACCCGTAGATAAACAGGTTCCTACAGTTTTAAGGATAGGCGAGGTCTTCCCCGGAGTAAGCTTTTTCATACTGTTAATCTTCAGATCGAATAGTGTTCCGATCGACGTCAAGATGGTTCCGCCGCCTGCTTACACAATATGTTTTAGACCGTACACTTTTGAGGAAATTCGCAGCATGCTTATAGAGTTCCTAGAGGGTTTTGAGGGTTTTTCCGTTGAAGATGAGGCTTTGAACACCATAAGTAGAATAGCTGGTTTTAGCGGTGACGCTAGGCTTGCCCTAGCGATTCTAAAAGAATCTTTAAACACTTCAAAAGATAAGCGTGTTGATGAAAAACATGTTTTAAAGGTTTTGAAAAAACTAGCGGGTAACCCTTTAGCGTACACGAGTGTGAGTCTCAGCGATATTCATGAGAGGGTTATTATGAAGATACTTTCAGAACACTCTCTGAATATGCGTTTTAAAAACCTTTTTGAAGAGTACAGGAGCATGGCTAAGGAGAATGGGGTTAAGCCCTTAGGCTACACGCAGCTTTGGAAAAGAGTAAGGATTCTGGAGAGAAAAATGCTTCTGGATTTCAAAGTCTCAAGCTTCGACGGTGGGAGAACAGGAATAGTTGGGAGGAGGGATTTAGACTGGGCGACGAGATTATAAGCATGCTTGAGGAGGTATCGAGCTCTGTGAGCGGCTCGAGAATATTCTGGAGACTGCTTAGAAACGGGGAGATGAGCCTGTCTGAAATAATAAGGCAGACTAATCTGAACCACAGCGTGGTGAAAAAGAGGGTCAGCAGGATGGTTGAAATGGGGCTGGTGAGGGAAAAGTCTTTCGGAAGAATTAGAATATACGTGTTAAACCAGGGGAACCCGAATATTCGCCTGCTGCTGAGCCTGGTTAAGAAAACCTCTTACGAGCCTCTCCGAGAATAAGCGAGCTGTAAAGCTCTTTTAAACGCTGGTCAACCAGCCGGTTAAGCAGACTGCTTCTAAAATCTTCGCTCTTAGAGAGGATGCGGAGCAGCGGGATGAAATCCCTTCTGAAAGCAGACCTGCCTACGTGAAGCTCCTTCCTGAAGAAGGATTCGAGTTCTCTCAAGTTTTTCTCATGCTGAAACCTTTTAAACCTCTCCCTCATTCTGTTTGGAAACGAGAAGCTAACCCTGCTTTTCTGGGGTATAACTAGGAAGGCACTGGCCAACTTGTGATAGAAGCATGGCAAGATCCTCCACATAGAGTTTTTCGATATTTGTTTAAAAAGCGCATCGGCCTCGGCAACGTATCTTAAAGACTGGTAGAGCGATTGTCTGGGTGAAACATGGGGAATGTTTTCAAAAACCCATTCGAGCATGTCTTCAGGCCTCTCCTCTGCAGACGATAATGATGTTAAAGCTTTTTCCAGGTTTGAAGCGAAAGTAACCATTCTAAGCGTTTCAAAAATGTTTTGCTCAACGTTCCTGTAAGATAGTATTCTCTCCGCTTCCTCAAGATCCACTTCTTCATGAGATGAATAAAGGAGCTCCAGGTCTTCTATCGCAGCCCTCATATCTCCTTCTGAGCGTTCCGCGATTCGCATGAGAACCTCCTGCTTACACTTAACTCCCTCATTCCTACAAATATCCCTAAGTCTTTTAACCATGCTTTGCGCTCTTACCCGGTGCATTTGAATCATGTACACCCTGTCCCTTATTCTATACAGGTTTTGAGACCAAGGGTCGTTCGCAGCCATGACAATCGGCACCCTAGACGACTCTATAAGCTCAAGAATAAAATTTAAGGCACCCGAGTCCTCCCTTGAAATACCGTCTACCTCGTCGAAAAATATCATCAACCTACTGCTGAACAGGCTCCTGTTAAAAGCCGCTGGCTTAATAACGTTCTCCAAGTAGTCCTCCCTCCTAGTGTCGCTTGCATTCGTCTCTATCAGCCTGTAGCCGAGCGTGGAGGCTGCAACCTCGACCAGTATTGTTTTACCAACGCCGGGTGGGCCGTGGAGCAAAGCAGCCTTGCCGCGCTCATCCCATTTTTGAAGCCAGTCTAGAAAATCCTTCTTCGCCGCGTCGTTGCCAACTATCTCGTCTATAGTCTTCGGCTTATATTTCTCCACCCAGCTTAGTTTCGAACCGCTCATTTCTGAAAGTCAGTCGCCAGAGCAGCCAATACGGTGCTTATCTGTATCTCAGCATCAGCACCCATTGACACTCTGAAGTTGGCTTCACCCAACGCGTTTACAACCTGAAGCCTCTTCCTTTCATCCATGTCAACAGACATTAGTTCAGTATTCATTTCCCTTAGAATATCGTTTGCCGATAAACCGTCATCGAATAGAAGCTTAGCAAGCCTCTTCCTTGCAGAAGCAAAATCTCCCTTCAACGCCTCATTTATCATCTCCCTTATTTCCCTAGGGTGAAGAACACCCACAACCTGCAGGATGCTCTCCTTCGTGAGCCTCTTAGAACCGCCTGATGCAGACTGGGCTATATTGATCGCTTTCCTCATATCTCCTCTTGAAGCCTTAATTATTTCTTCCAAAGCTTCTTCAGACCAGGAGACTCCCTCTTTTTCAAGAACCCTTATCAAGCCCTCTCTTATATGCGTGGGGCTCAATGGTGGAAATCTGAAGACTGCGCATCTAGATTGAATAGGCTCGATTATTCCCCATTGATAATTCGCTAGGAGGATAAACCTCGTTACAGAAGCATACCTCTCCATTATTCTCCTAAGAGCCTGTTGAGCATCCTGAGTCATATTATCACTCTCGTCAAGTATCAGGATTTTAAAAGGAACGCCTGTCGAAGGCCTGCTTCTCGCGAAATCCTTGACAACCTCCCTTACCGTGTTTATACCCCTCTCGTCAGAAGCGTTAAGCTCCAGGAATCTTCCAGACGAGGAACCCTGGTACAGATCGTTTACAAGAGCCAGTGCTGCAGTTGTTTTCCCAGTGCCTGGAGGTCCTACGAAAAGCATGTTGGGAACATTACCTATTTTAATGAAGGATTTGAGCCTGCTCACAACCTCCTCCCTGTCGATTATTTCATCGAGAGACCTAGGCCTATACTTCTCCACCCATAGGAGATCAGTTACGCTCATCGTTAGCGGAAATAGTGGTTGTTTAAAGTTAAATGTTTCGCTTACACGGTTAAACAAGGTTTGGCCAGCGTGGGCATAGAGTTGTTGGAATGGGTGATAAGCAGCGAGTTAAAGAGGATAAGGCTTGAATACGAGCTGGAGGAGACTGTGGCGATCCCCCAGGTTGATTCAAAGAGCCTTAAACTACCCGGATTGGGAGAGCTCCTCATTGAGAGGGGGAGGGCTATAAGGGTTTCTAGGGGAATAGCGTGCCAGCTGGCAGATTCGGGCTTGGTGAGGCTGGGGGAGGAGCCTTTAACGATGAAAGACGTTGCTGCAATGAGGTGGCTCGAGGCCTCTGAGGAAGGGCTCATCA
Organism: uncultured Nitrososphaerota archaeon; assembly: GCA_964635675.1. Taxonomy (GTDB): domain Archaea; phylum Thermoproteota; class EX4484-205; order EX4484-205; family JAAOZP01; genus JAAOZP01. The sequence goes on along the minus strand of CAZWPT010000056.1, from coordinate 12,814 downwards.
AGCTGCCTGATTACTTTTACATAAGAGCTGCTAAACTTGCGCAGACGCATAGGGACGATAGGAAAACCGTGATTCAAAACGATCTCCAGGAGATAATGGATATAAGGGTCCGGAAGATAATTAAACTAGTGTTTTTAAAGGATCCTCCTACGGGTCTTCTTGAAAAGCTTCAGCCAGAGGAGAAGTTCCTCTATAATCTTTTAAGGGAAGCTTTAAACGGGTGGCGTCGGGGGTTAATGTATACGGATGAGTAGCGGAGTTAAAGCCAAGACGCCTGTCGAGAGCCTCTTCCTCGACTTTATTCGCAATTTTAGGGATGAGAATGGTGAGAGAAAGTATTACGAGCAGATAGCTTCCCTATCGTCCCTGGGGGGAGCCTCCATCGTAATAGATTTCCAAGACATGCTCTCCCACAGCAGGGAGATGGTTGAGGAGCTTGTTGAAAACCCGTCTATCCTGGAGGAAATGAACAGGGTGGCTCTCTCCCTCCTGAGCAGCTTAGACAAGGATTATGCTTCAAAAATACAGGGGGTCTCAGTAAGGGTAAGGGGTCTTGGCAAAAAGATCTCGATAAGGGACATAAAGTCAAGCCTGCTGGGTAGACTAGTTTGTTTCGAGGGGGTTGTAGTGAGAATATCTGAGATAAAAAGCATACTTTCCATGGGTGTTTTCCAATGTAAGACGTGCGGCAGGGTTTACGAGGAGCCTCAGACAGGGATGATCCTGAAGGCGCCTCGCTGCGAGGTCTGTGGGACAAGCAGGCTCGCGAACTTCGAGTTGCTTCAAGACCAATCCAGGTTCATAGACTATCAGGAGATAAGGGTTCAAGAGAAGCCTGAGGACCTTCCTGCCGGGGTCATGCCTCACAGCATAAGCCTCAGGCTGACAGGCGACTTAACAGACAGGGTTCGGCCTGGCGACAGGGTTCAGATAACCGGTGTAGTGGTTGCAATGCCTGATAGACACCCTGTGAAGAACCTTCAGTACAGTACTTTCACACTGACGATTGAAGTCAACTACATAGAAGCATTAACCCAGGAGCTTGGAGAGGTTACTGTCAGCCCTGAGGAGGAGAAGAAGATTAGAGAGATGAGCAGAGACCCCTGGATATATCAGAAGCTGATACGCTCCATAGCTCCTTCAATCTACGGTTTGGAGGAGGTTAAGGAGGCGATCCTTCTTCAAATGGTGGGCGGGGTCAGGAGAACATATCCTGACGGTGTCACTGTAAGGGGTGACATAAACCTGCTTCTCATAGGGGACCCTGGGACGGCTAAAAGCCAGCTTCTCAAGTATGTTCAAAGGATTGCTCCGAGAGGACTGTATACTTCCGGTAGAGGTGTTACAGCAGCAGGCCTCACGGCTGCTGTTATCAGGGACAAGACCGGAAGCTTCACGCTGGAAGCAGGAGCAGTTGTACTTGCTGACAAGGGGATAGCTGCGATAGACGAGTTTGAGAAGATGAAGGCAGAGGACAGGGTTTCAATACATGAGGCTATGGAGCAGCAGACAGTTAGCGTAGCTAAGGGGGGGATAGTGGCAACTCTGAATGCGAGGACAGCGATACTTGCGGCAGCGAACCCGGTTTACGGCAGGTATGACGACAGCCTTAATTTCAGCGAGAACGTTGATCTCCCCTCGACACTGCTTTCAAGGTTCGACCTATACTTCATAATAAAAGACAGACCGGATAAGGAGGGGGACGCTAAGCTTTCAGACCATATTCTGCAGCTTCACATGGAGACCTATGATTACGGTGACCAGACTATACCTCCAAGCATGCTTAGAAAATACTTGGCCTACTGTAAGAAAATAACCCCGAAACTGTCACCTGAAGCCACTGAGAGAATCAAAAACTTTTTCCTACAGTTGAGAAGCAGCAGCCAGGAGGCGAATGCGCCAATACCCATAACTCCAAGGCACCTCGAGTCTCTGATAAGGCTTAGCGTTGCGAGGGCCAGGGTCCTGTTGAAGGAAGAGGTTACTGTGGAGGATGCAGAAGCGGCAATAAGGCTGATGGACTATAGTCTGAGAACAGCCGGGCTGGACGTCTCCTCAGGGAAGATAGACATAGACATCCTTATGACAGGCAGGTCGAGGAGCAGGTGGGAGAAGATGCGAATAATTCTCAAGGAGATAGAGAACCTTGAGGCTGAGATTGGAAAAGCCTCTTTAAGCGAGCTTAGAAGAAGGTGTGTAGATAAGAAGATTGAGCCGGATGAATTCTACAAGCTTATAGAGCAGATGAGGGAGCAGGGTGTGATAATGTTTCCGGATGAGGATACCGTTAGGAGAATAAAGCGTTGAGATGGATCTAGTAGAGCTGCCGATAAGCGAGGAGGCTAGGAACGAACTTCTCAAGGCGGGTTTTAAAACGCTTTACCCGCCGCAGGAACAGGCTGTCAGAGCAGGGCTGTTTAAAGGGGAAAACCTTCTGCTGGCTGTGCCAACAGCCTCCGGTAAAACGCTGGTAGCGCAGCTGGCTGCAATACACAAGCTTGAAAACGAGGGTGGTAAAACAGTATACCTGGTGCCGCTCAGGGCAATAGCTTGGGAGAAATATATTGATTTCAATATTCTCCGGAAGATTAAGGGCTTGAAAGGGGGTGTTAAAGTAGCTTTAGCGACTGGGGACTATGATTCCAATGCGGAGGAGCTCGCCGACTATGATGTGATTATTGCAACCTATGAGAAGTTCGATTCCATAATCAGGCATAGGCCCAGATGGATAGGTGAAGTAACGCTCGTAATATTTGACGAGATTCATTACGTTGATTCTGAGGACCGTGGCCCAGGAATAGAGACGCTATTATCCTTCACTAGAAGGATTCTTCCTAAAGCACAGCTCATAGCTTTAAGCGCAACGGTTTCCAACGCTGACGAGGTTGCGAGATGGCTTGACGCTAAATGCGTTGTCTCAGACTGGAGGCCTGTTAGCCTTAGGGAAGGCGTTTTCTACGATTCGAAAATTATTTTTAACGATGGGAATATTGTTGATCTGGATGGAGGCTTCGACGACCCTCTGCACACACTACTTGCCTATTCACTTAGAGAAGGAGGGCAAGCCCTCTTCTTCGTTGAAACAAGGAAGAAGACGGTATACTTGGCGAGAAAGCTTTCCTCAGTAGCTTATCTACACCTCTCGGAAAGGGAGAGGGAGAAGCTTAGGGAGCTTGCTGCAGAGATAATGGAGAACAGCGAGTCTACGATAATCGGTGAAGACCTTGCGAGCGTCGTTGAAAAGGGGGCTGCGTTCCACCACGCGGGGTTGACAACATTCCAGCGTAGAACGATTGAGAAGGCTTTTAAAGAGAGATTTTTGAAAGTCATAGCAGCAACCCCCACGCTCGCTGCAGGCGTTAATCTTCCTGCAAGAGTTGTTTGCGTAACCTCTGTAAACAGGTTTGACCCTGAAACGCACGTTAGCAACATGATAACTGTTATGGAGTACAAGCAGATGGCTGGTAGAGCGGGGAGACCGAAATACGATAAGTTTGGCGAGGCAGTAATCTACGCTAGGAACGAGAATGATGTTGACTACCTTTTCGCAAGGTATGTTGACTCATCCGCTGAAAAAATAACCTCTAAACTCGGCCTAGGAACATACTTCTCGACGGCAATACTTGCATGCGTAGCTAGCAGGATAGCTACAGACGTTAAAAGCATACTTGAAGTTTTCCGAAACACCCTGTACCATGTTCAGAAGGGGAAAGGAGTTTCAACCCGTGTGAAGCGAGTGCTCAAGATTCTGATGGAAGACGGGCTTATCGTTGAGAGGAATGGTTTTCTAGAGGCAACACCCCTGGGTAGGAGAATATCAGAGCTGTATATCTCTCCCTCCACTGGAATAATGTTCCTCAACGGTTTGAAGAATAAGCCGCGTGTCTTCACCGAGGTGAGCGGGCTAAACCTCGTATGCGCTTCTCCTGACATGAGGCCGAAGTTCAGCGTAACCGGGTCCACCGAGTCCTTCGTGGTGGATTTCGTAGGCAGGCATGAGGAGGAGCTTTACGTGGACGTAGGGGATGTCGACCCGATGGAAACCTATAAGACGGTGGCGACACTCTGGATGTGGATAAACGAGTATAGCGAAGACGATATTTACCTTAGGCTGGGTGTTGAGCCGGGGGATCTTTACGCCTGCAAGGAGACGGCTCAATGGCTAGCTTACTCGGCGAGGGAGATAGCTAGACTAGTGAAGGATTTTGAAGCTGTAAAAAGATTCGGCGAGCTTGAGGCAAGAATAGAGTACGGCGTCAAGCCTGAGCTTGTTGAGCTAGCATCCTCGTTAGAGGGGGTTGGAAGGGTTAGGGCGAGGAGGCTTTACAACCATGGTTTCAAAAGGGTTTCAGACATAGCCTCGGCCAGTGTGGCGGAGCTTTCAAGAATACCAAGCATAGGTCAAAAACTCGCTTTAAGCATTAAGAAGGAGGCTGGGGGGATGATACGTGGCGAAGAATGGGAGAGGAGGCTTGGGGAGGAGGGTGTTCAAACAAGCCTCAGCGAATTCAGCGATTAATCAATAATAATCAATAAATTACTATTCGTCTTTAAAGAGGTGGAGGAAGGATGTCAAAAATATTGTGGCAAATTATCAACGCCTTTTTAGAATTATGTTAAATAAACACGCGTAAACAATCCATTAAGGATGGATAACAGCAGGATTCTAGGCTTACCCGTCAAGGATGTTTACGACAGGGAAATAGGAACACTCGTCGGCTTCGAAATAGACCCGAGGGGCATGCCTTCAAAATTCTTCATAATGATGCCCAACGGGGGCTTCATAAAGGTGGATGGGGAGGCTGTGGAGGCTGGGAAAGACTACGTGTTGCTGAAGAACTTCTGGAAGATAAAGGCGGAGAGCCTGATAAGAGGCGTTGAGATAACGAGGAGGAGGCTTGAGGCGCTTGAAAACCTGAGGCAGGAGCACCAGATACCTTCAAACATATACGACGAGCTTAAGGGAACATATCTCAAGGATATGAATGAGCTCAGCAACAAGATAGTCGAATTGTCTTCAGAGCTCGGCAAGATGCAGGAGGAGCTTAAGCAAAGGTTGGACACGCTTACAAGAGTTAGATCAATAAATAAGGTTCAGCTTTCAACAGGCGAGGTGGATGAGATAAGCTATAAGGCTGCTGAAACAATGCTGGAGACCAACCTGGACATAACTCTTCTGGAGATAAAAGAGACTGAGTCTATACTAGCAAGGCTGAAAAACATGAGGCAGAAGATGTCTCCTGAAGTAGTCACGCAGCAGAGGGTAAGCAACTTCATAGAGCTGTTGCGAGCAATCAACAGTAGCAATAGGCAGCGCGATACTGATAGCCCGCTAGTAGTAAGGCTTCAAAGCGTCATGCAAAACCAGCAGTAAGCCGAAAGACGAGGCAAACGGCTGAGAAACCTATTTACCATTATTCTTCTTTACCGTTACACTCCCTCCGGACCGATGTAAACAGTGTCCTCTGCCTCAGGGCCGGTGCTGGCTATCGTAACCGGGACGCCGGTTTCATCCTGAATCTTTCGCAGAAAGCGCAAGCACTCGTTTGACAGTTCCTCTCTCCTCCTGGCGTGTGAACACTCTGGGAACAAGACATCTAGTTTCGTAACAGCTATTTGGGTTGCACTGTTTACAATGGCTGCACGCCTAGCCATCTTAAAATTGAACGGGGCGGCTCTCCTAAGCCTGCCAGTTACGGTTCCTCTTTCAACGAAGCCTTTTCTCTCAGCCTCTTCTTGGGAAAGCTCCCCCTCAAGTGGGCCGTTCCCAACTCTAGTCACAAAGCTCTTTAAAACGAGAAGCACCTCGTCAACCCTCTTGGGGCCCACGCCGCATTCGCTGCAAACTGCTGCAGCCGTAGTGTCTCTTCCAGTTACGTAAGGATATGTTCCATGGTAGAGGCTGAGGTAAAAGCCCTGTGTACCCTCTAGATGAACGTTCTCCCCTTTGTCCAGCGCGGAGTTAACCTCCTCAGCAACATCCGTAACGTAGCTCTTTAGGCTTGGGACATCTTTAACAAGCATGGCTCTCCTAGCAACCCTGTCGACCAGTGCTGGAGATACGCCCGTACCGGTTGTGCCTATGAACTCTCTGAAGAAACCGTTGTGCCTATCTGCTTCAACATGCTTCTCCTCGATCACCGACGCGTTTCCATCTATGAAAATTCTTCCCTTGACCCCGAGTAAACCAACCTCTTCCGTGAAAACCTTAGGATCCACGTTTGCGCCAGCGCCTATCAGCAGCCTTGTCTCCGGGACTATGAATGAGCAGGGTACAAGCCTAAGCCTATATGTCGCCCCATGGTATACTACAGTATGCCCCGCGTTAACCGAGCCCATGCGAACCGTTATCTTCGGGCGCTCCTTAAGCGCCAGGAAGGCTGCGACCTTTCCCTTCCCCTCATCGCCGAAGAAACCCGAAACGATGACCGTGAGCATTTTTCCAGCACGCTAATTCCCTGGAAACAGGTGGTATTAAGCTTTCTCGGGGAAAGGTTTAAGCAATCAGTTAACAATAGTATTCGGGTTGACCCTGGTAAAGGTTGGTTGCTGCGGCTACCCTGTCTCAATGCAGAAATATTTCGCTGAGTTCCGCCTAGTTGAAACACAGTCGACGTTCTATAAGCTTCCGAGGGCTGAGACGGCTGAAAAATGGAGGGTTCAAGCCCCTGAAGGCTTCGAGTTTACGGTGAAAGTCTGGCAGGGAATTACACACCCGCCTGAAAGCCCTACTTGGAAGAGGAGTGGCTTAAGTAAAAACGAGCTCAAGGGTTATGGCGACTTTACTCCTTCAAGGAAAACCTTGGAAGCATGGGCGAGAACCCTAGAGATCGTTAAGAAGCTTGATGCGAGAATAGCCGTGTTTCAAACACCCCCGAGTTTCAACCCTTCGCCTGAAAACATTGGCAACATGAAGAAATTCTTCGGTGAAATAGACAGAGGAGGGGTGAGACTGGCTTGGGAGCCGCGTGGAGAATGGCTTGAAAAGAAAAGCCTGACGAAAAACATTCTGGAGAAGCTTGACCTTATTCACGTGGTGGACCCGTTCTGGGACCCGCCTCTTACGAAAGGCATGTACTACTTTAGGCTTCACGGACTCGGGAAACGCTATAACTATGGATACGCGTATAGCCGCGAAGATTTGAAAAGGCTGAAAGAATTGATAGAGAGGCTTGAGGAGGCGGAGGAAGTATACGTCCTGTTTAATAACGTTAAGATGCTTGATTCCGCCAAGCTTTTTCTAACACTTGTTTAGAAAGCCATGGGAAGGGATTGATACATTTCTCCAAGAAAGACACGTAGCCGGGGTTTTCAACAGCATCCACAATGCTTTCTCCAGACAGTATTGTAGATTGGGAGAGGGACTCCACTATTTTTTCGGAAAACCCCTTCAAGGACTCGCTTGAAGAAAGGAATTTAGAGATAATGCTCCTGGCATCCCTTACTTTAGGCTTGAGAACTGTCCACCATCTTCCGTTTCTTGGAAACGGGTGGATAAGCGTCCTCTCGCTGCTTAAATAGGTTTCAACGAACCTGGGTACATTGCTGCTGAAATACGGCGGGCCCATGTGAAGCGTCGCCGCCCTCTTCTCAACCTCCTCCAGTAGGAAGAGCAAGACGATATGCTTCTCCTCGTCGCTCCAGGCTTTCTCCATCAAGACTCCGAATTCATTCTCCTCAAGGAAGCCGCTGAGCCTTGAAAGCAGCCTGTAGGCTTGGCCCCAGAGAATGTCCGGGATATTCGTCCAAGCAGGTATTGTGATTGAAACAACGTTAAGCCCCCTGCTTCTCAAAGTCTCCCTGAGTTCTTCTTTAGAAGCCCTGTAGACAGGGTAGAAAAACTCTATAGAAGGTTTTTCAAGCATCATGTAGGCAGCGTACTGCGCTATGCTGAGGCTCTCGCCGCTCACCGCCGCGGCCACGTTCCTAAGCTCGTCAACAGGGTCTATGACGCAGAGCAGGCTTCCCCTAGCCCTCCTGGCAAGCTCCTCCTCCCTATTCTTATAGAGCCCACCTGGATCCAGTGTGAGAGGAGGCTTAAAGTCCCTAAGCGCCTCCAGGGTTTTCACGAAGCCTCCGAAAGAGTATACGAGGAGCTCAACCAGGAAGCCGCTGAACCCTCTCGTCTTTATCTCAGCACCGTAAACCCCTATTCCTTTAAAGAATCTTTTAAGGAGGCGGGCCTCATCCCTCAGCTCTAGGCTCAGCTTCTCCTTCACGAACTCCGTGTGGAAAGCAGTTCTGTCGGTTGCACTCTTGTAAAACCCTTTCTCAACCTTGTAGCATGGAACAATATCCACGTTAATACTATCCGCCCTAACCGTTACGTACGGGTGCTCCGCAAACCTGAGCCTGCATTTCTCAGGGCCAAATACTTTTTTAACACTCTCTATCAGGGTTTCCCCCATTTCGTTCTTCTTCCATTTAACAGGGAACCTTACGAAAACATCTGCATCCGTCTCGCCGCTGAGCCAAGTGCCTTTAGCAACGGATCCTTCGATGAGCACCTCGGCCTCGGGCTCCAACCGTTTAAACTCATCCCTAAGAATTGAAACAGTTTTTGAAAGTATCCTGTTAACCTGCTCCTCCTCCTCTAAACTGGGCTTAACCCTTCTCAGAGCCTCCTGGACAACCTCTTGAAGACTATTCGGCATATATTGTTAACACGGGCGCCTGCTAATCAAGTTTTTCCCAGATGGTTTCGTATACTGGTCCCCGTGGCGTTAAAATGCTCTTTTTAAGCCTGAGTCTGCTCGTAAGAGCCTCACCTATAAGAATATCCCCGTTACTCTTGATGAAAAGGGTGAGCTTATCCATGTTTAAACGGCTCCTAACCCTCGCGATAGTCAGGTGGGGGTGGAACTGCTCGTTAATCCTGAAGCCTATTCTAGACAATGCTTCTGAAGCCTGTTCCGCCCTTTCAACAAGCTCCCCGGAGCCCTTTCCGATTTTCGCGAAGACGACTCTGGGTTGCGAGACGGTTGGAAATGCCCCGAGGCCCCTGAGCTCTATTTCAACAGGGCTTCCCTTAACCCGGGAAAGGCTTTCACATATTGTGCCAACCATGCTTTCCGGAACCTCCCCTATGAAGAATAATGTCAAGTGGAGGATGCTCGTGTCCACCAGTTTCAGGTCAGCCCTAGTGTCCGCCATTCTTCTTTGAACCTCAAGTATTCTCCTGCTTACATTCTCGTTTTCAACATCCATTGAAACAAAGACTCGCACCATCCCGATTGGAAGCGGGTGAGAATTTATATACCTTACCGTCCTACGCCTATACCAGTCGTTGAAGCAGCTGATCCTTATCTCGGGAATGCCTGGCTCCGGAAAGACGACTGTCGCGAAGCTTATTGGCGAACACGGGTTTACAGTGGTCTCTATGGGGGACGCTGTCAGGGAGGAGGCTGAAACCCGGGGGGTAGGCGGAGACATAGAGTCCATGAGCAGGTTTATGGTTAATCTTAGGAAGGAGCTGGGTAATGATGCTGTCGCCAGGCTTGTGGAGAGGAAGATTGAGAAATCAGATCGCAAGATCATTGCGGTGGACGGGTTAAGATCATTGATGGAAGCGGAATACTTCAAGTCTAAAGGATACTTCGTAACCCAGGTTGCGGTGCTGGCTCCAGTGAGCCTTAGGTATAACAGGCTTTCTAACAGGGGTAGGCTAGACGACCCCAAGATTCTTAGGGAGCTTGAGGAGAGGGATAGGGTGGAGCTCTCCGTCGGGCTTGGGGAGGTAATTGCGTTAAGCGACGTCTACATATTGAACGATGGAAGCCTGAAGGATCTTGAAGAAGCCGTTGAAAATAAACTGAAGGAGATTCTTTCAAAAAATATCGATGGATAGGAAGTCTTCAGCAATCTGAACGTCTTTGAAAAACCTCTTGGTCTGCTCAAGCAGGATTGAAGCGTCACCGTATCTAGAGCTCACATGAGTAAGTATGAGCTTCTTAACGCCTGCAGCAGCCGCAAGCTTAGCAGCCTCAACACAGGTAGAGTGTTGAAGACTACCCGCTTCGCTGCTCATGCTCTCGTCGAAAGTAGCCTCGTGAATAAGAATATCAGCGTTCACGCAGAACTCCTCGAATCCTGGGCTATTCCCCATGTCGCCCGTGTAAACGATTTTAACCCCGGGCCTCGATGGCTCGACAACCTCCTCAGGCCTTATAATCCTACCGTCCTCAAGCCTAACCGGCTTACCCTCAACCAGCATGCTCCTCAAGGGCCCGGGCTTGACGCCGAGCTCCTCAGCCTTATCAACTTTGAACCTGCCAGGCCTATCATCCTCCTTGAAACAGTAGGCGTATGACTCGACAGAGTGCCTGACCTCGCGAGAATAAACCTTATACTTCCTACCGGAGGCAACTAGGCCACCCCCCACCTCGCTGATGCTGATTGGGAAACTAGGCTGGTAGAATATCATCGGCAGGCAGGACTCGATGAACGGCCTAAGCCCTTTTGGACCATATATGTTAAGAGGTCTCCTCCTGTTTTGAAGGGTCATTGTCATTAACAGCCCCGGGAGGCCCAGAACATGATCCCCATGCATGTGGGTTATGAAAATACTCGATATCCTTTCGAAGCTGAGGCTGGCGCTCATCAACTGCCGCTGAGCGCCCTCTCCACAGTCGAAGAGAAGTATCTCCCCTCTCCACCAGAGTGCTATGCAAGGATGGCTCCTGCTGACTGTTGGGACTGCTGCAGACGTTCCAAGGAAGACTAGTCTTCCGAACGGCTGGCTCTTCTTCAACACGTTTCTATCACTAGCCTCGCGGAATATAACGTTTAACTTCATAAGGCTTATAATAGGTTTTCCAAATACTTGTCCTCGAGCTGATACGCGTAGAGTTCACCCCCTGAAAGCTACCAGTAGCTTCCTAGTCAGATTAGAGTGAACCTCTATGAGAAACGTTTCCTTAAGCCAAAAGCCGTTGCGCTTCAGGATTTCTTCAACAGGCAGCCTGCTGGGGGCTAGGAAGACAAGCCACCCTTTATCTCTGAGAATCCTCGAGGCCTCCTTTATGAAGCACTCGTAGAGCCTTAGGGATTCAAAGCCGTGTGTTGAAGCCCTCCTGCCGTAAGGCGGATCCGTAACCACAGCGTCAGCGCGTCTGAAAGGCATGTGTCTAGCATCCCCTAAGACTTGGAAGACGAGTGTCTGAAACCACCTGTAGTTTCTACGGGAGGAATAGGCCATCAAAGGATCCACGTCAAGCCCTATCGGATGGGTTTGCAGCTCATGCGCCTCAACCAGAACCGTCCCGGTTCCAGAGAACGGGTCCACAACTATACTGCCCTCCCTAACCCTGGCGAGGTTCAGCATTGTTCTTGCAAGCTCAACCTTAAGGCTTGAAGGATGGAAGAACGGCTTCCTGCCGCCGCTCCTAGTCATTATGCTCCTCCTAGCGCTGCTGCAAATCCTCCTGCCTACGATTATGAAGCCGTTTGAAGACACAGCCTCCAAATTATTCTCAGGATTCTCTAAGTCTACGATGAGGCGCATGGTTTTCGACGCTTTTCTGTTCAACCCTGTTTCAAGAGCCAAAGCCTCCTCAGGGGAAATACTGCGCCTTATCCTCCTAACCCTGAATGCAATGCTCCCGTTTAATCCTGCTTCCACTACTGCGGCAACTATTTCATCGCAGGAAATCCCCTGCTTGAAAACCCCTATCTCCTCGCACAGGAAGTGCGATAAGGCTAGTCTTCTGAAGGCTTTTGAAGCAGGCTCCAAAGGTGCGGTGAACCTGTAGACCTGTGTGAAGCCCTCTAGGACTACCCTGGGAACATTCTCAGCCTCGAAGACGGCTTCAACCTCGGCAGCTGGAAGCCTGTCGTGCTCGCCCGACAAGACTGCGAAAAGCCGCGCCCAGCCTGGTTCAGCACTCAGAGCCAGCCCTTCTCCCTAAGCGTCCCAACCACGTCACCCGCCACAGAAATGTTTGAATACGGGGTTTCAACAGTGTCTGAGGAAAGTATGCTTGAAGCGCCAGCATTCATAATCCTCTCGTAAGCATTGCCTACGAAAATGCCGTGAACACAAGCCACGGATATCTGTGAGGCCCCCTTGTTCTTAAGCAGCTTTATTGCCTCTATGATCGTCCCCCCTGTGCTTATAATATCGTCTATAAGGATCGTCTTTCTACCGGCTGGGTTGAGCATCCCCTCGCTGGAGGAGACGAAGCCACTCTCTTTATCCCTGGTTTTCTCGACCCACCCGACTTCGCCGTTAATGGTTTCTGCAAGCCTCCTCGCCCTAGGGGTAGCATTCTTATCGGGTGCAACCACGTAGGCTTTTTCAAACCCGCTTCTTAAATAGTACTCTGCAAAAGACCTCGTCACCTCTATTAGAACAATATTCTTAAAGCCTTTAGCAGCAGCATCGCTGTGAACCTCGACAAGCGCAACCCTGTCTGCTCCAGCAGCCTCGATGAGCCTGGCAACAAGGTGTGCTGAAACAGGCTCTCCGGAGAGGAACATCTTGTCTTGGCGAGCGTAAGCCAAGTAGGGAATCAGGACTGAAGCCTCGCCGCCGCCATTCGTCTTGAACGCGTGTAAAAGCTGGAGGAGAAGCATCAAGTTCCTATCCTGAGGCGGAGACAGAGACTGAATTATCAACGCGTTGAGCCCCTTAACATCATCCAGCAGCCTAACGTACAATTCTCCGTCTGGAAACTGTTTGAAGGAGAAACGTATCTTCTCCAAGCTCGTTAAGGAACATATTTTCTCGCCGAGCCCGGTGCTCGCCGGGCCCACTACGGCTTTCAAGCTCGACAAACCTTTCAAAACAGGCTTTTTAAACTCTTCTAAACTTGTA
>CAZWPT010000055.1:0-10119 GCA_964635675.1 uncultured Nitrososphaerota archaeon | reverse complement strand
AGAATAGTGCTATCGTTGAGACGAGCCTTCCTAATCCTATCCAGAGTTTTTCACCCGCTAAAGAAGTTAGAAGCCAGACTAGAGGAAGGGTGAACAGGAGTGAGGCGATTACTCCTCCTCCATAGCTTATCGCTATTAGCCCAAACGCATCCTGAGGGCTTGCTGAGAATAAAGCATGGTAGCCGACGGAGAGCATTATGGCTAAACACGTGAGGCTTGAGATGGAGAGAAACGCGAAGCCCTTAACAAGCTTTCTACCGTTCCTCTTTAAGCCCTCTATGAAGTTCTCACGCCTAATTATGAACAGCGAGGCGGAGTAGGTTGACGCTAGCAGCATGTTTAGGAGAAGGGAGACTATGATCGCTGTAATAACGAGCCTGGCTGTTAGAACGTTGTTTACGATCAGCACAGCGATATCCGAGGCGAGGAAAAGGAGCGGGCCAGTTATTGCGAAGTATGCTACTGCTGTGCTTGCGAGGCATATTGGCCAAGCTTTAACAAGGCCTACGAGAGCCCTGAGTTCATTCATAGCCCTACCCTAGCCTCCTCGTAAGCAGTTATCCCATTTCTATTCTCGGCAGGGTAGATCGTTGCCTGGAAGCCTGAGCCAGCTATGCTGAACGAGACCCTTCCGTTAAAATCCGTTATCCCGCTCTGATCCGTTTCGAAGCACCTGACTCTCAACCCAGCTATGGGACTGTTGTCGTGGGCCCAGGAAGCCCTAGCGTTAACATTGCCGCCAACTCTCTCAGCTGAGATTTTAATGTGTGTGAAAACCAGTGTTAGCTTTGACAGCCTGGTTGTAAGCTCAAGCCCGTCGCTCCTATTCTTGGAGGAGAAGCTTACTCTCCTAGAAACGTTCAGCTCCTCGAAGGCCTTAACCGTTGCCGAGCCGGTTTCAACGCCTCCCCTAATCCTCTCAGTGATCCAACCATTTGAACAATAGTAGCTAATAGTCTGGTTGAAAGAGATTGTTGAGCCGCTGTTAGCCCAGATCTCAGAGCCTATCAGCGTTCCCCCAGCAACCCTAGTATCCCTCTTAATCTCGGTTACGAGGTATCTAGCGGAGGTGAAGCCGACCTCGTCGCCATTGCTTATCGCAACAGAAATCTTACGTACACCAACCTCCCCGGAGCCCTCGTCGTAAGCAGCATCTATAGAGTAGCCTTCGCCAGCGCCGACCGATGGAACACTGTCTCCGACCCTGATCACGACGGGGCTTGTGAAAACCCAGTTGTCCCTGTTAACCCCTTCGAGGACTACTCTCTGTATACTTCCCGGTGTTCCATAACCTGTTTTCTCAACACCTTTCCATACTGCTCTCCAGCTCATGTTTCCGACGCCGCTTACCCCTGGAAGCCTGAAAGTGAAGACGTGGTTTGCCTCCCCGTCTAGGGCTGCTTCAGCAACATGAGACTCAGCTTGGATTGTTCCGCTTCCCTCAAGCCTAATGTCCATGCAAGCATAGGCGATGTCCCGCTCCAAGTAGGCGTTTGAAGAAACGTTAATCGTGATGCCCACAGTCAGCCTGACCTCATGCGTTCCTTGACCAATGGTGGCAGCCTTCCTGTAGCAGCGTGCCCACCAGTACTCCTTGCCAAGCTCGTAAGCCTTAGCCTCAGGTATTTCTCTAAAACAGTCCAGCCATCCGGAGGAGGAAACCTATCGTCGCCGCAGACGTAAACGCTTGCAGAGAGGCCCTCAGGTATAGTCACCACTGCCGTGGCAGTCTTCGTGTCGCTGTAGACTCCTAGGCCATTGGCTTTGATGTGAAGATAGCCCGTCCCGCCGTACCCGGCTCTTTCATCCACATAGTAAGCTATGCTCACAGAATCTGTTCTAAGGTTGCTCCAGGAGTATGACGATGGCGCTGCAGAGGCTGTTGGCTCACGGGATGGAGGAATTATGAGGAGGGACGCGAAGATAGATGTGAAGAATATGGTGTAGAGCAGGCCCCTCAGAAAGGCACGCCCAACCATTCCAAACATGTTATGCGGAGGCTTAAAATAAAGTTTCTCGACGCTCGAGGACTTACAAGGTTGGGGTCGTCCTCACAAGGTTACCCCTTCCTCCGGCGGTAACATACCATGTCAGGAGCAGTTTCTTTATCAATCCATCCCTAGCTCTCGGTAAAAGCTTCTTTCTCTTTCCGGCGTCACACCCCCAAAAGGACGGTAGTGCACTAATTATTCAAGAAAAAATTTAATAGCTAGCTTAAGAATGAAGAAGCAAGGGCCAGTGGCCCAGCCTGGTTAAGGCGCCCGGCTGATAATGCTTAAATCATCTGAAACCGGGAGATCGCCGGTTCGAATCCGGCCTGGCCCACTTACTCTTGCGTTAAGAGTTTCTGAATTTTTACTTGTTATTTGAGCTTTTAATTTCTGGCTGCTTCCGGAGTAATGAGGCTAACGCCATGTGCGTCGCTCGTGAATTGTCCTGTATCTTTTTTCCAATCGGTCGGACTCTCCTCCACCAGAACGTGTTGGAGGGTGTGAGACAGGAACCCCCTCTGTTAAAAGGACTCTTTTCCTGTCTTGTTCAATAAGGCATGAATGCTTACTCCTCTTCATAAAGCGCGCTTAAACCCCGGATATAACCTGAAGTTCTAACAGTAGTTTGCTTATGGTATTCAGTACGTATTTAGCGTCGGATAATGCTTTTTCAGCATCATTCCTATCGAAGATGTCGCTCGGAGCCTTGTTTAAGGACTCGATCCCATAGAGGCTCGGAGCCCTCTTGTCCACAAGGTCCCTGGAAACCTCGCTCAGCCTTTCAACCTCCCCTCTAAACCATTCTGGAAACCTCTCTTTAACCGCCCTTAGAATCCTCCCCACGTCGTGCTCCTTAGGGTATTCCACGCCTACGGCTCTTAAAGCAGCCTTAAGAGAGAGTTCGACGCATTCCTGACTGTACCTGACTACATCCGGATAGGATTCTTCAGAAAGGGCGAGTTCCGCGCTTTTAATCCTGATCCTCGCTCTCTTGAAATAGTCTTCAGCCAGTTTCGCCAGCCTCATAGTTCCAGCCTCCTAGCTGCTTCAGCTTCAGGTGTTAGAATCCAATACCAGCTGCCATCCGGCTCCTCGAATCTTTTAGCACCCATTTTTTCAAGCCTGTCTCTAACCTCTGAAATCTTCCTAGTCATCAAACCGTTTCTATCATAGATGATTACGCAATCCCTGGTGAGGTCCAGGTAAAACGGATGAGTCGCGCCGGCCTCCTTAACGTCTATCAGCAATACGTCGAGATCTGAGTACATGCCTTTACTCTTCCAATTGTGAAGTATGATTCCATCCATCAGCTTGGAGGACACGACTTCTCGAATGATGCTTGTCCTCTCGCTATACTTTTCAGGCAGGTCTCTCGCCACAACCAGCAGGTCGATATCACTCTCCGGTTTAACCCTCCCCGCAGGCAAGGAGCCGAATAAAACTATGGATTCCAGCCTTGACCCCAGAGCTTCGAAAAGCTTGGCGACGGCCAGCTCCAAAACGGGTAGTCTCTCCCTGTCCTTCACCCTATCCCTCCAAGCGAACCCTGAGGACTCCATCAGAGCTATTAAAGGATGTACGATTCTATACGTGCCTCTCTCAACCTTGTCAACCCAACCGTAAGAGTACATCTTGTGCAGGAATAACGGTGCTTTCTCAGAGTGTAAAACCCTTCTTGCGTCTCCTGTTGTGAAAGGCAGGAGGCTGAAGTGTGAGAGAAGAGTGAAATACTTGGATGCTAGCCAACTGGGTATGGTTTTCGGCATGAATTAACCGTGCTGGAAACACTTATTAAGCTTTACCTTATAGTTAATTTTTACTTAATAAGTAATATTTCTCCAAGCATTCGTGCAGGCACGCTTCATATCTTAAAACGCCTTTCCATGCCGTTATTCTCGAGCCCGTCTGAAGCCGGCAGGCGCGAGCCGGCTCAGCATGTTGAAACAGTTTATTAGGAGTAAGCCGGTTTATGGTAGCAGGGTGTTTACAGTGGTGACAGTGGAGAAAACGGCTGAAAAGTACCTCAGGGAGACCAGGCTACGCGTGCTCCCGAGGCACACGCTAATCCGGTTTGTACAACATCATTGGAAGTAGCATTGTCTTGGGGAGCCGGCAGCATCAATACCTGTTCTCTAAAGAAGCGGGCGGCAGCCCCATGAGGGTCGAACCCCTCCAACGCATCCAGCGTGCAACAGGTTTACCCTCCAGCCATCTCTTACCAACGCAGGTAGCTTGCCTTACCGCTGCTCCCTCCCGGGCCTAGCGGGTTCGGCAATTAGGCAGACGCACCCACCCTACGGCGGGCGAGCATGCTACTCCTGCCCAGTAAGTATGGCTTTCATAGACCTGCTGCAGCCGGATGCGTTGAGGCAGCTCTGTCCTCACGGTTATCAGCTCCCCGCGTGTCGCCAGTTTCGGGTGTAGGGAATGGCGAGCTCCCCGAGCCTACCTGCCGCCCGGGTAAGTATTGTGGGAAGCGTCATAAATATGTTTCCATCAGTGTTCCCTCTGGTTTTAATGGTTAAAGTCTGGTTTATAATTAGGATACTTTAATAAGCAGCCTTTTAACTCTGCCTTCAGAGACATGAAAAAGGAGTCTGGGGCTCGGAAGAATATTGTTAGCCTAGCTCTTAAGGTGCTTAAGCAGGTTGAGAATAGGCAGCCTCCTTCGCTTGAAATCCCTCTCAGGACTGTTGACAACATTATCTTCGACGAGAAGAAGGGTCACTATGTGCTTGGGCCTAAGAAGGCGGTTCGCACCTCGCGCAACGTGAAGCACCTGAAGCCTTTAACTCAACTCATATGGGTTGCAAGCCTGGCTAGGAAGCTTATCGACGAGGATAAGACAAGTACGCTGAGAGATGTTTTCTACATGGCTGAGGGCGTGGACCTTGGTTTCGAGGATCAGAGCGAGTCGGACAGGATAATAACTGAGCTTGAATCCGTAGTGGGCTCACCCAGGGAGGATTTCAACATTTATCCTGAGGAGAGGAGCGCCATATTCGCAGACCTAACTATCGAGTACACTGTGAAAGGCTATGAGGGGAAGAGGATCAATCTGACTTCGCACCCCGACGGGTTGATGATAGGCCCGGCGCTTGCCACAGCCAGGTTCGTGAAAACCCCTGCCGACAAGGTTCTCTGCATTGAGAAGGGCGCCATGTTCACAAGATTCGTCGAGGAGAAGGCTTGGAAAAAGTATAACGCTATCCTGATCCATACTGCTGGACAGGCTCCCCGAGCTACTCGGCGCCTTATAAGGAGGCTTAACGTGGAGCTAGACCTGCCTGTGTATATTTTCACTGACGCGGACCCGTGGGGGCTGCATATCGCGCAAGTCATAATCTCAGGCTCGGCTAACGCTGCGCACGTGCCTGAGCTGGCTACGCCGAGGGCAAGGTGGATGGGCGTCTACGCTTCAGACATAGAGGAGTATAGGCTTCCAAGCACCAAGCTTCTAGACGTGGACATCAAGAGGCTGAACGAGCTTAAGAAGGATAAGAGGTATGCTAAGGACCCGTGGAAGAGGGAGATAGACAGGTTCTTCGAGATAAAGAGGAAGGCTGAGCAGGAGGCGTTCAGCAAGTACGGCTTGTCCTATATGGTTGACGTGTATCTTAAGAAGAGGCTGGCATAGGGAAAAACACCGGGTCTAGGCTTCGCTGCGAAAAGTAGTTTGAAGCGTTAAAACAATGGAGGAGGGCTTTAAGGAAAGATTTATCTTAAGGATTTCAAGCGTTAAGGCGATTTGAAGGTAAGCATAGTGGTAGCAAAACTGTTCGCGGCTCTCCTTGTCTGCTGCGGAGCCGTACTGCTATACTACACTGTAAACACGGGGGAAGCCTTGGGCATAACATACTCGTTCTTCCTTTTCACCGGCGCGTCGATAACGATTCTAGGCTTAATCGGCCTATTATTCAGGCTTAGGGAATAGAAAAATAGTAGGTGCGGCGCGCGAGGTCATCACTTTAGCGATGATGCTTGCTGTCAACCCGGAAATCATTCTATAAGATAGGAGATGCAAAATTCGTACGCTACTGGGAGACTCTAAGACTAGGAGGATGATAGTTAGAGAGAATTTGAAGAAAGGGTTGAAAATAAGATGAGTGAATTAGGACTAGGAGGATATTCTAAAATTAAACAAATTTTTCAAGAAAAACCATTCTTTTTAGAAGAATAAGAGAACAACCTCTAAAACAGCGTTGGTTAATAACGACTTTTCAGATGCTCTCATAGGCCTTTTCTCTTGGGCTTATGCGAAGTATCACGACAGTATTCTCCTCGAAGGATACTGAGAAGATGATCCTATAGTCGCCGACCCTCCTCCTGAATACTCCTTTCAATCCTTTAACTGGCTTAACGTCACCGGCGAAGGGGCCTTCCTTTATTTCTTTAAAAAGCCTCCATTATCCTGCCTTTCACGTCAAGATTAAGGTTTTATAGCTCTTTTTCCGCTTTCCTATGAAGCACTATTTCAAGCAATTTCCTTGAGATCTACGAATTCTCCCCTCTTCCCCCTCAGCCAATCGTTAAGTCTAGACCTGATCTCCTTAACCTCATCCTCCGGCAATTCTTCACCTTCGAGCATCATCATGCTTACCGCCTTAGCAAGCAGCTCAACCTTTTTCTCGAGCTCATTAACCTTGGCTTCCCCCTCAGCCATCAGTATAGCCATATGGTTAGCCACGTTTCTGCGATTTAAACATTTCTGCATTTCTCGTTTTAAACTCTGAAAAAGCCTACATTGCTGATTATTGGCTTCCATGTCGGAAGCTTTTTGAACGAGCTGAGACTTTGAGGGACAGGGTTAAGGAGCTTCTCGAGACGATGCTGGATGTGCTCAGTGAGAATGACCTTGGAAAACGTAGGGAGGCTTTAGCCGAGCATGAGAAGGGGGAGACTTAAGAAAGCTGTTAAAACACTGTGTGTAGAGCAGAATAATCCTCTAGCGTGCGTGCAACATCTTATAAAAAATCTTCAAAAAAATTAAAAAGAGGATAGGATGCCAGTACCTTAAGGTTGGCGAAAGAAAGCGCGCGCGCTATCAAGCTGGTCCATAAAGAATCCTCAGAATATGTTTGTGGGATAAGTATTGACTGGTTTAGAAAGATTGAGGGCATCGATTATGATGAGAAATTGAGCAAACTCAAAATAAAATACTCAAAGGGGGAAGAAACCTTCCAACGTACGATATACCTTGAGAGCCCCAAATCAATATTGATGAGGATGATTGAAGAGCTGAGGAAAGATAAGGATGATATAAAGCTGATTGGAGATATCGGAGAGAAACGCGTAGAATTCTATTTTAAGGAGGATATTAAGAAGAGGGTATCCGAGAAAAAGGGTATTCCTCCGGAGGAGCTAGAGGTAAGGGGACCGTTTGAAAGGGGGCCAGACTTTCTCGTTTATCATAAAGAAGGCTTAATTGTAATAGACGTTAAGAGTACGACAAGGGCTGATGAATTTCCAGAAGGCTGCTTTAAGTTAGCGAAAGATAAATCTTTTAACGAGAAATACTTCCTTGGAGACTATAGGAATGTTGAATACGGGTTGCCGGTTGCCGTGTTCATCGACCTTATTACGCCTGAAGATACAAGCATTGAAGATATTATCAAGGTTGCAATCGGAGATTTAGTCCCGAACCCCTACTACTCTCCTTAACTGGAGCATCCAATCCTTCTTTTCCCTCGGCTTCTCCGCCTCCTCCACTGAGAGCATGATGTAAGCCTTACCCTCGGGTCCACTGCTGTAATACTGGTACCCCATATCCTTAGTCCCGTGTTGATTATACTAACAGTTTCCGGTATCTTCTTTAAATCGGGTACGTACTTTCCACCTTCTTTCCTACGTTCGAACATAACCTGCATGTACTTTCCCATAGCCTCAAGGTCGAGTTTGACCCCATACTAGGCTTATACTTCTCTAAGATCTTTAACTGAAAAAAATCCCTATCGAGATCCCTGCGGACCCGCCGCGCGCTATTTAGGGAGAAAGATTTTTAATCCCCATATTCAAAACTAGTCTAGCCGGCGGGCCGGCGTAGCTCAGCAGGTAGTTCAACAGCCTAAAGCAGCGGGCTGTTAACCTGATTAGACAGATACCCGTTGGTCGGAATCGCTTGGACGCCGAAAGTTCGAGTCTTCCCGCCGGCGCCTGTATATATTTATATCTATCTTAAGATAGGATAGAAAGATGTTCATAAGCCATGACAATTTCTTCGCATATCATGTCCCACGGCTAGAAGAGTCGAACATCCAGCGCTTCCGGCGAGGCTCCCGCTCTAAGTAACCGTCAATAACTTCGGAGGGATCTCCTTGTGTTGGAGACCAGATGAAGATTCTGCCTTCAATATCCTCATGCACCTCAGGGTATGCCCCACTACCTCCTACGCACCATTTAAGCTTGGTTCCTTCGGGGGGTTCGAAATGAGGTTCCTTCTCTTAGTCTGGTGGACTTCTCTCTTATAACCTCTGGGATATCGTACCGCTTGCGCAGGTGTTCCTTCACCTTCACTGCAAACTCATCCTCATTCAACTGCTAGGCACCTCTTATACGGTCCCTATGCAAAGCCTTCCAGTGTTTCCATCTATTCGGGCGATGATGATTATATAATCATTCACACCCTCCCTGCACATGTTCTTTAACAGTTTAAGAAATTATTCTTTGTTATGGATTTGTGATTGATGGTTATGCTTAAAAACCTGATTTGTGCCATTATATTGAATGAACCCTGAGCTGAGAAAGAGGCTTATAGATTCCATAGAATATCTTCGCAAAATGGATTTCTTCAAGGATTACTCTAGCCTATCTTCCGAGGAGATCCTTGAGAAGATTTTCAACGGAGAAATAGATTATGAGGACACTTGGTGGATCGATAGGGAGATACGTAAGTCCCCGAGGAAACCGGAGCACTCAGAGGGACGGCTACTAATCTGGAGTTTAATGGAGCATGAGGATATTTGGTTGAAAAGTGGGGATGCTGAATTTGACTACTGGATCACACCTTTCGACACTAAAAGGATACTTAAGGAATCTTCGGAGACGATGCCTGAGGAAGGAATGGGTGTCATGATACTAAAGAGGCTTGCCAGAATATCTAGGGGAGTTCTCAATCCGACGGATATTAGGGAGGAGTGGAGCAAATATACTTATCGTGAGTTTGAAAAGTTAAAGGATAAAGTTCCAGGTCTTGAGAAAATGCGCCTCCGCTACTATGCTATGGGAGAGCAGAGGGTGGACCGTTGCAGAGTCTTCTTCAAATTCAGGGGAGAGGAGCACTATGTTGACTTTTATTGTGACGGAGATTTCCTATACATGAAACCTGCAATGCTTAAGATAAACGAACTGATTAAGGATAGTGGATACCAGTACTACTCAAGACCAACTGGAGGACAGAGCTATTGTTTCGTTGTCCTAACGGAAGAGGAGGCTGAAAAGTTGAGGAAGGTAAGAGGCTGGGAGCTTTGTAGTTAAGGGAGTATTTTTATTGTATAGAGACTAAGAAAAAAGGAAGGCTTAAAATTTTATTAAATGATGAAGAAATGAGTACGCGGCTTAACAATGCCTATGTTTTCTTCCATCCTTAATTCTACACATGAATAAGCCTATCTACGTTGATGATGTTCTCGTATCCTGCAGCCTAAGGATTTTCCGGAGGACCATGCGCGTATGGTTGTGCAGAATGCTCGTTTAATACGTCGCCTCTTTGCTCCTTCAGTAACCATGTTTTCCTTCCTCAAGACTACGTAAGAGGCTTGTTTCCATCTATTGTCTAGCTTATGATAGGAAAAACAGATAAAGATGGTTTGGTAATAGGAGGCGGAGGACTAGCCATGGTCGTAGTAAAGGTTGGCGAATTGTCGGAGCTTGCTCCAGGTAGGATGAAGAAGGTTTCAGTCGGGGATAAGGAGTTCTTGATTGCGAACGTTAACGGGAAATACTACGCTATTGGAGCTAGATGTACTCATGCTGGCGGCGATCTTTCGCAGGGTTCTCTGGAGGGTAGTGTTTTAACCTGCCCGAGGCACAAGGCGAAGTTCGACGTGACAACTGGTAAAGTTATTTCGGGACCCCGAATTCCTCTCTTCAAATCCAAGATCAGCGATGAACCATCCTATCAGGTGATGAT
>CAZWPT010000054.1:0-45368 GCA_964635675.1 uncultured Nitrososphaerota archaeon | reverse complement strand
AATCCTTCTAGTTACGCATACCACCTCCGCATCCCTCAAACCCTTAACCAGGCTAAGCAGCCCATCATCAACCTCCTCGCAGACAATTATGCCGACAGCCCTCAAACCCGTTCTCCCAGAATACTCCCTCACAAGGCTGGAGACCGCCCCAACATCCTCAGGCCCGGAAGCCTCAACCAGAACATGGATGGGGGAGAAGAGAGGAACTTGCTCCCAGCTATCTCTTAGGGACTATTCACGTGGCTTTTCTCTCTTCATCAATTCGAAAGCGTGTTCGAGCCTTAGAGGCCTGTGGCTCAGCAGGGCTTCCGCCCTACTTACGTTTGGCGAAGAGTCCCTCGGCCTCCTCGCCCCCCACCGCATCCCACTCATAAGCGCACGCGCTAAACGATGAATCACGCAAGGACGCTATGCTGAATCCAAGTTGTCAGAAAAACTTCTTTAATTGCCCATCCAGCGCGCGCTACTAGCGTATTTCACCCTGGTCCTGAAGTGTTTTCCACCATCGGATCACGTTGGTTTCAGGCGTTTCCGCTATCACACCCTTCTCTAAGGCAGTGTATATCTCCCTAGCGCCCTCCCCCGGAGAGTGAGACGCTTCAAAACCCAGTCTCTCCCTTATTTTTGCGAAGTCAACCCTGTATGATCTCGTATCAGGCTCCCCGTACCATTCGATTCTGTAAGGCTTACCAATGCTACTGCCTATAAGCTCAGCCAAATCGTGTATTTGATAGTTCTGGTCGCTCGAACCCACGTTGAAGGTTTCACCCTGAACCTCGCTGCCCGCCTCCATCGTCATGATTATGGCCTCAGCGACATCGGCTACATGAACCACAGGTCTCACCTGAGTCCCGGGGCGCATTACCTTGATAACGCCCGTTTTATAAAGCGCCAGCGTCATTCCGTTCACAACCAGGTCGAACCTCATCTTGCTCGATAACCCGTATACGGTGGCTAATCGCAGTACGGTCACGCAGAACTGTTCAGAAGACATTTTCCTAACTTCTTCTTCAGCCATAAGCTTTGTCCTCGCATATTCCTCAAGCGGGTTAGGCTTCGACTCCTCAGATATAAGGCCCTCTTGGAAACCGTAGACGCTGCAGGTTGAGGGGAAAACATACTTTCTCACACCATACTTCTCACTTAGTTTCGCCACCCTGACAGGCCCCTCATAGTTCATCCCGTTGAACAGTTCCCTGTTCAAAAGCCCTAATGGGTCTGGCTGCGATATGGCTGCAAGATCCACAACCACGTCGACGCCACGAAGAACATCAGGGTTGAAAGTCCTAGTGTCTTCCACGACCAGTTTGAAGCCTTTAGCGTCAACGTATTGTTTGACACCCTTGTCCCCAAAGATTAGCTTGTCTAAACACACAACGTCGAAGCCTCCTTTCAAGAGTTCTCCGATGAGAACACTCCCTATGTAGCCCGCTCCTCCAGTAACCAGCACCTTCAAACAGGCTCACCCCTCAAATACTCTTCCCTCAGAACCTTAAAAGCCGCATTATAGAAGTCGGTCCTCAGAACAGCCCTCGTGTGCTCAGAACTCAGGCTTGAATCCCTAGGCCTCTTGGCAAACCACTTCATGTCCTTCATCCCCGCCTCTTTCACCAGCGCCTCGTCAAAACCCAGGAGACGGGCAACTCCAATACCGAATTGATGCCTGCTCATCCTCTCCCCAACGACGTGAAACGTCCCAGTTAACCTTCTCTCAACCACCTCCACCACAGCCTCCGCGAGCAGCTGAGCCTGCGTAGGGGTCGTATACTGGTCTACAAGCGCTTTAACCTCCTCCCCCTTCTTGAGCCTTTCAATCAGGAACTTGGCAAAGTTCTTCCTGCCCGGGCCGAGACCATAGATGGAGCTCGCCCTTATGATCGCACTATCCGCAGCGGATGCTCTGAAAGCCACCTCGCCCATTAGCTTAGTCAAACCGTAATAGTTTACCGGGTTTGGCGGATGATGCTCACCATAGTTCCCCGTCTCGCCGTCGAAAACATAGTCCGAAGACAAGTATACGAGGAAAGCCCCGGTTTTCGAGGCCCATCTGGCCAGGGTTACACTGGGCTCAACAGTCGTGCTCCAAGCTAGGCCACGGTCTCTTTCACAGGAGTCTACGTCGCCGAGAGCAGCCATATGGACGACAGCTCCAGGACTCTCCTCCTCCAGAAGCTTTTCGAAGCACTGCAGGTCACGTATATCCAGTCTCACCTTCTTAAGGTCCCGGTGCTCAAGGGACACTGGGTTCTCACGGTGGACAGCCACAACCCGGTGCTCCCTGTTCAAGGCTTTCTCGACAGTCCTGAACCCTGGAAGGCTGCTTGCCCCCGTGACGAGTATCTTCAAGGCTGGTCACTTATACGGTAGATACAGCCAGTCCCAAGGCTTACCTACTCTAGGGTCATCCGTCTTTCCGTTAATGGCTTTAGGCACTATTGAGGCGTCGTTCCAAGACCTACGCTCCTCATCCGGAGCCTTATAGTCGTACAGCCTGGTGACGAAATACACCGTTAACGATGGCTTATCCCCAATGGTTTTCGTCCCATGCCAGTATTGCCCAGGTATTCTCACAGCCTGCAGCCTATGCTCGCTGGAAACGATTTCATCAAGCTCCTTAGTCTCCTCATCGTAGGCGCAAATCTTCATAGCGCCTTTAACCACGACGAAATAATCCACCTGCCCGCGCAGGTGTCTATGCCAAGCCCTCACCACGCCCGGATAGCTGTATGACAGGTTAGCCTGAACCACTGAATCGTCTCCCAGCAGGTCTTTCCAGTCCTGACGGAGGATTTCGCAGAAGAAGCCTCTTTCGTCAGGAATTGTTTTCAACCCGTAAACCATTATTCCCTCTAACATGAATTGAAACACACTACCAGCAATATTTAACTTTTTTCGCTTTTTTAAAAATCTTTAAGAAAAAGTTCTCTAAACCGGAAGCCGCATTACTAAGCATCAGTTACCCTATAGCTCTATCTCAGAGTAGTCTCCCACATGAAGCCTTAAAGAATTTCTAACCCTGTTTCTCACAACCCTAGCATTCTTACCGACAAGGCTCTCCTCAAGCCTGTCAACATCCTCGATGCATGCACCCTCTAAAACAATAGAATACTCTATCGAACTGTTTAAAACCATAACGTTATCCCCTATGCTCGTGTATGGTCCAATAAAGGCGTTCCTGATAACACAGTTCCCTCCTATTACCGCAGGCCCCCTCACAGTGCTGCTAACAATCTTACTACCCCTCCCTATTGAAACCCTGCCGTCAACCCTCGACTTGACAAGCTCACCATCGATGCTCCTCTCTGCACGCTCATCAAGAATCAGAGAGTTAGCATGAAGAATATCGTCCTTCTTACCGGTGTCGAGCCACCAGCCCTCCACGAAGGAGTAGCCGAGGCGGAAGCCCTTTTCAAGCATTGTTTGAAGCGCATCCGTTATCTCGAGCTCACCCCTCCAGCTCGGCTTCAAACCCTTAATAACCTCGAAAACCACCGGCTTGAAAAAGTAGACACCAACCAGAGCGTATTTGCTCGGAGGGACCTTTGGCTTCTCCACCAAGCCTATAAGCCTACCGTCCTCATCGAATTTCGCGACGCCGAATTTCGAAGGGTCCTCAACCTCCTTGAGAAGAACATACGCGTCATAATCCCCCTCGACAAACCTTTCAAGATACTTCCTGACGCCGTTTTGAAGAAGATTATCCCCCAGGTAGAGGATGAAACTATCGTCGCCGACGAAATCCCTGCAGAGGCCTACAGCATGGGCAATGCCAAGCGGCTTACCCTGAAAAACATACTCCACGTTAACCCCGAACCTGCTGCCGTCACCGTAATACTCCCTCACAAGCTCAGGAAAAGTTTCGCCGAGAACAATAGCAACACTCCTAACACCGGAATCCCTAAGGTCCTCAAGAACATACTGGGAAATAGGCTTGTTAGCAACGGGAATAAGCTGCTTAGGACCGCTGAAGGTTAAAGGGCGGAGCCTCGTGCCAGCGCCACCATGCAGAATAACACCCTTCATACGAAACACTTTATTTTCACATGCTTATTCTTAAAAGGTTTTCCAGCAGCAGAAGAGTCTATCATCCTTTTCTGGGAAGGAGGAGAAAAACAAGCATACGAATTATTTAAACCCTTTTCCTCGAGTCAACATCCTGAGAAGCTCTTGGTCAGCGTACTCGCAGTAGCGCGCGCTAGGGAAATCCAGATGAAACATAATCGAAGTCGCGAAGTCAGATTCACTAAGCATGCTCGTGAAAAGTTTGAGGTCGTAAAGCATTATGGCTTCGAGATAAACGAGAAGGAGGTTGTTAAGACGATTCAAGATCCTGCGCGCGTAGACCAAAAGGGCACTCAGTATTTTGCCATTAAAGCTATTAACGCAAAATTGCTTTAAGAGTTGTTTACGAAGAGAGAAAAGATTATTTACTAGTTATAACCTTCTATCCAGTGAGGCGGAAGCATTATGATGTATAAGATTAAGTACGATGAGGAAGCCGATGTTCTTACGCGCGCGCGGCTAAAAGATCCTTCGGAACAGCTAAGCATCCTTTGAACAACGGCTTCCCTCGATTGACAGAGCACGCTGGACTATTTACTCCTAAGAAAACAAAACGTCTCGAAGAGCCTCAGCTTCCTTTAAACATCCTTCACTATTTATTTAGCTCTATATTTATTTCTTGCCCACCCAAGCCTTGCAGATATCGACTCCAACCACCGCATCCTTCCCATAGCCGTCGGCGCCAATCCTCCTAGCATAGTCCTCAGTTATCGGAGCCCCGCCGATAATCACTTTAACCTTATCCCGCAAACCAGCCTTCTTAAGCTCGTTAATCACATTCTCCATCTCAACCATCGTGACGGTCAGAAGAGCCGACAAGCCCACGATATCAGGCTTATGACTCCTAACAGCATCAACAATAGCCTCAGCCGGAACATCATTACCAAGATCAATAACCTCGAAGCCAGCAGCCTCCATCATCATCCCGAAAATATTCTTCCCGATGTCGTGTAGGTCGCCCTTGACTGTTGCTATTACTATTTTTCCTATTTTTTTGATTTCTGTGTCTTTCATATATGGTTTTAACATTTGAGATATTTCTTTTCCTATTTCTCCTGCGACTATTAGTTCTGATAGGAAGTATTCTGATGCTTCGAATTTTTTCCCGACTTCTTTCATTGCTCCGCTTATTGCTTTGGTGATGATTTCGTTGGGGGGTATTCCTTTTGCTACTGCTTCTTGGGCTAGTTGTTTGGAGCCGTCGAAATCGAGGTTGACTATCGCGTCCCTTAGCTTCGTGAGTAGACTTTCCTCGGACATGTTTCTTCAAGGCTGGCATATGCTTCTTCTTGATAAATCTTTCGTTTTCGGGGGATGGTTTCTTGCAGGGGTGTCTTAATTGTGGAAATGCTGCGCGTTTTTAAAAAAATGTAAGGTTTTTATACTTGCTGGTGGCTTTTGCGGTCGGGTGTGTTGCCTTGGAGAAGCTGAGTATTTCTTTGATCGGCTGCGGGGGTATGATGGGGGCGCATGTTAATGGGCTTAGGCAGTTGTATTCGAGGGGGTTGAGGGTTTTCGAGGTGAAGGCTGTTTGCGATGTTAAGGAGGCTCTTGCGAGGGAGAAGGCTAGGCTGGTTGCGGAGTTTCAGGGCTGGGAGCCTAGGGTTTACACTGATGTGGGGGAGATGCTTAGGGGTGAGAGTCTGGATGCTGTTGATATTGCTTTGCCTCATAATGTTCATCATTCTGTGGCGGCTGTGTGTCTTGACGGGGGGCTGGATGTTATTATTGAGAAGCCTCTGGGGATTACGATGAGGGCTGCGAGGATTATTATGGATAAGGCTAGGAGGAATAATAGGGTTCTGGCTGTTGCTGAGAACTATAGGCGGAGCCCGGAGAATAGGGCTGTTCGCTGGGTTGTGGAGCAGGGTTTGATTGGTGAGCCGAGGATGATAGTGTGGTGTTCCGCGGGCTGGAGTCCTGGTGCTTGGGGCTGGAGGGAGGATAAGTATGCTGCTGGTGGGAGCTGGGTTTTCGACGGTGGTGTTCATCTGGCGGATTTGGATAGGTATCACTTGGGGAGGGAGGCGGTTGAGGTTTATGCTGTTCAGAAGACGTTTGACCCGTTTAGGAATGGTGTTAGGGTGACTGTTGACGATATGACGATGGGGATTATTGTTTTCGAGGGGGGTGTTTACGCGCAGTGGCTTTGGACTCGGGCGGCTCCTGGGAGGAGTCTTGGCTTCAGGATGATTTATGGTTCGAAGGGCTCGGTTGGCCATGAGGGTCTTTTCAGCGGGCACGCTGGCTACGATGGTCTCTTCATTCAGAAGGAGGATTCTATAGAGTTTGTTGGCATGGGTACGCTTGTGAGCAGGATGCTTGAAGGCCTTAAGCCTGAGGAGAAGTCTAGGATGTTTCCGATGGGTATTACTGACACTGTTGCTACGGAGCTTTACGATTTTTACGATTCTGTTGTGAACCGGCGCGCCCCTGAGGTTGACGGTCTTGAGGCTTACAGGGATATGGCTATTCCCCTCGGCTTCTACGAGTCGGCGCTTCTCAGGAAGCCGGTTAGCGTCAGGGATGTGGAGGAGCTCAGGGTTGAAGAATACCAGAAGGAGATTAATGAGAAGCTTGGAGTCTCGTGAGGCTCCCGTTGCTCCGGTTGAGAAAAGGCGTGTCTAGGCGGCGGCGACGGGGATCGCTGCGGGCTGGGGAGTGTTTAGTGTTGGCTGCAACACGTCTCCCGGCGTTGGGAATATGGTTGCTCCGAGTTTTTTGAGGGAGCCGCGCATTGCTTTTTTCTTGGCTCAGGAGCCTACTGTGCGGGCTGCTTAAAGTAGTTTGCGAGGTCGCTCCATGCTTTTGAAGAGTCTAGGCAGACGTCTGCGAAGACTAGGATGCCTGCTGCTCCTCCTCTCATCGCTCCCTTTACTGATTCAACCCACTCCCAGCCCGGCATTCTCCCGGTTGTAGCCAGCGAGCCGCCGACGCAGGGAATAACCAGGACTGCTTTATTGTTTTTCTCAACATGCTCAACTATGCTCCTGGCGGTGTCCTCCACCCATTTGACCGGCATACTGTTATCCCTATGGTAGATCATTGGGCAGACCGCGTCTATAAGGCCCTGGCGTACCCATTCGCTCCAGTCCACACCCATGGCCTGCTTGCTCCACTCGGGATCAGGGGAAACGTCTGCCGACAAAACTATTTCCGGGTTAACCTGTTTCACAGCATTCCTGATCTCTCTCAGGAAATCCGTTACGATCTGAGTCCTCCAGTTTACCCACTCGCCCCTGAGGGTTCCCCCTGCCAGCACGTCTTGAGGCCAGTTCTCAACCCTCTTGCCGAGGTATGATTCGAAAGAATTTCTCGCGTTCTCGCTGAAGTCTGCCTCCAGCCCCGGGGGGAAGCCGAAATCATCCTCTATGTTTATGCCGTCGACACGGTACTCCTCCGCCAGCTCTAGAATGTAGGACTTGATGTAGTTCCTGGCGCCTTCGCTCGCGGGGGACAAGTAGTACCACCCCCAGGGGTGGAAGGACCCGTGTGAAAGCTGGTCCTCACCCTTCTCGTTAACTATGCCCCAGTCGGGGTGTTGAAGCAGCACTGACCTGCTCGTCCTGAATCCTACGACCCACGCCCAGACCTTCAGGCCGTTCCTATGGCTTTCCTCGACGATTATTTTCAAAGGGTCCTCGTCGCTTTTAAAATTACTAAGGTAATCCGTGTCAGCCGGAACTATTTTACTCCTGTAGTCAGCCAGCCCTCCGGCATGGATGACGAAGGGCAGCACAATGTTAAACCCGCTGCTCCTGATTTTGCTAATGTAGAGCGTGAAATTCCTCGCGACAGACCTGTCGGGAAACTCATACATGTATAGGAATACTCCTCTCACCCCCGGCTTCGGAGGCTCCTCGCTCCTCATCATCCTGTTTAACGAGAGGTATGAGGCCGCTGTTAGAAGCACTATTAGAGCTGTGAAAGCAAGCATCATGCTTCTCTTAGACACGTGGTGTTAACTTGGGTAGCGCTTTAAAAGCTTAATCTTTAACAACGCGGGGGAAAGAGATGCTTAGAAGCCTGGTGAAACATAGGCGCGTGCTCCCCGTCTGTAGCAATGCTTTCCACACCGTGTTTTAAGACTCCTGTTTTCTGAACGCAGTTTTAAATAGGGCTGTCGCCACGTGTCATCTGAGGAAAGTGTCGAGGACCAGTGTTTTTATACTGCTGCCGATGCTCCTGTCCTTGTCGATGCCGGTTACGCGGAGCGCCTCAGGCTCTTCTGTGAAAAGTTTCTTCGTAGGAGTCTGGCTGGGAATGTATAGCGACTACTGGCCTAGTGGGAAGGAGGAATGGTTGAGACGGGTTGACGAAGCCTTCGGGTCTCTTAGGGAGGCAGGGGTCGACGCTATCTTTTTTCTAGCTAAAGACCCTTGGGGGTATGTTTACTATGAGTCCAAGTATGCTCCTTTGTCTGAAAAATACGGCTGGGATCTTTTGAGGGAGGTTGTGGCGAAAGCCAGGGAACACGGGCTTCAAATATACCCGTATGTGAACGCGTTGGCAGAGGGCGAGGCTCAGCCGAACTTCTATTTGAAGGAGCATCCGGAGTTAGCGGTTTCAACGGCAAGCGGTGAAAACGGTTGGGTCGACCCGTCTAGCGAGGAGTATGTTAATAGGCTGCTGTCGATCGTTGAGGAGATTGTTTCAAACTATGATGTAGACGGGCTGCAGCTGGACAGGATTAGAATGCCCGGGTCAGCGATCAGGGCGGAGGCTAGTGAAAGACTCTTCAGGGAGGCGACGGGGCTCTCCCCAGGCAGTGACGAGAAGAGGTGGCAGGAGTTCGTGAGGAACCAGGTTTCTCAAGTGGTGCGGAGAGTATGTGAAAAAGCTAGGTCGGTGAAGAGAAGCTTGAAGCTTTCCGCAGCGGTTTTCCCCTCTCCTTCGAACGCGGCTTTAAACCAGCTTCAAGACTGGGGAAATGGGTTGAAGAAGAATGGGTTGACTACG
This sequence comes from uncultured Nitrososphaerota archaeon, assembly GCA_964635675.1. GTDB lineage: Archaea > Thermoproteota > EX4484-205 > EX4484-205 > JAAOZP01 > JAAOZP01. The sequence goes on along the minus strand of CAZWPT010000054.1, from coordinate 36,347 downwards.
TGTGCACGATGGCTTACGCACAGGGGTTCTACGGGTTCAAGGCTTATGTGGATGAGGAGAAGAAGGCCTGCGAGCCTGGGAAACTATACGTGGGGATAGGCACGTGGCAATTGTCCCCGTCTGAGCTTAAGAAACAGGTAAGGTATGTTGTAGTCGACTCGGAGTTGCCCGGGGTATTGTTGTTCAACGGTGACTCCCTGCTTAACAACAGGGAGCTTCTGAACGCTGTGAAGGAGGCGAAAGAGGGAAAGTTTGAAGAGGATTCGTTCATCTTTACAATCATGCTGAGCGTCGCCCCCGTCGTAATCCTGCTCGGCGCAATATTGTTCCTGCTCTACTTGCGCGGGAAGAAAAAGACAAATCGGAAGAAGGCTTATTAGGTCAATGGGTTTTTAAAGAGTAATGCTCAGGGTAAAGGTGAGCTCCAGGATTCTCGAGGCCCGTGGCCGGATTAGGCTGGCGATAAAGCCGGGGGAGAAGGCTCCTAGGAGGATCAGGCTTCTTAAACCCGGATGCGGGCCTTTAGAGGTTGAAACAAGACTGAGGGGCAACGTGGCTACAGCCACCTTTACGGACACTGATAGGAATGGCCTGTACGTGTTCAACATTAGGGCGGGAAGTAAGACGTGGAAGAAATGGGTTCTGGTTGGAAGCATGATGCTAGACTGGTATAGTGTCTCCGAGGGGGGAAAGAGGGAAGACGTGTTGGAGTATCTGGACTCTTTTTCAAAGCGCGGCAACGTGGTCGTGCTGCATAATATAACTGGGCCGGGGAAAACATTATACCCGAGCAGGAGGTTTCCAGCCGCCGGCGGGCCTGAACAAGGTTTCTTCAACTTCTTCATGGAGGAGGCTGCTAGAAGAGGCTGCGCAACCCTCTTCTCATACCATTGGGTTCCCGAGACGTACGTGGACATGTGGAGGTTCCCGGCGGGGCAGCAGATCTCCCGGGCTAAGACAGTTATTAGAGAGCTCTACCAGCTGTACTCCAACTATGATTCTATGGCGGGGTTCTACACGTACTGGGAGCCGGGGGACACTGCTGAACTGCCATACTACGAGGAGACTCTCAGCTATGTTAAGAGGCTTGACGACGGGCTTTTCACAGCGTCAGCACCATACCTGTTCTCAACCGAGAAGTATCACGGCGGCTCACTACCCTTAATGTTTTCAGCATTATCAACGGTTGAAAGCCTGGATTGCGTAATACCCCAGTCGAGCGTGGCGGTATACCCTTATCCGTTGAACAGGACTAAGGATCATGCTGCTTTAGCCGTAGGCTCTTCAAGCCCGTTAGGGAAAATCGTGCTGGGCCATGTTGAAACTTTCGCACGGTTTTTCATTGAAGACGAGGAAGCGCCTCCCGGGGATTTTATCAAGGGCCAGGTTTTAAGCGCATCGTTCACGAGAGGCGTTCACGGAGCCTCAACATTCATCTACTCACTATTGTTCAAGAGGGATGAGGCTGCTTTAAGCTCTTTCGAAAAGGCTGTTAAATGGCTTGAGGAAACCAGCGTGTTTCGAAGAGAGCTTAGCCCGGTGGGAGTCTACGCGCCCCTAGACGCTACCCATTGGCCGACCGTTCTGAGCCCGTTCCTGAGAAGGCTCCGGAGGCTTGGCTTGGACGCTAGCGTAGTGCAGCCACCGCTCTGCGGGAGTGAAAAATGGGAGAGGTTTGTCGAGGACAATATTAGGGTGATAGTGTTGCCGGATCCTCCCGAGCTGAAAGAGTCTGAAACAAGGTTTCTGAATAACTATTTCAAGAGGGGAGGGTCGATAATTGTCCTAGGCTACCCGCCTAGGAGTCTTAGACGCCTCCTAGGGGTGGAGAGCAGGAACATCGGTAGATACGAGGGTTTAAAACTGTTGAGCCAGATGGGTGACAGGATTCCAGCCGGCATAGTTAGAAGATTCGGCTTTGAGCTTGTTTTCTGCGTGACCCCGAGTGAGGCTGAGGCCCTGGGAGTATACGAGTCGAGGCCGTCGGTGTTTCAGCCGGGAGCCTACGGGGTTACGAGAATCGACGGGGAGAGGGGATGCGGCATCTTTATCGGAATCCCGTCGAAGATTGTTTTGGAAAAGCTGCCGGAACTGTTTTTAGACGCGTTAGACTCGGCTCTTTTAAGGAGTGGTTTAAAAACTCCTTGGGAGATAAATGGGTTGACTGATGATTGCGACCTGCTTGTTGGAGAGGACGTCATCCTGATGGTAAACCTTTCTGGAGAAACAGTGCAGGTGGCAGCAAAGTGTAGAAGTAGGAGCCCACTAGCCTCCTTCAGGCTGGTGGGCGGTGGAGAAGGGCTTGTGAAGCTTGAGGGGGGCGTGTTTAAAATTACGCTTGAGCCGTTTGAACCCATTGGTGTGAAGCTGGCTTTTTAAAACAGTTTTTCTAAAACCGGGCATTATTGAAAGAGTTTAACCGCTTACCTTCACGTTTCTTATCCTTGTTTTCGGCGCTATGCGCCCAGCCTCGTTCCTAGTCCTCTTGCCGACAGCGTCAATGGATTGAAGCATTTGGAAGACGGTGGTCCCAACCATAGTGTTTTTCACAGGGTGCTTCAACTCCCCGTTTTCAACGAGGAACCCGTGGTCAATCAGGCTTGAAACATTGCTCGACCCGCCTACTGGGCCTAGTGAACTATCGTAAACATATATCCCGCGCTTCACGTCTTTAAACAGCTCATCATCCTCGTATTCCCCGGGAGCCACCTGGAGGTTAGTTAGGCTCGGCACCGGCCTCTCCCCTAGAGCATGCCTGTCAGCATGCCCGTTGTTCTCAATCTTTAAAGCGTTCGCCGTATACGAGTCAGTAATGTAATTCGTCAAGACCCCTTTCTCGACAAGCCTGATCCTGCTTGACGGGTAGCCCTCGGCGTCGAAGGGCGAGGAGGCCCAGCCGAAAGGATAGAGAGGATCGTCAGCAACGCTTAACTGCTCGCTCGCAACCATTGCCCCCAGCTTACCAGTATAGTAGGAAGACTTCTGCAGGACGAAGAAAGCGTTAGCACCATAGCCGACGATGCTGCTAATCGTTCCCAGAGTCGTCCTCTCGTCGAGAATCAAAACATACTCCCCGCTTTCAACCCTTTTACCGCCTATGCTTTTAACAGCCTTCCTCGCAGCGTTCACCCCGACTTCTTCAAACCTAAGCTCCCTGAAAGACCTGGTCAGGAAATAGTCGAACCCCGTTCCGATTTCCCCATTACCGGCCTTCTTAAGCGCCTCCATTCCGAAGGAGAGCCTTGAAGACTTCTGCATCCTCTCAACCCCAAGCGAGTTGGCGATGAAGCCTTCAGAAACGGTTAACCCTGCGCCGCCCGACGCGTCGAGCGTCTCATCAACATCCTTCAAGGCGCGCACCCCGTCTAAAGCTTTCGAAACCAGATCCTCTGAAGACAGCGTAGCTATCGCATCGTCATACAGCCCCTGAACCTCCCCGGGCTCCCTGTCTTCAGGCAGCGAGACAAAGGCCTCGTCAGGCGGGGTTCCCCTCGCCAGGGCTATTGCCCTCCTAACAGCCTTCTCAACCCTGTCCTCCTCGAGGGGTGTGACTGTAGAAATCCCTATGGACTTACCCACGTAAACCCTTACGCCGAAGGATGAGAAAGAACCCTCTTCAACCCCCTTGACAGAACACTTTTCCACAGTAAGGCTGAGAGACCTTCCCGCTAAAGCAACTATTTCAGCCTGGCTGGCCCCAAGCTTCTCAGCCAGCCTCACCCCGCTAACGCACAAGCCAAGCATATCCATCTATCTCCTACCCCCAACCACTACATCCTTCACCGCGGGATGTAATCCTTCAGAGATCGGGCTCATTGGATTCCTGCGAGAAGCTATGTTTAAAAACTTTATGTGGTAAGAAGGGACGGGTTTAATCATCAGCATGGCTGAGGAGAGAAGGAAAAAGAGCGGGTTCAAGTACCCGGATTACCTGGATGAGGAGAAGGTTATGGAGAAGTGGAGAGAAGCCGTTGAGTCAGCTTCTTCTTTAATCAGCTCGATATTTAAGGATGGGCTGGTAAAGATGATGGTGTATAGAGAACTGTATGATAAGCTAAAGGAGAAGGGCATAGACTACGATGATGCTGAAGACGTGGTCTCTGAAGCTGAAAGAAAGAAACTGATATATTATGACAGTAAGACACGGTCATATAACTGGATCCCAGAGGAGAGAAGGGATGAAGAGATATGCAAAACAGAGCAATTAGAGAAGGCGGTTGCAGACATATTCGTAGAGAGAAATGCCAAATGGCTTCATAGAGACGAATTGGTAAGCGGCTTAGCTGGTAAGGGGCTTTCAAGAGAGGATGTAGAAAGGTCTGTTTATGAAGCTGTAAGGGATTACGTGGTTGACTCGCATGAATCCGAAGACATGTTTAGACTCGTTCCACAAGAGGAATGGGCAAGGATGGGGGAGCTTAGGAGGCTAAGGAAGTTGAATTCAAAGAAATGGTTTTATGAGAAGATGATGAAAGAGCACGCTTTGAGCTCTGAATCATAAACCTGTTGAAGAATCCGATATTCCTTCGGAATAGAAATCACTTAGTGTATTAGACTTTCACCGTGTTATCATTCATGCCTATATGTGGCGCGTGCGTTATCTCCTGCCTCCAATCACTACATCCTTCACTGCGAGATGCGGGCCCCCGCCGGAGACAGGGACCCACTGCCCATCCTTCCCGCAAGTCCCAGGGAACGCGTGCTTCAAGTCGTTTCCGACTCCAATCACGTTCTTCAGCACCTCTAGGGTTAACCCGGACATTGACACGTTTTGAACCTTCTCCCCTATTTTTCCGTTTTCCACAAGGTAGCCTTCCTGGGCTGTGAAGTAGAACTGTCCCCTGGCGGGGTCAACGTACCCGCCGTATGATTTAGCGAGGTATATGCCGTTCCTTATTGTTTCAGTCAGCTCCTGCAGGCTGTATTCACCGTTTTCAACGAAAGTATTGCTCATCCTAACTATGGGTTTGCTTGAAAATTCCATTGCCCTAGCAGCCCCGTTTGGCTTAGCGTTGAGATGAGCCGCTGTCTCCAGGGAGTGGAGGTACCCGACTAGGATCCCGTTCTTAACTATCTCCCTCCTCTCTGCTTTCGTCCCCTCCGAGTCGTAGGGGTATGAGCCTCTGAGCCCGGGGATGGTTGGGTCATCGATGACGTTTATTTTTTCACCACCAACCCTTTCACCTATTAACCCTGCGAGAATAGACCTGTTGGCCTTCACGGCATCAGCCTCAGACGCGTGTCCGAATGCTTCGTGTATGAAAACTCCCACCAGGCTCTGATCCATTATGATGTTCATCCTCCCGCTTGGGGGTGGTTGAGCCTTTAAGAGCCCTGTTCCTCTTTTCCCAAGCTCCAGACCCTCTTTCACATGGTCGAACTCCTTTACCAGCTCCCAGCCTGTGCTTCCACCCGCTGCAGTACTCACGTTTTGAACAAGGTCTCCCTCCTTCGCAACAGCTGAGCCCGAGATCCTTACGCTGCAAACCTCGTATAGGACCTCCGTCCCATAATTGTTAATTACATACTCTTTTTTCACACTGTCTGAAAGCCCGACTGAAGTCGTTGCTATTCCCTCATTGTCTTTCCATATGCACCTGTCAAACTCGAGCGCAGTTTTCACCTTTTCCTCTAGCGAAACATCCCTAGGGTCTATTTTCACTCTTAAGCTGACGTCATCTCTATAGGTGTTTTCCACCCTGACCATTGATCTCTCAACAACGTTCTCCGACACGGCTTTAGCCGCCCTGTACGCGTTCTCCAAAGCAGTCTTTACCCCTTCAATAGTGAGGTTAGTAGTATAGTAGAATCCCCAGCCCCCGTTGAACAGGATTCTTGCAGCCCCACCTATGCTAGTGTTATGCACCACTTCTTCAACAACCCCCTTTCTAATGGAGAGAGAGGTTGACTCTACTTCAGTTATCCTGAAGTCTGCGAAACCATCACTCCCCAACTCGAGGAGTCCAAACAGCCTTCCTATCTCGCTCAACCCGGGATAAGCGGCTCAACCACTTTTATAACCTTTACCTTGTTTTATGGTTTAGCAGCCGCGTGCAGGTCAAAATCATGGAAAACGATTACTTTCTCTTTCTCACTGTTTCATAAATGATTCTGCATTTCCCTATCCTTGCCCTCCATAACCCCTTTAGAGGGTCAACTAGTGGATTCCAAGCGCGCGCTTAAAATTCTCGATGAAGCAGAAAAACATGAAATTTTTTTATGATGAGAAAGAGAAAATCTTTCAAGGAAACAGGAAGGATCTGCTTGGAAGACGGTGTTTAAGGGCTTTAGTGCTTCTATATGCATGGAAAACTGGAGGAACTAAGCCTTCTCCACAATATTTAAAAAGCCATCAAATCGTTCGATTGGAAATGCCCTCGTTCAGCCGCTTAGAGGTAAATGATCCGTCTGAACTAGTCTTCGGATCAGCTAAGCATCCTTTGAACTACGGCTTCGGGCTTAAAATAGGGCAGGGCGAAGTAATTCCTGAAGTAAAGTTTTTCCCTAGGGCCCTGTCCGATAAGGACCCCGCCGGGTTTAAGGCTGAGGTGCATGCTATAACGAGGGAGATTCTCGACAGGGCTGTTGAACTAGGCGTTCCCTCGCTTCAGATAGAGACTGAGCTGACCTTCATGGAGACTAAGAATCCTAGGCTTGCAGGCGAAGTAGCAAGCATGCAGAAATCACTGATGGAGAAATACCATGAGGAGAACGGTTTGAAGCTTGGCTTAAGAGTTACTGTTGCAGACGTAAGGGATTTCCGGGAGGGCTTAAGATCAACCGCGAACTACAGTCTCATGATGGAGACTTTCGAGGCTGTTTCTTCCAACGGTGCAGACGTTCTGTCTATAGAGTCTGAAGGCGGTAAAGACGTTTTCAACCATAGCGTGATTAGGCAGGATATTGAGGGAATAGTCTTTTCAATCCTACTGGCATCTTTAGACATGAGCTTCATCTGGAGGGATATTGTTAACGTTGCGAGTAAAAACGGCTGTATAGCGGGTGGGGATACTGCTTGCGCTATCGCAAACACCGCGATGAAGCTAGCGGGTGGTGTGAAATCAATGTCGCTGCCCCACACGCTTGCAGCGATGGTGAGAGCCATGTCAGCAGCCAGGTCTCTCGTCGCTTACGAACAGGGGGCAATAGGTCCTGGAAAGGACTGTGGCTATGAGAACGTGGTCCTGAAAGCAATAACCGGTTTCCCAATGTCGATGGAGGGTAAAAGTAGTGCTTGCGCGCACTCCAGTCTGATGGGTAATGTTGCCTCCGCATGCTGTGATCTCTGGTCGAATGAGCAGGTTGAAAACCTTAGGCTTTTCGGGGGATCAGCGCCACAGGTTTTCCTAGAGATTCTTTACTATGATTGCAAACTTATGAATAAAGCAATAATGCTTGGGAAAGCTTTGGAGCTCAGAGATATGCTTGTCCTGTCGGACAAGTTTGACGATCCTCAAGCCCTCGTCCTCTCCCCGGATACGGCTGTTAAGATTGCGGAAGCGATAGTCTCCGAGTATAGTGATTACTATAGAAGGGTTAAGTCTGCATGCCGAAGAACAGTCGAGATCTTGGAGGGTTCGTCACTCCTACGCCTGAGTCCTCCTGAGCGCCGCTTCCTTTCCCGCGTTAAGAGCATTGTTAATTCTATTCCGGATGATGGGGAAATATTCAGGGAAAAGATGTGTAGGGTTTTTACTGGGAGGCTGCCGACCTTCCGAGAGAAGGATTACTGGCCTTAATCCAGTAGGGGAGTTTTCATACTTATAGCCTTAACTACTCTTGGAAACATGTCTCTCTCCTTATGGGGGAACTGTGTTGCATCAATAAACTCGTTTTGAAACTCGCGGACCGTGTTTAAATCGATAGCCCTCACCTTCTTAGCTACAATTTCAGCCTTCTCCCTAGCTTTTCTAGAGAGGAGGCTCATTACTGCGCCTTGGCCTGAACCGTTACCTATCTGCACAATCTTGTTTAGAGGAAACTCAGGCATCATGCCGACTATCATCGCCGACCTTGGATCAATATAGTTTCCAAAGGCTCCTGCAATGTATACTTTAGACACCTCGTTCAAGCTTACTCCAGCAATCCTTAGGAGAAGCATGCATGCGGTGAATATGGCTGCCTTCGCAAGCTGAAAGCTTCTAACGTCTGTCTGCGTTATGCAGATTCTCCTACCCTCCTTATTAACCGCTAGCACGAAAGCCTTGTTTCCATCAGTATTCACGATCCTCGGAGTATCTAGGTCAGTAATCCTCCCCTTCTGGTCTAAGACTCCGGCTATGAGCATCCATGCTACTGCGTCAACAACCCCGGAGCCGCATACTCCTCTCGGATCCGTGTCGCCTATCGTCTTATAGTAGACATCGAGGGTCTCCACGTCGATGGAAACTGATTCTATCGCGCCGTCCATACCCCTCATACCGTTTGAGAGGCCAGCTCCCTCGATAGCTGGTCCCGCCGCCGTGGAGGATGCGAGCATCAGGTCCCCTGCTTTCAGGACTACTTCACCGTTGGTTCCAAGGTCTATCAGCATGGACTTCTCATCCTGATTATGCATTCCTGAAACAAGTATGTCTGCAACCACATCTCCGCCGACATAGCCGCTTATCAAGGGGAAAGTATAGCATGTTGCGGAATCGCTTACCTTAAGGCCTATCTCCCTAGCCTTGAAGCGGAGGCTGGATCTGAAAGGCGGCACGTAGGGTGCTGTAGCTATTGCTGAAACCTCCACCCCGTATAGGAGGCTGGTCATCACAGTGTTTCCGGCGAAGGCTATTTCGTAAACGTCGGAGGGGGAGCACCGGGCCTCGCCAGCCGCGTCTTGAATCAGCCTGTTTATCGTCGCCACGACTTTGCTTTGAAGCTCCCCCAGGTTCTCGCTTCCTTTCAAAGCATAGGTTATTCTCGATATTACGTCGTCACCATGCGCGATCTGACCGTTGTAATCCGACTTAACGGAGACAACCCGCCCGGTTTTCAGGTTGACGAGGTAGGCGACAACAGTAGTGGTGCCGACGTCGACAGCAACCCCGTAGAAATCTTGGTCGCGTCGCGGCCTAACGTCTAGGACTTCATCCTCATTGATGATTGTCTCTAAATCCCATTTCGATTCACGCAGCCTACCCGGCAGCTTCTTGAGAAGCAAGCCGTCGATCGATTTCGCATTCACCGCCTGCGTGAGGCGTTCAGCATCAGACCTCTGGTCGCTGAGCGAGGGTGCGTCTATCTTGATTTTCACGCTTCTCGTTAGAGGGGTGAATTCAAAATCCTTAACGAGCCCCCATTCCAGTATCTTGCCCCTGGCCTGTCTGGAGGCCTGGGGAACTTTAACTGTAACGTCGCCTATGATTCTCGCCTGACAGGCCAGTCTGAAGGATTTAGACAGTCTTACCAGCTCTGCTTCTGCAGACGTGGGCTCAGTCAACCCGTCGCTGACAACCTCCACCACGCATTTTTTACAAACCCCGCGTCCTCCGCAGACGCTCTCTATGTTGACACCCGCTTCCCTGAGCACGTTTAATAGGTTTGACCCGTAGGAGGCTTGAACCCTAATTCCTTCAGGCTGAATCCTTACTTGGGGCATGGGTTTGCAGTTCCATTAAAGAGTAAATAAGCTTTAAATAATGCTCAGCCTTTCAAAATGTCCACGGTTCTACACAGGTTGCTTAAAACACTCAGCTGCTATGAACCCTGTTCTGCGAAAAACTTTTATCCGGATTTCTCTAAGTCAGCCGTCATGTTCTTTAAAGAGGATTGGGCCGAGGCTAAGGAGCGGCTCTCAGCCTGGTGGGAGAAGGATTCTTTAGACAGGCCTCTTATACAGGTGTTCGCTCCACGAAGCAGCCCAAAGTATGCTTCGGAAGAGGATGTGAAATTCGACTATGATCACTGGGGTTTTCCGAGAAGCATTAAGGATCCGGCTGCTATGGCTAGAAACATAAAGGGTTTTCGGAGGCAGTGTGCAGAAACATACTACGGGGGTGAAGCCTATCCGAACCTGTGGGTAAACCTTGGCGCCGGCGTTCTTGGTGCATACTTGGGTGCGGAACCAGTCTTGGAGAGTGAGACAGTATGGTTTGGAGCTCAGAGGAATAACGCGCTCGGGAAAAGCTGGGAGGAATTACGCCGTATAGAATTCGACCCGGCTAACGAGTGGTGGATACTTACGAAGAGGATAACTGAAACAGCTTCTGAAACCCTGGCGGGGTTCGGCATAGTTGGCATGACTGACCTTGGTGGAATACTGGATGTCGCCGCCTCGCTGCGAGGCGCTGAAAACCTGGTCGTAGACCTTGTTAAGAATCCTGCGGACGTTAAATCACTCTCCTCCAAGATTATAGAATACTGGCACATGTGTTACGACGAGTTGGACAGGATAATAAGAAGGCGCATAGAGGGCACGTCTGCTTGGATGGGCATATGGTGCCCTGAAAGATGGTACCCGATTCAGTGTGATTTCGCATTCATGCTTTCCCCGAAGCTTTTCGACGAGTTTGTACTTCCCCATGTTAAAGAACAGTGTGAAAGGCTGGATAGAGCAATATATCATCTCGACGGGCCTGGGGAAATACCGCATCTGGACTCGCTGCTTAAAGTCGGGAGGCTGGATGGCATTCAGTGGGTACCGGGTGCTGGAGAAGAATTGCGGGGGGATGATTGTGGATCGGCGAAATGGATTCCTCTCTACAGGAAGATCCTGGAAGCCGGGAAGCTTTTAGTGCTGTATATGCCTAGGGAAAAGGTGATTCCAATGCTTAAGGCGCTTGACTCTAGGAAAGTATTGGTTCAGACTTTCTGCGTCTCTGAAACAGACGCTAGAAAGCTTTTGGCTGAGGCTGAAAACCTGATGTAGGAATAGATTCGGAAACTTGTCTTATGGCGTGCGCTTTTCATCTTAGGGTTGAAAAGAATGGTTGATTACTTTGCCTTTATTTCAGGAGCCGCACCGTATTGAAGCTCGTAAAGCTTGGCGTACGCGCCGCCCTTCTTCATCAGTTCCTCGTGAGTTCCCTCCTCAATTATCCTTCCATTATCTAGGAAAACTATTCTGTGTGCAAGCTTGACTGTTGAAAGCCTGTGGGCAATAATTATGCATGTTCTGCCTTTCATGAGCTTCACCATTGCTTTCTGGAGAAGCGACTCGGTGTAGGAGTCCAAGCTGCTCGTAGCCTCATCCAGTATGAGGATCTTCGGATCCTTAAGCATGGCTCTCGCAAAGCTTATTAACTGTCTTTCCCCGAGCGAGAGGTTCCCCCCTCCGGGGGACACTACTGTCTCATACTTCTGCGGCATCCTGTTTATCAAGTCTTCTAAGCCAAGTTCTGAAACAACTTTCTTAACATCCTCGTCAGAAGCCTCCATGTTGCCAAGCCTTATGTTCTCCAAGATCGTGCCGTTAAACAGTATTGGTTCCTGCGGGACGAGAGCTACCTGTTTCCTGAGGGAGTTAAACGAGAAATCCTTAACATTATAGCCGTCTATCAAAACCTCCCCAGACTGGGGGTCGTAAAGCCTCAGTATGAGGTTTGTCAAGGTTGTTTTACCCGCTCCCGTGGGGCCGACCACGGCAACTATCTCGCCCGGGTTGACTTGAAAATCCAACCCTTGGAAAACAGTGTTCCCATCATAGTTGAAATGAACCTTCTTCAACTTGATTCTACCTGTCTTTATCTCTATCCATCTTGCTCCCTCCGGCTCCACAACCTTAGGCTTCACTTGTAGGAAAAGATAGACTCTTTCAGCCGCTGCCAAGGCTGCTTGCAACATGCTGTAGAAGGTTGTCAGCGTGATTATGGGCCTGTAGAACATTTCGGCATACCCGTAGAATGCAATAAGAATCCCTATGCTGATTTCTCCAGATGCAACCAGGCTGCCACCGTAAAGTATCAGTATCACGTATGAAAGAGTCCTAATGGCGTCGAGCGAAGGCCTGATCATTGCGAAAACAATCCTGGCCCGGAGATTTGTCCTCATCGTTTCAGCACTGAGCCTGTCGAACGAAGCGATGTCAACGTTTCTCCTTTCTGCGAACGATTGGGAGACCCTTGAGCCTGAGACGCTCTGTTCAACGCTGCTCGTCAACTCGCTAAGCTTCTCCCTGGTTTGCCTGTAGGCTTGTCTTGTTTTAATGGCGAAATACCTTGATAGAAACAGCATTAAGGGAACTATGGCGAGAGTGGCTAGGCTCAACCCTGCGTGGAGGGTGAACATGACGTATAGAGAGCCGACGATTGTTGCTGATCCTATTATGGCTTCTATCGTTCCCGAGGTAGTTACTTCCCCGATGGAGCTTATGTCGTTTATTATCAGCGAAATTATTTTACCGGTTCTCTCAACGTTAACGTGTGCAATATCCATTTCCTCCATGTGTTTGAAAACAGTTCTCCTCATACTGTAGAGAAGCCTCTGGTTTATCCTGCCGGACAAGATGCCCCTGGCAAAGCCCAATACCCATCCCCCGGCAGCAATCCCTGCCAGCATGACGACGTATTTCACCAGGGCGTCAGGGTTGTGCTGCATGATGCCCTCGTCTATTAGAAGCTTGCTAACGTATGGACTTACCACGTTGACTCCTATAGAAGCCAACGCCACGGTCAGAAGCATGATTACGTGTAGCTTCATGGGGCTTAGCCATCGGAGAAGCCACGCGACTAGTATTCTGGAAGCTATCTCCCTAGGCTTCCCCTCGGCCTCGGCAGCCTGGCGGAAATGCCACCCCATCCTAAGGTTTCACCTCCTGAAAAGCATATTGAGAGACGTATAGCCTGGCGTAGACTCCTCCTTTCCCCATTAGTTCCTCGTGAGCCCCGTCTTCAACCACCCTGCCGTCTTCTATAACGATTATTCTTTCGCTTAGCTTGAGTGTTGAAAGCCTCTGCGTGACTATGAAGACAGTCTTGTTCTTAACAAGCTCCTTTAAAGACTCGTATATTTCCTTCTCTGTTTCAGCATCCACGCTTGAAGTTGAATCGTCCAAGATGAGTATGGAAGGGTTTACGAGTAGGGCTCGGGCTATCGCCAGCCTCTGCCTTTGCCCTCCTGAGAGAGTCACCCCCCTTTCGCCAACCACAGTATCATACCCTTTTGGAAGACTCATTATGAAGTCGTGTATTCTCGCCGCCTTCGCCGCCCTCTCTATTTCATCCTGCGTAGCGTTAGGCTTGCCGTACGCGATGTTCTCCCTTATAGTGGTGGGGAAGAGGAAAACGTCTTGATGCACTATGCCTATGTGTTTCCTAAGCGAGCTTATCTTGACGTCGCGAATGTCAACGCCGTCTATAAGGATGCAGCCCTCTTGGGGATCATAGAACCTGGGTATTAGCTTTATCACCGTGCTTTTCCCAGAACCAGTCGCTCCCACTAGAGCCGCTTTCTCCCCCGGCTTAACTTTGAAGCTCATCCCCCGGAGTATCGGCTTATCCTTATCATATCCGAAAACCACGTCTTTAAAGAACACTTCTCCCCTGACGTTTTTCAACTCTATCGCGCCGGGCTTCTCCTTAACCTCGGGCTCAGTATCCAGCACTTCGAATATTCTTCGGGCTGAGACCATTGCCTCCGCGTATCTGGAGAGCACGAACCCTATCAACATTATCGGCCAGACGAGCATGCCAAGATACATGGTGAAAGTGACGAGCTGACCAAGGCTGATCTCTCCTCCGATAACTTGGAAGCCACCGTACCAGTATACGGCTGCCGACCCGATTCCGATTATTAAGCCGAGCGAAGGCCATGTTAGCGAGCTTAGGAAAACACTCCTCATACCAATGTCGTATATCTCCCTGTTTTTCTTCTCAAACCTTTTAAACATCTCTTCCTCTGCACCCAGGGTCTTCAAAGCCTTAAAGCCTGAAACAGTTTCCTGAATCATTGCACTCATCCCACTCGTCTCAATCCAAATCCTTTCGAACAAAGGCCTTACAAAACGGTTGAAAGACAGGGAAACAACCGCTATTAACGGTACTATTGCTAACGCTATTAGGGCAAGTCTAAAGTTTGTTGTTAAAAGGATTGTGACCACGATTACCAAGGTGGCTACGGAGCCTATTATGTTTGGAAGGGCGAAACCGAGTAGTCTACCTATGTTCTCAGTGTCTCTAGTGACTCTGGTTATTATCTGCCCCGAGTCAACCCTGTCGTAGAAGCTGTAGGATAGGTCCTGCAAATGCCTATAGATGCTGATTCTAATCCTGTAGACTATTCTCTGCGCTAGGGCCTCGCTTAAATACTCGTGTAGGAAGGACATTCCGCCGGAGGAGAGCGTTAGTACTATTATGGCGGCCGCGTAAAGCCATAATTCTGACAACGCCTTTACAATTGTAACGTCGATAACCCTCCCCGCAATAATGGGGCTAACTATGTTCAACATGGCCCCAAATATGATCGTGGCCAGAGTTCCGATTAGCATGGTTTTTTCCTGCTTAACGTATCCCAAGATTCTGAGGAATGGGTGCTTATTGCCGCTCGGCATTTTTAAAACCACTTAACGTTATACTATTTAAAAGTTGCTGAAAATGTATATTTCAGTTCACGGGTAACAGGGTTTGACTGGAAGGTTGCTGGTAAACGACTGGTTCTCGAGGAGTTTAAGTCACTGTTTCGAGAAGCACCCTGCTCCGCTCGTCGACTTTATTAATGTCCTTAACTATGTAAACGTTATCGTTAGTATCGATAATCACGATCTTCTCCCCCATTCTGCTTACACTCCTTCTTCCCCTCGTTCTAAACTCCTTAAATCCTCTGTCTGTCTCCACATGCCATATGAACTCGTCCCCACTCGTCTCCATCTTCTTCACCCTCCTGATAATAGGTATGAAATAGAGTTTTTCAAGCGTCTCTTCAAGAATTCTCCTAGACTCGTCACTCATCTTTCTATAGTCTTCCACTATGCAAACCTCGTTTCCCTGGGTGTCGGTAAATATCAGGAAGTGAGGATGGCTTATTGGGAAAGGCTTCCTTGGAACCACCTCGAGAAAACCGCCGTTGCTTCCCTGCATCTTCACAGTATTAGGCTTGTCTCCCTTAAGAATCCTCAACTTATCCGCATCCACGACCCATGTCTTGCTGAGGAAGTCTTCAAGCAACGGCAACTTGTTTCTCAGCCTCCGCAAACTGTGCCCTATATATTTTAGCATATAGCCCGTTCAGTCTCAAGAGCTCCTCGTGAGTCCCGGTTTCAACAATCCTGCCCTTATCCATCACCACTATCTTGTTCGACCTTTGAAGGGTTGAGAGTCTATGTGCAATCACTATCGTGGTTCTCTCTTTAGAAATATTGTCTAGGGCCTGCTGTATCTGTCTCTCCGCCAGTGTGTCAACTGAAGATGTAGCCTCATCCATTATTAGGATCTTTGGCTCAAGAATTATTGCTCTCGCTATCGCAACCCTCTGCCTCTCTCCTCCTGAAAGCCTGGAGCCTCTCTCCCCGACGGGGGAATCGTAAGCCAACGGGAGGCTCATTATTGTGTCGTGAATATTCGCCGCCTTCGCAGCCGCTATCACTTTCTTCAAATCCACTTCTTCAAGACCGTATGTTATGTTGAATAAAACGGAATTGTCGAAAAGGAAGGGGTCTTGAGCAACTATCCCTATGCTTTTCCTCAACCTTTCCAACTTGATTTTCCTAATGTCAACACCGTCTATCAGAATCCTGCCCTCGTTCGCGTCGTAGAACCTTAGCAACAGTTTCGTCAGAGTCGTCTTCCCCGAGCCGCTTTGCCCAACTATCCCAACCATTTCGCCTTTTCTTATTTCAAGGCTTATGTTTTTCAAAACCGGTATGAAGGGCTCATATCCGAACGTAACGTTTTCAAACTTTATGTTCCCCATTATCTCGAAATCCTTAGCATCGGGAGCGTCTTTCACCATAGGATCGATCCTCAGGATTTCAAGGATGCGTTCCCCAGAGGTTATTGCCTGCTGGAGTGGTTCAGCAAGGTTGGTTACTGTTTGAATCGGACCGTAGAACATCCACATGTAGCTGACGAACGCGACAAGCGTGCCGGGGGATATGTCTCCACTGATCACGTGTAATCCGCCGACATACCAGACTATCGCTGCCCCAGCGGAGCTTACGAATCCCAGGATTGGGAAAAACCCTAGATGCAACCTTGTTATGTCGATGTTTGCCCTCACCACCTCGTTCATTTTCTCAGTAAACCTGTTAACCTCTCCCTTTTCCTTCGCGAAAGACTTTACGACGGATATTCCAGGTATCGTGTCCACGAGCAGGGAGCTGACGTCAGCCCATTTCCTCCAGGCCTTGTGGTAGACAAGCCTAGCTTTAGATCTGAATCTTGGGAGCCCAAGGATTATCAGCGGGAAAGGCAGTAGTGCGAAGAGAGACAGTCTATAGTCCATTGTGAATATTATGAGGCCTATTCCGATTATCGAAAGAATGTTTATGATTAAGCTGGGTATCCCCCAAACCAGGAACCATTGGACTCTTCCAATGTCGTCAGTAATCCTTGAAATAACTCTTCCAGTGCTCATCTTGTCGTAGAACGACATTGAGAGGTCCTGCACGTGACTATACAGGTCTCTCCTCATGCCGTAAACCAGTTTCTGGCTTAGCAGGGAAAGCGAATAGTTTTGAAGTATTCCAAGCAGGGTGTTCAACGCGTAAATGGTTATTAGGAGAATAGTCAGGTTTAGCAGAGTGGCCTCCTGTTTTTGAGTAGCTATCTGGTCTATGAGTGTTCTAAGCAATGAGGGGGGCACTAGGTTCAGGCCTGTTATCACTATGGATAGTGTTAAGCCCGTTAACACTAAATACCAGTGGGGCTTGAGATAGGACATGAGCCAGATTATGGCGCTCCTCCTGCTCCTCCCATTGTTTTCAAGGTAGAGCTTGAACTCTATTTCCCTAGGGTCTTTATACTGGAGAAGCGCGTTTATCACTCCCGCCGCATGCCTGAACTCGCCTATTTTATCCCTTGAAAACCTTGCTGCAGAAACCTCTTTACCGTCGACTATTAGGATTAACTCACTGTTTCCAAGATAGTCGTTGAAGACTACTTGCGTAGCCTTCTGGATTTCTAATTCCATGTTTTTAGCTCTATCTTCAGCATCAATCTTCAATACACGTCTGTTCGTAACTATGAAGAGGTAGCTTGAGAAACAGCCGTCTTCACCCAGGTCTCCTTTCGCAACTGATAAAACTACCTCTCCCGGCTTAAGCATTTTTTCAACCAGCTTCCTTTCTTCCTCGCTCAGCTTTTCTAGCAGGATTCTACGAGTTTCATCATTCCCCAAGTTCAAAAGCGTCCTCTGAAACGATTCTCTATTTAAGGCTTTTTAATTTACTGGTGTAAAAACTTGTTTAGACACCACGTATAGAAGCCTTAAATAACGCTGATGAATAATCACTGTCTTCATGAGAAGCCTTAAGACGATGGGGCTAATCGTAGCCGTACTGATAATTCTAGTATTATTCGTCATTTACGGGAGGACAGTAATACCCCTCCTGCCTCCTATTTTTACAATAGAGGTTGAGCCGGCGACTATTGTTCAGGCTATGCTTGTTGCAGCCGGCGTCTACATAATGTACGTGGTGCTGTCCTACATGATTTCCTCCACTATAATTCGCGCCGGTGGGAAACGCGGGGACGTGAAAATGCTGACGAACTTTCTGCGTTCAATCATATTTTTCATCGGAATCCTGTTGATCATGAGCATTTTCACCGGAGGCGGGTTGACCTTCGCCACCGCGCTCGGAGCCTTCGGAGGAATGTTTCTAGGATGGTCCCTGCAGCAACCGGTCACTGGGCTTGCAGCATGGTTCCTGATAAACATAAGGCGCCCGTTTAAAGTGGGCGACCGTATTTTCCTCCCCGCATGGGGGCTGATAGGAGATGTTTTAGACGTTGGAATGATGTACACGACTCTGAACCAGGTTGGCGGCACGATAGGAAGCGAGGAGCCGTCTGGAAGAAGAATCTTAATACCTAATGCTATACTCTTCTCAAACGTAATAATAAACTATACGAGCGAGATTAAGACGACTCAACCCTACATATTGGACGAGGTTGTCGTAAGGATAACTTATGATTCAGACTGGGAGGAGGCGGAGAGGATAGTTAAGAGGGTTGCAGCCGAGGTGACTGAAGACATAATAAAGGAGACAGGCGTAGAGCCCTATGTGAGGTCTGATTTCTACGACTACGGCGTCTATCTTAGGCTTAGATACATGACTCTGGCTGTTGACCGTCCGAGGATAGCTCATGAAATAAACAAGAGGATATTCGAAGAGTTCCAGAGGAATGATAAAGTGGACTTCGCGATTCCATTCATATACTCTTACAAGAAGGGTGAAAAGGCCTTTAAGACCCTTGGAGACTCTGAGGCAGCCTCTTAAAGCTTTTAACCTGGAAACGCGAAAACATGCGTGAGGCCTTGGATTACGGGGAGTTAATCAGAAAGAGTTTACACTTCTTACTCTCGCTGATACTTCTTTTACCGTTTGCGCTAAGCCGTTTCGAAATTGCTTTTAACACTGAATTTTTCTACTCGGTCTTAAGCATTGTGGCGTTAACCCTGAACGCGATACAGATTAAGCGGCCTCTCTTAAGAAGCGAGGTTAAGAGCTTCATGAGGGAGAGAAGGGAGAAGTTCTTTAACGATATCAGGAACTACATACCTTTGAAAAGCAGGGTTACTAGTCAGGTTGTAGACAGGATTGAGGAGAAGATCCGCGGGATAGAGGACCTTATAGACTACCAATTGTCGATTGTTGAGAGAGACTACGAGAAGAGAGGTGGATACATAGGTTTAACCTACGGGATTCTCGGCGTAACCCTCTCCTACTTCCTATTCAAGGATTACGCGTTCTACGGGGTTGTTTCCCTAGCGACGACTGATGCTGTAGCAACACTCGTGGGTGGGCTAACCGGTACTCACAGGCTTCCGTTTACGAGTAAGACTTTTGAGGGAAGCCTCTCAGGCTTCGCAACGTTTTTCACCGTTTTAATTTTAACGGGCGTTTCCCCACTGGCCTCGCTCCTACTCTCAACCATGGCTGCGATGGTTGAGGCTTACACTGTGGAGGATAATCTGCTGCTGCCGATAGCAGTGTCCCTCCTTTCAACACTCGTTGTTTAAAGGTTTTTCTTGAACCATTCTGTCGTAATCTCTATAACTCTGTCCTCCCAGTCTCTCCTGCTGAAAGTATGGTCCGCTCCCTCTATTATTATGAGGTTCTTAGGCTCCCCCGCCCTATCGTAGAGCATTTGCGCGTGTTTAACTGGGACGACGGGGTCTTCTGATCCATGTATGATAAGCAGGGGTCTTGGAGAAATCTTTGAACAACTATCCAGTATGTCGTGCTCCAAAACGTCTGTGAAGAAGTCTTTGCCAACCCTGTATCCGCTTGGCAGGTCGGCGTAACCCTTTTCCAGAATGCTTTTCAAATCCATTCCAAAGGCTTTCTCCCCGTCTGAAATTAATCTGAATTCGGCAGGGGAGGACCATGTGCACACGGCCTTTACACTCTGGTTCCGTGCAGCAGTTAATATCGAGACTGCCCCGCCTAGGCTTAACCCCAGGACGCCAATTTTATCGCTGGAAACCTCACTCCTCCCAAGCAGGAAGCTTAAGACAGTGTTCAGATCAATGATCTCTGAGGACACGGTCATTTTTTCAAACTCGCCCTCGCTCTCGCCGGACCCTCTGAAGTCAAACCTGACCGCAACGATTCCTTCCCTACTCATTTTCCTAGCGGCACGCACGAACAGCCTGTGGGCTTCAATCCTGTTTCCAGTGAAGCCGTGGCAGAGGACGACTGTCGGCGCCGGGGGCCTGTCGGGAACATGCATGACGCCATGTATCCTCTCCCCCATGACGTTTACAAATATGGGTGTCTCCTCCATTTCCCGTGAAAATTAGGTTCAACACTGTTTTATAAATATGAGTGTCGGGAAGCTTTAACCCTAGTAGGTCATTCAAACTCTATGGTTGCAGGAGGCTTGTCAGTTACATCGTAAAGCACTCTGGATACTTCAGGGATGCTTCTAATTATGATATCCCTTATTCTCTCAAGTCTGCTCCAGTCTAGTCTAACGTATTTCGCAGTAATAGCGTCTTCAGACTCAACGATCCTAAGGGCGATCATATATCCGTACTTCCTAGACGACTCGCCGCCTACTCCAGTAGCCTTCCCCTCCAGAAGAACTGGGAATGCTTGAAAACACTCTATGTCTGCAAGCTCATCGTCAACTATGGATGTTGCCTTCTTTATTATTGAAAGCTTCTCCTCCGTAACCTCGCCAAGTATTCTTATCGCTAATCCCGGCCCTGGGAAAGGTCTCCTGTTGACAATCTCGTCGGGAAGCCCGAGTTCCCTCGCAACCATCCTGACTTGACTCTTATAAAGCTCCTTCAATGGTTCAACTATTTTAAACCCGTATTTCTCCAGCGGGTTTATACCTATCTGCTCTAGGACATTATGCTGGGTTTTTACTCCTCCAGCGGTCTCAACTATGTCCGCCGCTATCGTCCCCTGCAGAACTATCTTAGCGCCTTCTTCTCTCGCAATTCTTGAAAACGTTTTGTAGAATGTTTCTCTGAAGGCTTTCCTCTTCTCCTCAGCATCCCTAATACCCTTTAAAGCCGATAAAAACTCTTTTTGAACGTCATGCACATTCACGCTGATCCCCATGTTTCTGAAGACCCTGCTAACCCGTTCCGCCTCCCCTATTCTCATAAAACCGTCTTCGAGAAAAACTGCTTTCAGGTTTCCACCGGCTGCCTTAAAACCCAGCACTGCTGTCACGGAACTATCGACGCCACCGGATAGCGCGACTATGCTTGTCTCACCGCATATCTCGCTTTTTAGACGGCTTGTTTTCGTATTGATGAACTCTCTAGGGCTGAACTTTGCCATGCCCCATTTCCTGGTGAGAATTATTTAAGCTTTATTATGATTTCCATCTTCAAAGACTCGAATAAATTATGTCGCCCGATTCTAGTGTTGCTCGCGTTGGCAACCGCGTAGGAGGTGATGCTTGAGGCTGTTTTATCACAGACACCCTTCCCGTTTGCCGCCACTTTTCCTGTCTTTCCCCCGAAAGCTTGCTACTAAAGCGGTGATGCCGCCTAGGCTACGGAACACCCGGCCAGGTTTAAGTGTGTTGAATATTTCTCCACCCGATGTATAACCAGAATATGCCTTCATGTTAAGAGTGTTAGAGCAACAATACTTATAACTCCGCCAAGATGGCTACTCCGGAACAGCGCTCCGGGGTTCATTCATGTCTTTTTGTTGAAAACCTTCTCCAATCCTGTCTTCAAAAGAGCCGGCAACCCTATGAAATCAGTCACCGTATATATGAATCGGAAAAGCAGCGATACGGATACGCCGTGCGAAAGAGGCACGCCGAACAAATGTAGCAAGGCTGCTAAAACGCCTTCCTGCACACCTATGCCGGCTAGGGTTAAAGGCAGGTAGGTGAAGCTTGAAACGAGCGAGTATATGAAGATGAATAACGCTGGGTTTAACTCAACCCCGACGGAGAGGGAGAAAAAATAGAGGGCCATCGAGTCTAGGATTGATGTCGACAGCATGGCGGGAACAACCGGCCCCAGAGCCCTCTTAGCTTTAACACCCTCCTTCTGAAGGTTTTCAACCATCTTCAGGTAGGGGTTTAGGAATCTGCCTATGGTCCTGAACGAGCTTAGCCTCAGTATGAGTTTCCTAGGCTTATCGGACCAGAGTAGCACTGCGAAGCCTAGGGCGCTGGCTGCTAGAATTAGGGCGCTTAAAACAACAATCCATTGAACTCCTGAAATAGATTCAACTGGGCCGATTAGGTATACTACTGAGATTACTGTCAGGAAAGCCCTTATGATGAAGTCAACCATGCCCGATAGGACTGTTGCCACTAAGCATGCTTCGAAAGGGGTTTCGCTAAGCGCCTCCATTACGAACGGAGTTATGAAGTATCCTGCACGCCCAGGTGTAAGGTCACTCGCCAACTGGCCTGCGAAGTTTGCCTGGATACAGCTTGAAAGCCCAGCCTTGTATTTTAAGGATGATAGGATAAAGTAGAAGGATAGCGCTATCATTGTTGAAGCAGCCAGTATCAGGAGGGAGCCGGCTAAGACGTATTTAGCATCAGCGTAAAGCAGGGCTTTAAAAGTCTCCTCGATATTTGCCTGCTGAAGCAGGATTATCAGGATGAGGAGGCCCAGTGCTAGCTGGCAAACTATTAAAACCCTCTTCCCCGCACCTGCATCCCGCTTCATGCTTCTATTATCCGTAGGGATAAGGATTATTAATGGTTGCTGGTTTGCGCCAGCTGAGATTACTGCTGGCCCGTGGACTCAATAATCCCAGTCCTCTCCCCCGGCAAGCGGTTTTTCCATGCTGATGCTTTCCCGTTAGAATTCAGAGTCAGCTCGGCTGGGAAGAGCGTTTCTCGCTCAACCTGTCCAGCATAATTCTCCTTTCCGCTTCCAATTCGTCAAGCATTTTCCGAAGCCTCGTACTCAGCCTATTGAATGCTTCTCCAGATATTATGTTATCCTTCTTCTCATCCTCCAAAACAACTAGAAAAGCCCTGATTCTCGTAATCTCCTCCTCTATAACGTTCAGGCCAACTGGTAGGGAGGGGGCGCCGGCTGTCGGTTCGGATGCTGGAGAGGGTTCCTCCTGAGGGGTTCGAGTCTCCTCCTCGCTCGATAACGGCTTAAAAAGATCCATAGGCGGGCTGGATGTTTCAACAACCTCCACCGTAGGGGGTTGCGACACCGCCGCGGCAACCTTACTCCTCGCAGTAGGTCTAAACTTGCCTATTACTATTGCTGCTACAGAGGCTCCCCAGACTATGAAGTAGCCGGCTCCGTAGCTCGGCATGTTGAAGCCGAGTACAGGGTTGAAGACTGTTACTGTGGTTACGAGTATTATTCCAAGGATACCTATGACGCCGGAGCGCAACGGGTATAGCCCTAGGGCTCCAGCAGCAATCAGGATTATGAATGATGCTAGAATAATTATTTCGTATATTAAGAGGTTCATGGGCTGCTGCACGCCGTTTGCAATGTTTTGAATGAATTGGGCTACCATGCTGAACAAGGTTGTTTCCCCAGTCTGGCCGGAGGGAAGCATGAAGGAGCCGAACGGCAGTAGGAACATCGCTAGAATTATAACCAGGCCCAGTGCTATGCCCGCAATCCTATCCGTATCCATCTCTACATTATTTTGTCTTGTTAAAAACATATATTAAGCTTCCTTTCAGGCCTTTTTAAGGTTAAGACTAAAAATTTCCCACGTCTCACGGGCCTATGTCCCCGCTATGCTGGTGGAGGTGGAGGGGGCGGAGGGAGTGGTGGAGCGTAGGAAGGCTTCCTTCTTCTCAGTAGCAGTACGGCAATGATGACGACAATTATAGCTAAGATGGCCAGGTAGAGCCAAATGGGTATGCCGACCGTGTATTTTGACACGGGTGTTCTAGTCTCGTTGCCAACGTTGTCAACTGCCGTAACATAGTACTGGACTTCTTTAAAGAACATTTGGGAAGGTATGGAACCCGTGTAAACCCCTCCTTGAGGGACCATTGTGACCTTTGTCCAGGAGGCACCTCCGTCCGTCGAGTAGTAAAGGCTAGCCTCCTTTACTCCTGAAGCCGCGTCTGAAACCTGGCATGTTATTGCAGCCGGTTCTCCGAAGACAGGGTTTGAGGGGGCTGATAAGCCTGTGACTATAGGCGGGGCATTGTCTACTGTAAGCGTGAAGGACCCGCTCCAGGATGCTGCATTATCCAGGTTGTCAACCGCCTCGACACTCCAATTGTGACTGCCCTCCGAGAGGGTTATCGTCTTAGAGTATTCGCTTCCACCCGCCATGGTTCCCTGGGGAATTCCGTCGACAGTAAGCCTAACCTCCTTTACTCCTGAGCCAGCATCCTCAACCCTTACGGTGAACTTTACGGATGTTGAGCCCAGGACGAGACTTCCAGTAGGTGAAGCGCCGCTTATTGCCGGAGGAGTATTATCCAGGATTACAGTCAGTGTTTTCTCAGCCTCATTGTTGTCAGCCCTATCGATACTACAGTATCCTATTGCGTGAGGCCCGTCTGAAAGTGTTGCGAGGGTAAAGCTCGCCGTATAAGTGTTCCAGGAGCCGCCGTCAACCCTATACTTTGTCTGTTTAACTCCGCTTGCATCGTCTGTCGCTGAAAGCTCGAACAACGTGGAGCCTGAAACATAGGTTTTTCCATTACTCGAATACTTGGGACCGTAGTTTATAGTTGTAACTGGCGGTGTCGTATCAGGTATCACTGTGACGGTCGCTGTCCCAGGCGTTAAGCCTGCGGCTGAGGCTGTCAAGATCCATACCCCTCCCTTTACATCGTAATAGTCTACGCTCACCATGCTCGAACCCGCTGGAATTGTTACGCTAGTTATCCTGGTTGTTGTCCCAGGCTGCCTGAACTCCCCCTCCGGCGATGTTGTTGAAAGACTAACGAGTATCGCGGAGGTGCTGGTGGTTTCAAAGCCGTTAGCGTCCCTGAGAGAGACATTAAGACGTGGGTATGCTACTCCAGCAGCCATAGTGAAGCTTGAAGGCGATAAGGCGAGCTTCTCTGGAGGGCCTGGTCTCACGTTGAAAAGGTTGCTTTCACCGGTCTTTCCTGCTCCGCTCGTAGTTATCTTGACACTGTCCCATATCTTGCTTATGGAGACCATGCCTGTCCACTTCCCGTTTACGAAAGCGCCGGTCACCTTCGGCTCAATGGTTCCAGTAGTGTCTGAAAGCGAGTTCGTCCCTGTGTAGTCGGTCTTAACGTTGCCGTAGGCGTCATACGCAGTAATGGTTATTGAGAACGGTACTGCAACCTGCTTTGGAGAAGACACTGTGTCGAATGTGAAATGGTCAAGCGGCCCAGGCTTGACGGTCAACTGTTCAGTATCATCACCGTAATTAGGTACGAAAACTATGAAGCCGCCGCTCCAAGTAATATACATGTAGTCGTCTGTCCAAACATGAATATCCCATGCTCCAGCCTTATCATCATAATACCAGAACTCTTTGGAATTTCCATCGGATTCAGATATTGTTAGCTCAGTTATCGCCGGCCCACCCTGGGTTAGGGAGAACTTCTTGTTGGCTGAGGTTGAGGTTGAGCTAAGCTTAACCTTTAAATCCCCTCGGGTCACGGGCTCCCCGTTATAGGTTTTCCGGTAAACAGTCATCTTAACCCAGTTTCCAGCCTGAATAGAGCTGCTTGCAAGACTAAGCTCGAGATGTGGAGGATAATACTTGACTTCAAGATAGGGACGCTTACTCGAGTCAGTATGTTCCTTAGAATACATGTAGTAATAAGTCTGGGAAGCGGCTGATTCCGTACTGTCCTTAAGCCTCCAACCGAAGTTCGGCATCGCGCCAGCAGTATCCTTAGACGCAAACTTTTCAACCGAGCTCTTTACGTTTACAGTAAGCCAAACGTTTGAAGTAGTGCCGACCGTTATGGATGATACTGAAACCGTGGCTGGAGGTTGATTGTTCCAAGTGATTGTCCCCTCGTCCCAGCCATCTGCGTTAACAAGACTGCACACTAGTGTTCTGCTTGAAACAGGAGCCTGATACATGAATAGCATTAGGTTAGCTGAAACTATCACTGAGCCTGGAGGAATCTTGTCCAGATCAAACTTTATGAAGGACCGCCAAACTTGACTCTCGCTTGAACCAGCGCTGATTCCTATGTGGGTGAGCGAGCCATAATTATTACTGCTGAAGGTTCCTCCTGCAACTAGAGCGTCGCCTGTCGGTGAAAACTGTCTAGTGTGCAGGGGTACGTCGTCACCAGCTACCCTCGTAAACACGCATGGTGTCGCCGAGCATATTAAGATTGTTAAAAAGCCCAATATTACGCTTACCTTATTCAACGCTTTTCGCCTTGAAAAACAATTTCCCGAGATATAAACGTTTCCATCTTCAAACGGCAACCCTGATTCACCTCTCCCTTAACTCTGCTTGCTCATGGATACTCCCTCCTTCTCTTGAAAAAGTTAAATAACTCCTTTAACAACCATCAGGCTAAAATGATAGAAGAAAATAAATTTAGAAAACCCATTTCAATCTTTAAGGGCGCTCCATTCTGGTCGATAAACGATCTTTTAACTGAGGATAAAGTCAGGAAGGAGGTTCGGTCTCTGGGCAGGGCTGGATACGGTGGCGCGTTCTTTCACGCTAGAGAGGGCCTCGTCACACCGTTCCTGAGCAACGAATGGTTCGATGCTTTCAGAGCTGCCGTTGAAGAGGCGGAGGAAAACGATATGTTCATCTGGATTTACGACGAGCTCTGGTGGCCCTCGGGGTTCGCGGGAGGGCTTGTCCCTTTCTCAAGCTCTAAGCATAGGGCTAAAGCACTGGTCATGATGGTTGACACGAGAACCTATGAAGGGGAGGACATCATAGCGGGCTTCGAGTGCGTTTTAGACGGGAACGGGGTTCCCAGGGATTTTAAGAGGGTTTTCGAGGAGAAGGCGGATTCGGCGAGGCTCTACCTGACCTTTCTGAAATACGTGGCGCCGCTCGGAGAGGCCTGGTACAACAGCTCGTGCTACGTCGACCTTCTTGATTACGAGACGGTCGAGCAATTCTTAAACCTGGCTTACAAGCCTTACGTCCACCGTTTTAAGAAGCATGTTGGAAAGACTGTTCCAGGGGTTTTCACGGATGAGCCGAACTTCTCATCCAGCAGGCCGCCTCCGAGGCAAGCAATGCCTCCAAGGGGGCCGAGAATACCCCCGTTCTCAGTACCCTGGACAGACAGGCTTCCGGAGAAGTTCCGGGAGGTCAACGGGTATGATTTAACAGATCATCTTCCGAAGCTTTTCTTCGATGTTGGCGACTACATGAAGGTGCGGTATGACTTCTGGAGGACCGTTACCCTGCTTTTCCTAGAGTCTTTCTCGAAACAGGTGTACGAGTGGTGTGAAAAGAACAATCTGGA
This sequence comes from uncultured Nitrososphaerota archaeon, assembly GCA_964635675.1. Taxonomy (GTDB): domain Archaea; phylum Thermoproteota; class EX4484-205; order EX4484-205; family JAAOZP01; genus JAAOZP01. The sequence continues at coordinate 9,396 of CAZWPT010000054.1, read as the reverse complement.
GTTTACTGGACACTACTTGAGCGAGGATGATCTCCTGGGCCAGACAATCCGCATAGGCGCGGCCATGCCTCACTACGAGTATCAGCATGTTCCCGGAATAGATCATTTGGGCATGCATGTCTGGAGGAGCCTGCTGACTGCTAAACAGGTTTCATCGGCTGCGAACCAGCTTGGAAAGGAAAGGGTTCTCTGCGAGGTCTATGGTTGCACAGGTAACTACCCTAGTTTCGAAGACAGGAAGTGGATTGGCGACTGGCTTATAACAATGGGTGTGAACCTGATGTGCCACCACCTGGTTCCCTACTCGATGAGAGGCAGGAGGAAAAGGGACTACGGGTTGAACTTCCACTGGGGTCAACCATGGTGGGATTACAACGAGCATCTGGAGGATCATTTTTCAAGACTTTGCTACGTGCTTTCCAGGGGGAGGAGGATCGTAAACGTGCTTGTTATCCACTCTATTGGAAGCGCTTGGGCAAGCTATTCTCCGCTGAACGATTCTACTGTGAAGGTTCTGGATGGCCAGCTTAAAGGGCTGCTAATGTCTCTTCTGAAACTGCACGTTGACTTCGACCTTGGCGACGAGATGCTTATGGAGAAACATGCTAGCGTTGAGGGCTCGAGGCTAAAGGTTGGTTATTCTTCCTACGATGTCGTGGTTGTACCGCCTTGCTTGACGCTTGCTGGAAGCACGGTTAAGATTTTAAGAAAGTTTAAAGACTCCGGAGGAGAATTAGTGTTCGTTAAACCGCTTCCAAGCCTGGTTGACGGGAAGCCGAGTATGGAGCTAGCTGACCTCATAAATAGAAGCACTGTTAAAGAGGATTATAGCGAGGGGTCTTTGAGCAACGTTTTGATCAACCGTAAAACTTTGAAAATAGATGGTGACGAGGAGGGTAATCTCCTATACCATTTGAGGAGGGACGATGCTGGCGATATGGTTCTATTCGTTTTTAACGTGAGCAGGGATAAGGCTGTGAACGCTAGAATAGGGCTACCCGGTTCTTTCAGCATTAAACTTTTGGATACGCTTGACGGCTCAATATCGGAGCTTGAAGGCTATTTGGAGAACGGCTGGACGTATCTGGAGCATGTTTTTGAACCGGTTTCCTCGCTCCTACTTGTTTTCTCCCCGGGGAAGCCGAAGAGCGTATCCAACCCGCCTGGAAAAACCTCGGAAATACACTTGTCTGCAGACTGGAATATTAGGCGGGTTGACCCTAACGTTCTGGTTTTAGACTACTGTAGATACAGGACGGGTGGCGAGTGGAGTGAAAAAATGCCTCTTTGCAAGGCTAGAAAACAGATTGTTGCAGAAGGTTTTGGAGCAAGGTTTACTTTAAAGTTTGATTTCGAGCTGAAAACCACTCCCCTTGGAAAAAGGATTATGCTGGCCATGGAGACGCCGCACCTGTTCAAGATGAGGATAAACGGGAGAGATGCTCAATGGAAGGATGAAGGACACTGGATTGACGACTGCCTGCGGGTGATGAGCGTGACGGAGTATTTAAGCGAGGGTAGGAACGAGGTTGAGCTTGAAGGGCTAGTCGGGATCGAGCCTGAGATGGAGAACATTTTCCTAATCGGAGAATTCGGGGTTGAGCTCCCCCCGGGGAAAAACCCGGTGGTTGTTGAAGAGCATGTCCCGGTTGAAACCGGTGACCTGACTAAAAAGGGCTACCCGTTTTACGTCGGCTCGTTCGAGTTGAGCAAAGAGTTTCAATACGATGAAGACCCTGGCGGTAAGACGTTTATCCTGAGGCTGGATGGATTAAGGGCTTCGCTCGCCGTAGTCTATCTAAACGGGCAGGAGGCTGGCAAGGTCTTCACGCATCCTTTCACGCTGGATGTGACTAGGCTCGTAAGGAGGGGGAGTAACGAGCTTAAGGTGAGGATTGTTGGGACGTTGAGAAATGCTTTCGGACCGCTGCACTACGCGGGGGGAGACCCCCTTTACATAGGGCCGGAGACTTTTGAGGACGAGAGGCATTGGACGGATGAGTACGTTTTAAAACCGTTCGGAATGGATAAGGCGGAAATATTTATTTACGAGAAAAACTTTTAGAAGGAAACCGCGTTCCTTTTTTAAACGATTCTTCTGCCGTACTAAGGGTCATGGTGGATTCGAACGAAGGTTTAAAAGCCTCTTTAAAAGCCTCCGTCCGGTAAAAAACAGTTGCTGAACATAATTGTTCTCGTAAAGCAGGTTCCGGATATCGAGAAGGTTAGGTTCGACGTGGAAACAGGGAGAATAGACAGGAGTTCAGCGCCGGCAGAGATAAACCCGTTTGACCTGAACGCTATAGAGGCGGCTGTGCAGATTAAGGAGAAGGTGGGGGGCTTCATCACTGCTTTAAGCATGGGCCCCATGCAGGCTGTAAGCTCCCTGAGGGACGCTATAGCCAGGGGTGTTGACGACGCGATCCTTCTCGAGGACAGGAGGTTCGCAGGAGCCGATACGTTGGCGACTTCTCACACGCTCGCGGCCGCTGTCAGGAAGATCGGCTCCTACGATATTATTCTCTGCGGGGAAAAGACTGTCGACGGCGACACGGGGCAGGTTGGCGCTGAGGTTGCTGAGCTTCTTGAAATCCCCCATGTCTACTATGCTTCAAGGATTGTTAACGTTTCTGAAAAATCTATTATCGTCGTATCTGAGACGGAGGATGCTTCCTACACGCTTGAATCCGGCTACCCTGTTTTAATCAGCGTAACCAGGGATGTAAACAAGCCGAGGCTGCCTACTTTGAAAAGCAAGATGAAAGCCATGAAGAGCGAGGTTAAAATATGGCGTGCAGAGGACTTGGCTGGTTTTCTCGAACTGGATAAGGCTGGTTACGCTGGCTCTCCAACTTGGGTTCAGAAGGTGGTTGTTCAGAAGGAGAAGACTAGACAGGGCAGGGTTTACAGGAATGTTGAAGACGGGCTGGGCGAGCTTATTCGCCTCTTAGAGTCAAAAGGGTTGATTTGAAAATGAGTGGGAAAGGCCTTGATAGAAAGGTGCTTGTCGTAGCGGAGCTTAAGGGGGAGGCAGTGCACCCGGTTACTTTCGAGCTTCTCGGAAAGGGTAGGGAGATAGTTGAGCAAACGGGTGGGGAGCTTTACAGCGTGGTTTTCGGCTGTAGCTTTGATAAGACTAGGGCTTCGGAGCTAATACATTACGGTGCAGACAAGGTTTTCCTATTCAACGACCCCGTGTTTTCCGGTTTGAACACGATGGCTTACGCGCACAACCTTGTAAGGCTTTGTAAAGAGGAGAAGCCTGACGTCATCCTGATGGGGGCAACCTGCTTCGGAAGGTCTCTGGGCCCAAGGGTTGCGGCGGCGCTTAAAACCGGTTTAACCGCGGACTGCATAGATTTAAGGATCGACGAGAACGGTGAGCTGATCCAGATTCGACCAGCATTCGTGGGCAACATTCTTGCGCACATTAAGACCAAGACTAGACCCGTGATGTCTACTGTGCGGTACAGGGTTGTTAAAGCAAGGGGGAAGGATGAGAGTAGAAGCGGTCTGATTGTTGAAAAAAAGGCTGAGGCACCTCCCCGCGCGGGCATTAGGCTCGTTGGCGAAGCAGTCCCTAAGAAGCTTAACATAGCGGATGCTGAAATCATAGTTGCAGGCGGCAGGGGGCTTGGGTCAGCGGAAGGATTCAGACTGCTGGAGGAGCTTGCCAGCCTTCTTGGCGGGGTGGTTGGCTCAAGCAGGCCACCCGTGGACGACGGCTGGATAAGGAAGGAGCATCAGGTGGGGTATAGCGGAAGCATTGTTAAGCCGAAGCTATACTTGGCGTGCGGGATCTCAGGGTCTCCGCAACACTTGTTCGGGATGAAGGATGCTGAAACCATCGTCGCTATCAACAGCGATCCTTCAGCGCCGATATTCAGGGTTGCTGACTACGGTATTGTCGGAGACCTCTATCATGTTGTGCCCCTTATGATAAAAGAAATAAAAGCCAGGAGGACGATTATGGGTTGATGGAGGATTTAGTGAGGCAGCTGGAGGAGATCGTCGGCAGGGAGGCGGTAGTTGCTGGCAGGGATAAGATGGAGAGCTATTTGTTCGATGAAACATGCATACCGGTGAGGCCACCCGCCGTGTTTGACTGCGTGCTGGTGAAGCCGGGGAGCGGCACGGAGGTCTCAAGGATCCTGAAGCTGGCTAACGAGAAAAGGATCCCGGTCTATCCTAGGGGAGGGGGGACAGGCCTAGTCGGAGGGGCTGTGCCTACTAGAAGCGGAATAATCCTTTCGTTGGAGAGGATGAATCGGATTGAAGTGGACTTGGAGAACCTGATGGCTGTTGCAGAAGCTGGGGCGACGCTGGGAGGGCTTCTCAAGGCTGCTGAAGAGGCAGGCCTCTCTTTCCCACCGCATCCTGGCGACGAGGGCGCGCAGATCGGAGGCCTCGTAGCCTGCAACGCGGGCGGAGCAAGGGCGGTTAAGCACGGCGTTATGAGGAACTTCGTTAAGGGCTTGGAAGTCGTTCTTCCGACTGGGGAGGTTATAGGGTTCGGCGGGAAGCTTCTGAAGGACAACATGGGGTACAATCTGATGCACCTAATCATAGGCAGCGAGGGGACTCTTGGGATAATAACTAAGGTTGTTTTAAGGCTTAACCCTAAGGCTCCGTATTCTTTCACCCTTCTGCTTCCCTTCAACTCGAGGCATGACGCGTTGAATGCTGTTCCAAAAATACTGCGCTCCGGAATAACTCCTCTCGCGCTAGAGTATGTTGAGAAAGAATTGATGGGGCGTTCTGCTGAACATTTGGGTGAGAAATGGGTTTTCGAAGGTGAGGTTTTCCTGATAGCGATACTGGCTGGTGAGGAAAACATTGTGTACTCGGAGGCTGAAAAGCTTTCCCAGATATGCGTTGAGAACAAGGGGCTTGAACCATTGGTTGCGGAGAGAAGAGACGAGCAGGAATCCATTCTGAGGATAAGGAGCAATATTTACACTGCTCTTAAAAGAGACTCTATGGATATTCTCGACACCACGGTGCCGCCCTCCGCAGTCGGAAGGCTGGCGGACGCTATTGACAGTATTGCTGAGAGATACAACGCATACATTCCTGTATACGGGCATGCTGCAGACGGAAATGTTCATTCACACATAATGAGGAAGGATGCGGATAACTATGAGGCTGTGAAAAGAGAGATATATGAGGCTACGATGAGGCTTGGAGGAACCATTACTGGAGAACACGGTGTTGGAAAAATACGGGTGAACGAGCTTTACAAGTTCACGCATCCGAAAAGCATCGAGCTTATGAAAGGGATAAAGAGGCTTTTCGACCCGAATAATATTCTAAACCCTTCCACGGTGCTAGAGGTCTAGGAGTTGACGGGCGAGAAACATTAAGCATGTAGTCGTTTTTCCAGCAAGAACATGATCACTCGCCTATCCATGGTTTCTTCAAGACAGATGCCTCTAACGTGCAGCTATGTTTCGAATGGAATACCCCCTATGAAAGTCGTTCTAACACTGAAATCCTCCCTCATTGCAACCATGTCCGCATCCTTCCCCTCCTCTATGCTTCCCTTATACTCTTCAATACTGAGCAGTTTAGCAGGGTTATACGAGGCTACCTTGGCGACAGTGCTTAAGGGCATGCCCGTAAACCTTGCAAAACGCTTAGCCAGCTCGTTCATGCCTACGGATGTTCCGATCAACGTGCCGTCTAAATACCTTGCAGCCCCCTCTAAGGATGTGAATTCAACACCGTTGTAAGCATACTTGCCGTCAGGTAAACCAGTCGACCTAACACCGTCTGTTATCAGTATGATTCTGTCTTCACCCAAAACCTTCGTCGCGAACCTCACCATGGACGGGTGGATATGAACACCGTCGGATATTATCTGCACCGTCACATCCTTAGATTCAAATATGGCTAGCACAGGGCCAGGAGCCCTATGGTGAATAGGCGGCATAGTGTTGAAGAAATGGGTAACATGCTTAACTCCCATTCTTATAGCCTTCAGGGTCTGCTCATAGTCTGCTGAAGAATGCCCGAAGGAAACTATAGCATTGTTTTCAACCAGAAGCCTTATTACTTCATCAGAGCCCTCGAGCTCAGGAGCCACAGTCATCATCCTAAGCCAACCCTTACACTTACCAATTATTTCCGCCAGGACTTTCACAGAGGGTTTGCAGACAGAGGATTCCTGAATCATTCCTCTTCTCTCCCTTGAGATGAACGGGCCCTCTAAATGGAATCCCAGAAACCTCGCCCCCTTTAGGCCCTTAGAAGCCCCTTTCAACGCTTTCTCCAAATGCCTGTTCTCCAGCCCAGGCTTGTAAACAGTCGTTGCGAGAAAGCCGGTAACCCCGCACCTGGCGCATACTTCAGATATGATTCTAATTGCCTCCTCGTCTTCGTCAAGGATGTCGGCTCCCCCCGCTCCCTGTATGTGAACATCTATGAAGCCTGGAAGTAAAAAGTCTCCCTCTAAATCAATACTCTCGCCCTCAGTGTAACCGTGGATCTCGCCTACCCTCCTTATCTTACCACGGTCGATCAGTACGTCTCCGAAAGATTCACCCCAGGGGTTGACTATCCTAGCGTTTTTAACCAGCATCAGCCTGGTTCAGGCCTGTTAAACTAATAAACCTTCTCTTGGAAAACCAAACTGGTTTGACTAAAGGTTGAAAATTGAGGCGGACTCTTTAAAATCAAGCACTTCTATCCTGATACCCTGCTCCGCCTTCTTAAACCTCATCCAGTAATTGTAGCCTCCCTGGAGCTCCAGTTCATTCAAAGTTTTCAACCGGGTCTCCAAAAAGCCCTCAGTAAGGTTTAAGCCGAAAAGCCCCATCCTCACACCCCTAACAGCAATGTAGTTTCCGGAAAACTTTACACTAGCCGTTCTCGGCACGTAGAGGCTTATTCTTATCGAGTTGAACTTGTTCTCCTGAATCAGGCTGATGCTTGAGGAAACACTCCATAAGTCAACACAGTCCTTCCTAACCAAGTACAGCCTGTCCTCCTCGATTTTCTCCAGAGTGAACTCAACCATTTTCTCAGCGTCAATCAGAATGCTTCTCGCCCTACCGATGTAGCTGATTCTTGCTATTCCATGCTTCAAAAGCTCCTCCTCCTTCTCGTCGAAGGCCCTGGGAGTCCCGTAGGCGTGTAGAAAATACCTTTTTTCAACAACATCCCCATCCATCTCGATCCTGCAACGTGACGGCTCGGGCTGCAAATGATAGTAGAGCCTAGCTAGCTCCTCTACAGAGTGGAAGCTCGTATTGCTTTCTAACGATGCTCCGATAAACAGTATCTTCCCGCCGAGTTCAGGTATTTTCAGGTATGGAGTTCCTTTGCCACACGGAGCCTCAGCCTCCTCATGCCCCTCTGTTATTTTCTTAGCCATTTTTCCAATGGCTGCAACAGAATGAGTCGGGTGTCTGCTTCTATATGCTTCTTTCCTTTTTCTAAAGGCTTCCGGAACCGCTCCAGTCCAGCAAGGCTTGTCTTTGAAGAAACTCGGAGGAGTGTCCGGGGAATCAAATATTTGGCCAGTTATGGTTGGAACAACTATCGTGCCCTCTTCCCCAACGCTTTCAAGCAGAGCATCTACCAGTGTTTCCGCGCCGCCAGGCACGTATCCGATGCTGCTTAAAGAACTGTGGACAAGAACCACATCCCCTCTCCCCATCCCGATTTTCGTCAAGTCTCTGACGATATCCTCTCTTGCGAACTCGAACCTCTGCATGGCGGCGATGCTTCGACCCACAGCATAAATATTTTTAGGCTTCCTAATCCTTCTTATTGTAGCTCCTTATGAAACCAGTTTCTTAGCTCTTTCAGCCAGTTCCGCGCGCTTCCACATTATATCCTTCGGAAGGGTTAATGAGGCAGAGGTCAGAACCACGGCGCATATCGTCCAGGTTATGGTTATTATAACAACCATCCCCCATTCCAACCCCATTATGTCTGCCAGGTAGCCTATGATCAATGGCGCAAAAGCTGAGCCCGAGTTCTCGACGAGTATCGCCACTGATTGAATGGTGCTCCTGACCTCGGGCAGAGCGATGTCCTGGAGAGATGCGGATACTGCCGGGCCGGCCATTGGGATGAAGAAGCCTGTTAACGCTCCGTACATGGCGAATAGCTCCACTCCCCCCCTGGTCAAAAGCGTTAGGTCGAAGAAAACAAGGCCAATGGCCACCGAGATCCCGGCGAAAATCGCCCTTCCCCTCAGGCTCCTTCTATATGCCCAGTCGCTAGCTACCCCGGCGACAACGTTTCCAGCAACCATGGCTATGATCGCAACCAGCATTATGAGCAGCTGAGAATCCGGGTCGAAACCTCTCTCATAAGTCATGTAGATGAAGAGCCAAGAAGTGATTATTTGCCACGGGAAGACGCCGAAGAATCCCTGCGTGAACAGGAAGAGCACTGATTTTCTCTTTAACACCCGGATCAACGACTCCTTCCTGAAAGTATCCTTCAGCTTGTCCTTAACAGCAAGTAGCTCAGGCTCAGTAGACCCCCTCGGCTTGTCCCTTAGCGTGGTTACTATCAGGATCGCCAAGAGTATGCCAGGTACCCCTGTTATTAGGAAGGCAGAGCGCCATCCTAAGGTTTTCCCCATGGTTGTACCGATAAGAGTGCCTATCAGCGCTCCAACCGCGGCCGAAGTGTTCAACACGCCGAAAGCCGTAGACCTTTTCTCAGGTGGAAAATGGTCGCTGATGAACGCGACTATCCCGCTGGTCGACTCGTTATCTATCCCGGTCAATGCTCTAGTAAAGGCTAACTCAATGTAGCTTCTGGAGAAAGTTGAGAATACGGTTGTTACTCCCCAAACGGTGCTGGCGATAGCGGCTAAGAGAGGTCTAGCATATTTATCGAAAAGATAGCCCCAAAGGGGCATGAAAATAACGGCAACTACTGCGGTGCCTGTCTGTATGACACCGACCTGGATATATGCGAGAGTGAATTCCTCTATTATTGATGGAAAGAGCGGTGAAATCAGGAACTTATCTGTATTATGGAGCAGCATGAACAGGAAGAATACGAAGACAGCGTACCAGGCTCCGCGCGGTATCCTGTACGGTTGGGTCGACGCCATTTCAGTGACCCCCTTCTTTCAAGTCCTTCCAGCCTACAAGGGTGAAACCAAGTGTTTCAACGATTTCCCTGGCTTCTCTAGAGGTAACCAGTTGGTAATCCAGATACCTATCTATATGGCTCGTAACGCCTTGGCCCGGTATTATCGCCTTCATTTCCTCGTCTGGCAGGCCTAGATGAACTATTATCTGAGTTAAGGTTCCCGGCTTTACGTCCTTCAAAACATTTCTAAACCACTTTATTCTCTCCTGCAGGTCTGACCCGAAAGTCATTCCGATGAAATTATCCAGCATAGGCGTCTCGGATTTCAGAATTCTG
>CAZWPT010000053.1:0-20634 GCA_964635675.1 uncultured Nitrososphaerota archaeon | reverse complement strand
GGCAACGATATGATAATGCCTGGGAAGGCGCATCAGGTCGACCCCAGTAGGAAGGACGAGGTGGAGGCGATAATTAATGCTGTTAGAGAAGGAAGGCTTGACGAGGAAACCCTCATAAGGAATGTGAAGAACATTCTGAGGGTTCTAGTCAACTCTCCCTCCTTCAAAGGGTACGCGTATTCTAACAAGCCTGATCTCGACGCTCACGCCAGGGTCGCCTATGAGGCCGGCGTGGAGGGCGTTGTCCTTCTTAAGAACGATGGGGTGTTGCCCGTGGGAAAGGATGCTAGAATAGCTCTCTTCGGAACAGGCCAGATAGAGACTATAAAGGGCGGTACTGGAAGCGGCGATACTCACCCGAGGTACGTAATATCTATTCTCGACGGGATGAGGGAGAGACGCCTGAGTATAGACGAGGAGCTTGCAGAGGCCCATGCGAGATACTTGGCTGAGGTCAGGAGTAGGGCTGAATACAGGATAGAGAAAACAATGTTCGGAGAAGTCTTTAAACCGGTTCCCCAGGACTTTCTGAGCGAGGAGGAGATAGGCAGGTTTGCGGAGGGAAACGATGTCGCGGTCATCGTGATAAGCAGGATATCGGGTGAGGGCTACGATAGGAAGCCTGAGAAGGGAGACTTCTACTTGAGCGATGACGAGAGAACCCTGGTGGAGAGGGTTTCTAAAGCCTTTCACCAGCATGGTAAGAAGGTTGTAGCCGTGTTGAACATAGGCTCTCCGATAGAGGTCGCCAGCTGGAGGAGCATGGTTGACGGGATCCTGTTAGCGTGGCAAGCCGGCCAGGAAACAGGGAGGATAGTTGCCGACATTGTTTCCGGGGAGAGAAACCCGTCGGGTAGGCTTCCAACAACCTTCCCCGTGGACTATTCTGACGTTCCCTCCTGGAGCTTCGCAGGGGAGCCGAGAGAAAACCCGCAGAGAGTCGTGTACGACGAGGGGATATACGTTGGCTACAGGTATTACGACACTTTCGGTGTTGAGCCTGCCTACGAGTTCGGCTTCGGCATGTCCTACACGAGCTTCGAATACAGTAGTCTGAGGGTTGAGACGGTTAACAATAGGGTGACTGTTTCCTTCGAGGTTGAGAACACTGGAGGCCTCCCGGGGAAAGAGGTTGCCCAGATCTATATCAGGGCGCCGAAGGGTAGGGTGGACAAGCCTTTCCAGGAGCTTAAGGAGTTCCATAAGACGAGGCTTTTAAACCCTGGCGAGAAGGAGAGGATTACGGTTGAGCTCGACTTCAGCTCGCTCGCAAGCTTCGACGGTGGAGAATGGGTTGTCGAGAAGGGAGAGTACGAGGTAAGGGTAGGCGCCTCGTCGAGAGACATCAGGCTCACAGGCAGGTTCACTGTCAACTAGTGGTTCCCCCGGATTTTTTCTCTTTCTTCCACGCTTTATCAGTTCACGTAGTCTCGTGAAGCCTACGCTCAACCCAGTCCCCATCAGGTCTTTCAGTCTTAAACGACTGTTGCAGCCTGAACCTCTAGCCACAAATATATAAGGAAGTAGTGCCTGTTAAACCCAGGAGTGTTCCATGGGCTTCGACGGTCTAAGGGCTGCTCTCAATAATGCTGTTGAAGACGTTTTCCCAGGGGCTTCAATAGCTGTTTATCTGAATGATGAGCTTGTCTACGAGGAGGCTTTCGGATACGCTGAAGTGACTCCGGAGAGGAGAGAAACATCCGTTGAGACGCTTTACGATCTTGCCTCCCTCACTAAGCCTCTAGCAACATCTATCATCGTCGCCAGGCTTCTGGAGGAGGGTCTCCTGCATTTGAAGCAGAAGGTTTCAGAAGTATTGCCCGAGTATTCTAAGACTAACGCGGGGCAGGATGAGTTTAAAAGCAGGGCTGAAATATGGATGCTGCTCTCCCATTCAGCCGGTCTCCCAGCTTGGGCGCCGCTTTACAAGCTTGGGGGGAAAAGCAGGGTTGAGCTATTTGAGGAGGCTGCGAGGTGCTTCGTCAGTTTTCCACCTGGGTCAAGGGTTATCTACAGCGACATCGGCTACATTGTTCTCACCGCGCTGGTGGAAAGCATTACTGGTGAAAGGATTGACAGCCTTTTCGAGAAGCTTGTTGCAAGACCACTGGGCTTGAGGAAGACTGTTTACAATCCTTTGAACCATGGTTTCGCCGAAAGCCAAGTTGCGTCGACGGAGATCGACCCTGGAACTGGTTTCCCCCTGAGGGGAGTTGTTCACGATGAGAATGCAAGGGCGCTGGAAGGCCTGTCGGGACACGCGGGATTGTTTTCAACAGCAAGGGAGGTAGCGTTAATAGGGAACGAGATGCTGCAGGCGTATTTGGGTAGTAGTGACCGTCTCGTTAAAAAGGCTACCGCGGTGACGATGCTTAGGCCCTGGGCTGATGGCGAGTACTGCTACGGGCTGGGGTGGCAGGTCTACAGGAAGACGGTTTCACAGGCTTTCGGAGACCTGTTTACGGATGGGAATGCTTTCTGCCACACGGGTTTCACAGGCACCTCGATATGCATAGATGCTGGGCAGAGGGTTGTCGCAGTCCTTTTAAGCAACAGGGTTCACCCAAGCAGGGAGAACACTAAGATAATGAGGTTTAGACCTGTTTTCCACAACCTGCTAGTGTCCTCCCTATAGTGCTATCTCCCCCATGACGACGCTCCTCCCAGCCCCCGTGGCCCCAGGTATATTATTGGGGATGCCGCTCAGAGTGGCATGCGCCAGCACAGCCATGCCGAGGGCCTCCTTAATCTTTGAGTCGATTCCCACATCCTCGTGTCTAAGCAGCCTCAGGCCTCTTTCCCCTAATTCCTCTTCAAGATGCTTCATGAGGGTCCTGTTCCTAGCGCCTCCTCCCCCGACGATAACCTCCTCAACCCTAACCCTTGGCAGTATGAAGAGATCATAGTTTTTAACAATGGTTTTAACAGTGAACATCGTCAAAGTGGCGACAATATCCTCTTTAGAAACCCCTTTTCCAAGCCCTTTCTCAACAATCCTTCTTGCAAGAGACCTGCTGAAGACTTCTCTCCCAGTGGTTTTCGGAGGGGGCTTAGCTACGTATTCGTGGGCCATGAGCTCTTTCAAAACATCCTCGTCGCAGGAACCTTTGGAAGCGATTTCGCCCTCAGGATCATGAGTTAAACCCGGGTACAGCATTGCTACTGCAAAGTCTATCAGGCTGTTTCCAGGGCCAGTGTCGAAAGCATATACGTCTCCGATTACAGGGTCTGCGGGGAGCACGGTTACGTTGGCTATGCCTCCTATGTTCTGCACGAGCCTCCCCTTCTCCGGGTCTGAGAGTAGAGAATAGTCGACGTAAGCTATTATCGGAGCCCCCTGCCCCCCGGCCGCGATATCCCTCACCCTGAAGTTCCCCACTGTCGTCACGCCTGTTCTCTCAGCTATAACTTGAACAGAGCCGAGTTGTAGGGAACACCTGCTTGAAAAGCCTCCTACGGAAACGTATTCTGGAAAATGATGCAGCGTCTGACCGTGCGACCCGACTAGGTCAATATCATTCAGGGAAATACTCGAAGCCTCTAGAGAGTTCTTCAACGCGTCGGAGAATGCTTCAGAAACAAGGTAGTTCAAGAGGCATATGTCTCTGACGGAGCCTTGTTCAACAGAATCCAGTATGCGCCTCCTTAACTCGCCGGGGTATGGAACAGTATCCGTGTGTAGAACCTGATACTTAATATCTCTTCCGAAGCCCCTTATCTTTACGACCGCTATGTCAACGCCGTCAGCACTTGTTCCAGACATGAGTCCAGCTACAATCCTTTCCTCGGAAAAAATCTTGTTGACGAGCCTTATCGCCAGTGGACCAGGCCCCATGATTGTGGCGGAGCTTCTCTAGATATATTAACCTTAAGGCTTTCCCCGTTTTTCTCCGCCGCGCGTTATTTTTATATAGTTTCAAGCCTTAAGCATTACAATGGCTGGAAGAATCTACCCTTGGATAATCCCCTCCCGATGGAGGGATAGCGTTCCGGATATTGCTGGCGGCGTTGGGACTCCGAGGATGGTTTACGACCCTGAGACTGGGGGCTGGCTTCTCTTCTTCACCGGCTGGAGGAACGCTAACTCTAGAGAAGTCTTTTTCGCTGAGGTTGAAAAGGATATGACGGTTAGCAGGGTCAGGAGGATACTGTCATCGCCGCCTACGAGGGATGCTGTCAACGCGATTTACGATCCTTGGAGGGACGGTTTCATCGTTTTAACGACTGAAGGCGGCCCACTGCTCATCAGGTGTTTCGACAAAGGCTTGAGGGAGCTTGGTTCAAGGAAGCTGCTCGACGGGATGCAGGATTCTGGAGCAGGTGTCCTAAGCCTGATGGGAAACTATAGCGAGCAGAACCCTAATGCGGCGATATTCTACCCGAAGGGTGACAGGGTTCTCTGGAGGCTTGTGAAGCGTGTTGACGACTTGAGCTCGCTGGAGCTTGGTGAGGAAACAGTTTTCTCCAACTGGGAGGGTTCTAACGATGTTATAGACGCTTTCAGGACTAACGACAGGTTCGGAGTCTTAGTGGAGTATTTCACCGACAGGCAGAACTGGAGGTCGCGGATAGCTATGTGCGGAAACTACCTGGCTCCAAACGTCAGGGGCTTGAGCGCAAGCCTGCCGGTGCATTTCAACGATGGCTACAGCAACTTCGGCCATCCTTCTTTCGCCACAGGCCCGGATGGTAAGCCTAAGGTTCTTTTCAGCTTCTTCATGTCCCACGCGCCCCCGTTTCCAGTTTTAGACTACAGCAGGCAGTGGAGGCATGAGATATGGGTGTGGGAGCCGGGCTTCAATATTTTCGACACCAGGGTCTACGGGAGGATGTTCGACAAGCTGGTTTTCGACGGTAAGACTACTAGGAATCCTCCTTTCTACGATCTCCTGGGGGCTAGGAAGGTGATGCTTGGAGTATCATGCCCGTCTAGGAGAACACTGACGGTTAGGGTTCAGCAGGCGGTTAGCATGAAGGAGCATTTGGAGGGGAATTTTGTAGAAGAGGTTTTCAGAGTGGTTAGGGGTTCTTGGAGAACCCTGGAGGACCCGCTTGGCACGCTTAGGGTAACTGTGGGCAAGGGTTCCACGGTATGGCTGGTCGCCGAGTATTAGCTTCCAATGAGTCGCGGAGGAAAGCTGTTTCCACCCGGTTTTCTCTTCTAAGACCGTGTGTTTCCCAGCTACTCGCGTAAGCTTAATACCTGCCGACCGCCTGTTCTGAGGCTGCTCGGAGGGGCGGTGAATGGCTAGCCGTAGGAACCTGGTTAGGCTGGAGGATGCTGAACACGTGACTGTCTACCATAGGGGCGACGAGTATGCCGGGTGGCCTTTCAACGGGGGCCTATGGAGCTTCGGAGAGGGCGAGATACTCGTAGGCTTCAACCGTAACAAGTGCACATACGTGTCCCCCAGGGATGTTGAGCACAGTAGGGTTCAGCTGGGAGCCGGCCAGCTTGTCACGCTTCGTTCAAAGGATGGTGGCTGCACCTGGCCTGTTGAAGGCCTTAGGGTGGTCGTGGAGAGCAAGGCTGAGCTGCGCGCGAAGGTTCTTCACTATCCTCCGGCTGATAGTCCCCTGCCTAAGCCGAGGCCGGTGGACTTCTCGAAGCCGGGTTCAGCTTTAGCTGTTGAAACCCCTCTTGGAAACGAGACTGGCCCGACAGCATACTTTCTAACGCGTGACAAGGGTTATTCATGGGAGGGTCCACACCTGCTCTTCGACCCCGTGTTTGAAACTATTCAAGCCCGGCCCTCATACGTTGTTCGCTCAGACGGTGTCTTGCTATGGTTTGTCCAGGGAAAGCGTTTCGACGAGGCTGCGCGTGGAGGAGGTTTTCCCGAGGGGAGGCCGATGGTTTTGGCGAGCACGGACGGCGCTGTCAGCTGGCGTTTCCTAAGCTATGTTACGCCGGAGGATTCTTACGCTCCTAAGATATGTCCACACCCAGCTGTTCTCCCGGACGGCAGGATTGTCGCTGCCCTTAGAGCAGTATGGCCTGACTGGAGGCTTCACTGGACTGAAACATATGTTTCCGAGGACGGGGGGTTAACCTGGCGTTTCCAATCGAGGGTTAACGACTGGGGTGCTCCGGCGGCGCTCCTCACGCTTAAAGACGGAAGGCTTCTTTGCACGTACGGCTACAGGGTTCCGCCCTACGGGGTGCGTGCCAGGATCAGCGGCGACGGTGGGGAGACATGGGGGAGGGAGATAGTTCTGCGCGACGACGGGGGCAGTCCTGACCTGGGTTATCCACGCACCGTGCTTCTCCCGGATGGGAGGGTTCTGGCCGTATGCTATTTTAACAAGGCAGGTGACACTGTTGACTGCGAAGGCGGTGTCAGGCATATTGCGGCAACCATATTCGACGCGCCGTATTGAGCCGGAATGTTTTCAACCAGTGTTTTTCGGGAAGACGAGTCTACCGTGGAACGGTTTCAAGATGCTTCTCAAAAATCTTAAAAACAGGTTTGAACCGGGTTAGGAAAGGGTAAACTGAGGCTTGATTGAAAAGCTAAGGGAGAAGGGAGCGGGGAACCCTCTTAAATGCGTGCAGTGCGGCTCATGCACCTCCGCCTGCCCCGTGAACTCCATCCAGGAGGGTTTCAACCCGCGCAGGATAGTCGGCTCCTTAGCCAGGTTCAGCAGGATTCCGAACCAGGACCCGTGGCTCTGCTCAACCTGCTCCCTCTGCTCTGAAAGATGCCCCCAGGGTGTTGACCCTTTAAGCATAATCCTGGTTTTGAGAGCAGTCCTTTATGAAAACGGGGGCACGGCTCCCGCGGGCGTCCTTAAGATGGTTGAGCAGGTTAAGGAAACCGGTTTAGCCTTCCCACCCACCCTAGAGTCCAGTGAGAAAAGGAGGCTCCTGGGGCTGCCTGAGGCGGGGCTGAGCACGGAGGGTTTAAGAGAAGTGAGGAGGATCCTCTCGGAGGCTGGTTTCAAATGAGCCTAGCCCTATACCCGGGCTGCGTTATAAGGACTGTTCACCCTGAGGTTGAGAAGGCTGTTAAGGAGACTCTCAACAGGCTTGGCGTCTCGTTCGAGGAGAAGACGGAGGCATCCTGCTGCGCCCCCTCCTGGTTTTTCTCCCTGAGCAGGGAGGCTTGGCTCAGGCTTAACGAGAGAAACATGAGGCTTTTCAAAAACACGGTTGTCACGGCTTGCGACGACTGTTTCGCAAGCCTGAGCGATGCCTTCAGGGTTTTAGCCAGTAGGAATGGTGTGAAGCCTCCTGAGGTGAAGCCTTTCCAAGCGTTGCTGCTGGAGAGGCTGAGGGAGGTAAAGCCGCGGCTCGGCTTCACGGGTTTAAGGTGTGCTGTCCAGCACAGCTGTCGTTTTCTAAGGCCCTCAGGCAGGGGCTTGGATAATCCTGAGGATCCTAAGATTGTTAAGAGTGTTCTCGAGATGCTTGGGTTTCTCCCCGTATCCTATGAGCGTGAGCTCGACTGCTGCGGCGGGTTCCTGTCGGATGAGAATATTGGCAGAGAGATGGCTAGGGTGAAGGCGGGCTCGGCGGAGAAGGCTGGGGCCGACTGCATTGTCGCAACATGCTCGCACTGCATGCTTCGCCTAAGCCCTGTTAGCAATATTCCCGTTCTACACCTTGCTCAGCTTTCAGCCTTCTCACTCGGCTTAGACCCGGTGCAGGCAGGCTTCCCGGAGGCCCTGCTCAGGAGGATGGTTAAGCGTTGAGGCGTGTGACAGTCGTGCTTTGCACCTGCTGCTCAACCCTGCTGGAGAAAATTGATTTCGACAGGCTTAGAAGCGTGTTTTCCAGCAGCCCCCTCGTGAGGAGGGTTTTAATCGCCGATAGCCTATGCGAGAAAAACGCTTGTGAAAGCCTTGGCTTGAAGGATGATGGTAGGATTGTTGTCGCAGCGTGTTCAAGCAGGCTTCTCGAAGCCGCTTTCGGAAAGCCTAGTCTAGTGGAGTTCGTCAACATAAGGGAGCAGTGCGCCTGGGCTTGTGGAAGCAGGGAGGAGGCTACTTTAAAGGCAATCCGCCTGGTGAAAGGAGGTGTCCAGAAGGCCCTGCGCGTTTCTCAGCCCCCCGGCGTGGAGGGTTTGAAGATTACGAGGGAGGCGCTCGTCATAGGAGGAGGCATAGCGGGCGTCAGGTGTGCTCTAGACATTGCTGACGCAGGCTACCGTGTCTACATTGTTGAAAAGGAGCCGAGCATAGGGGGAGTGATGGCTCAGCTTGACAAAACGTTTCCGACTTTAGATTGCTCCATATGCATGCCTGGAGACACGGAGATTTTTCTTGACGATGGGACGATCGCTACCTTAGGAGAATTAGCCGATAAGCTCTCAGATGTAAACAGGGCTCGTGTAGGTGGGCTTTCAACATTCTCTTTCAACTCTTATTCCGTGAAGCATGGTAAAATAATTTCAGCTCAAAAACTTTCGTCCCCCAAAACGCTTGTTGAAGTTGAAACCAGTACTGGAGCAAAATTGCGCTTCACGCCGGAACATAAAATATTAGTAGATTCTCCGGAAGGCCCTGTCTGGACTGAGTGTAAGCAACTCAAAGCGGGTGATAGGCTCTACTCGCCAAGAAAACTTAACGTTAAAAGGCCCTCAAGGGAATGGATTATCGATCTGCTTCCTGACGATTCCATTAAGGTTGCTGACAAAGACCTTAATAAAATAATCCGTAATAAGTTAAAGGCGAAGTTTACCACGTTGCGAAATGCTTCCTTGCAGCTGAACATTCCATACGACATTCTGCAAAAAACTGAATGCTTCCTCTCATTAAGCCAGCTGAAAAAGGCTTGTGAAGCCACGGGTTTCGATTGGGCCGAGGTTAGAAGAAAAATCAGGACGCTTACGTATCAAGGCGCCGCCGGAAAGATTCGTCTTAAACCTGGGTTTCTCGATGAAAAGTTAGCGTATCTTCTCGGATTGATCGCTTCAGACGGATGTGTGGAAACAGAAAGGATTAGATTTTGCAACAAGAACAGGCAACTTATAAAATTGTTTCTGAAGAGCTATAAAGAAATATTTCCAGCTAAGGCTGCTTGCCTTAGTTACTTAGAGCCCGAGGGTCCAAATCAGAGGAGAAGAATCATCGTTCAAATTAAAAACAAAATCCTTACCGAAGTTGCTGTAAAGTTGAAAGTGAAGGAGGATCTCAGGCCTATCTTCCGGCTTGACGAAAAGCTGATCGCAGCATTCTTAAGAGGCTTCTTTGACGGAGACGGATATGTGACGCTGACTAGGAAGCCCAGTTGGACGTCTGCAAAAATCACTTTCACATTGGGAAATGAATATGAATACGGATACGGGCTACACTTACTTCTTAAAAGGCTTGGGATTTTAAGCAAGGTGTATGAATTCAAAGATAGGGTGGTAGTGGACGTTTCAAGCGGTAAGGATGTATTGCGATTTATTGAGAAAATAGGTTCTAATCATCCTAAAAAGTCTCTAAGGTTAAGAAAGATCTTTAAAAGTCTTAGTTTTCAAAGGTCGAACGGTGGATTGTTCAATGAAATGCCTCTGGAATGCGGAAGACTAATATCGAATCTTAGGCGAAAATATCGCATCCCTCTAAGAGCCTTTCCACTCTCTCACTCAAACATTATCAGAGTTATCCGTCAGGAATGTAGAATTACTGTTAAAAACCTGAGCCGCGTGCTTGAAGCCATTGAAAGATTTGTTGATCCTAATGATCCCGATTATTTGAGGCTACAAGAAATTCTTAAAACAGAATTCTTTTTAGATAAAGTTAAGGAATTACGAACAGTGCCTTCGACGGACAACTATGTCTACGACATTACGGTAGACCCGACGCATTGTTTCATCCCGAAGGGAGCATTCGTAGTTAGCAACTGTATAGAGGGTCCACTTCTCTCTGAAGCAGGCAGGAATAAGAACATTACTATTATTCCTAACGCTGAGGTTGTTGAGGTAAAAGGTAGGGTTGGCGACTTCAAGGTTAGTGTCAGGGTTAACCCTACTTATGTTGACCCTGACAAGTGTAACGGCTGCGGGGAGTGTGTTAACGTCTGCCCCGTCTACCAGCCTAACAAGTATGATGCTGACCTTAAGCCTGTTAAAGCGATATACTGTCCCTTCGCGCAGGCCGTCCCGCTGAAATACGTGATAAACATGGATCACTGTGTTGAATGCGGGCTCTGCATGAAGGCTTGCACCAGGGCGGCGATAAACCTTGGGGATGAGCCTAAGAATGTTGAGCTGAACGTTGGAGCCATAGTTGTCGCAGTTGGCTCAGATCTTTTCGACCCCAGGCTTAAACCCGAGTACCATTATGGCGAGTATGAGAACGTTATAACAAACATGGAGTTCGAGAGAATAATATGCGCCTCAGGCCCAACCGGGGGAGTACTCCTCAGGAGGGATGGGAAGCCTGCTAAGAGGGTGGCTTTCATACAGTGCGTCGGGTCAAGGGAGTCTGGACCCGGAATAGAGGAGTGCTCATACTATTGCTGCGCCGCAAGCATGAAGGAAGCTAGGCTGATCCTTGAGCACGACAAGGAGGCCAGGGTCTTCATATTCTACAACGAGCTGAGGGCCTTCGGGAAAGGCTGGGAGGATCTTCTCTACAGGAGGTGTCTGGAGGAGGGTGTGGTCTTCATAAGGTCGAGGCCGTCCGAGATAAGGAGGATTGGAAACGGGAACCTTCAGATAGTCTACGAGGATACTTTAACAGGCAGGAGGGGCGAGCTGGAGGTGGACATGGTTGTTCTAGCACTAGGCTTCAAGCCCTCCGGGAGAATGGTTGAGCTCGCCCGCAGGCTCGGCGTCACTGTTGATAAGCACGGGTTTATCCAGGAGGCTCACGCCAAGATGAAGCCGCTTGAAACAAGGGTTAGGGGAGTATTCGTCGCCGGCACATGCCACGGCCCAAGGGATATTGTTGAGAGCGCTGTCGAGGGGAGTGGCGCAGCCGCGCTGGTCACAAGCCTATTCAGGAGAAGCAGCCTTAGGCTCCCGGAGGCCGCTGAGGTCTCTGCGGAGAAGTGTACCGGCTGCGGGAGATGCTTATCTTCATGCGAATACGGAGCCATAGTCAGGGAGGGGGATAAGGTCAGGGTTCTCGAGAGTGTTTGCAACGGGTGTGGAGCATGCTTAGCAACATGCCCCCAGGAGGCGATTACTCTCGGCAACTGGGGTCTGGAGCAGCTCGCCCCCCAGGTTTCAGCAATGCTGGAGGACTAGGCGTTGACGTGGAAGCCTAGGATAATAGTTTTCACATGCTGGTGTTCAAGCTCCGGCGTCGACCAGGCTGGGTTCGAAGGCTTCACCTATCCTCCCAACGTTTCAACAATCAGGGTTCCCTGCTCCGCAATCATCAACCCGAGCCTAATCGTCAAGGCTTTCGAGAAGGGTGCTGACGCCGTCTTGGTGACGGCTTGCAGGCCGAGCGAGCTTAGGAGTGTCGCGCCAAGCAGGATTACAGAGGCTAGGGTAAGCCTCCTCAGGAGGCTTTTGAAGACGATCGGGGTTGAGGAGGATAGGCTGAGAATACTCTGGATCTCGTCTAACGAGGGAGGCCTCTTCTCCAGGGAGGTTTCAAGAATACTCGGGGAGGTTGAGAGGCTCGGCCCCTTAAACATAGGAGGGAGGATGGTTGAGCAGGGCTGAGGACGAGTTGAGAAGCATCGCTAGAAGCCTTTTGGAGAATAGGGTTGTTGAGCTGGTCGTGGGCTATGAGCGTTACGGGAAAAGCGTTAGGCCTTGTTTCATCTCGAAGCCTGAGGAGGCTGGGAGGCTCGTATGGAGCCCTGAATGCTGGTTCAACCTTGCGAAATACTTGAGGAGCCTCAGGGGCAGGAGGGTTGGGGTTGTCGCCAAGGGTTGCGACGGAAGATCCATCGTGGAGCTGGTGAATGAGAACCAGGTTGACAGGGGGAGCATTGTTGTTGTTGCTGTGGAGTGCACCGGGGTCAATAGGCCTGTTAAATACGGTTCAACCGGGGCTGCGAGCATTCCTGCGGAATACTGTGGGAGATGCGTCTCACGGGTTTCGCCTGTTGCAGACTATCTTGTGAAGGCCGATGGCCAGGGTTCCCCCGAAGGGTCCCCTGGCGCCACGGTTCATGCTTCAGACTGGCTGAGCCTGTTCGCGAAATGCTTGAAATGCTTGGCTTGTGTTAAAGCATGCCCCCTCTGCTACTGTACGGAGTGCTCTATAGAGGGTTTTAAGCCGGACCTGGTTCACAGGCTTAGGGATTCCATGGAGCTTTTCTCGTTCCACCTTACTAGGGCTCTCCACATGGCTGGGCGCTGCGTCGAGTGCGGTGCTTGCGAATCCGCCTGCCCTGTTGAAATCCCTTTAACAAGGCTTTACCATGAGCTTAACGACTGGTTCAGGGAGAACTACAGCTATGTTCCAGGGAGCAGGATTGGCGAGGCGCCTCCTACGCTTGTCTTCAAGGAGGATGGTTGAGGCTGGGCAGCATGCTCTTCATAAGTGAAGACGGTTTCAAGCTTCTCCTTGAGGAGCTTGTTTCAAGTAAAAAGGTCATCGCGCCTGTTGAGACAGACGGCTACTTCGACTTCAAAGCCATTAAGCATGCTGGGGAAGCCTCCCTGGATTACACTAATACGAGGCTGCCCCCGAAGCGTTTCTTCATCCCGCAGAGGGAGGTGGTTTTCAAGCATTATCCTGATACGGGGGTCCGCCAGGAGCCTGGAAGAAGCGTCGAAACAGTGCTGCTCGCCGTCAGGCCGTGCGACGCTTCCGCCTTAAGTATCCTGGACAATATTCTGCTGAAGCCTCCGCACCCAGACCCCTTCTACGAGTCTAGGAGGAGGAGCACGACTGTCGTAAGCCTCTCCTGCGCTAAGCCTGGGGAGGAATGTTTCTGCAATGTTTTCCAAACGGGTCCCGTCAGGGGCTCCGGCGAGGATGTTACCCTTACGCGAATAACAGGGGGCTTCCTGGTTGAGTTTAGGAGTGGGAGGGGCCGGCTTCTAGTAAACGGTTTCAGAAGCCTCTTCGAGAAAGCCGGTTCTGAGCATTTGGAGGAATATGGAGAATTGTCTCGTAGGCTGACTGGGGAGATGGAGGGCAGGATTAAAACAGTAGGGGAACAGCTGGTTAAGCTTGAGGAAAAGCTTGGCGATGAATATTTCCAGCAGGCAGCTCAAAGGTGTTTAGAGTGCAGCCTCTGCTCATTCGTCTGCCCGGTCTGCTACTGTTTCGACACTGAGGATTATTTAGAGAAGAACACGTATGTGAGGGCGAAAGGCTGGGACACCTGTGCCTCCCCATTCTTCACAAGGATGGCGAGCGGCCTAGACCCGAGGACGAGCAGGGTCGACAGGTTCTGCCACAGGTTCTGCCACAAGCTCAGCAGGATCCCTTTGGCGTTCAACGCTTATGGATGCGTCGGGTGCGGGAGGTGCGTCTCGCTCTGCCCCACTGGCGTGGACATAAGGGAGGTTTTAAAGAGATGGGGCTGAACCCTTATGCTCCTAAGCCGGCGAGGATAGTCAGGGTTAAAGACGAGACTCCTGACACCAAGACGGTTACGCTGAGTCCAAACCATTTCGGAGGCTTCACGCCAGGCCAGTTCGCGATGCTCACCGTCTACGGTGTGGGTGAGGCTCCATTCTCAATATGCTCCTCCCCCTTCGACAAGGATTCTCTACAGTTCAGCATTAGGAGGATGGGTAGCGTCACCAGGATGGTTCACGAAGCCCGTGTTGGCGACGAGGTTGGCGTGAGGGGGCCTTACGGCCGGGGCTGGCCCGTTGAAAGTATGAGTGGCAGAGATATTCTGATGGTGGGGGGTGGAATAGGCTTGGCACCGTTAAGATCCCTCGTCCTCCACCTGCTCGGGGAGAGGGATAAGTATGGTGAGATAGCTGTTTGCTACGGTGCGAGAACGCCCTCGCTACTCATGTACAGGGATGAGTTTGACGAGTGGGCTGGCCGAGGCGTGAAGCTCTACCTGACTGTCGACGTTGGGGAGGAGGGCTGGGATGGTAGCGTTGGGGTCGTCACGACAATACTTGGAAAGCCTTTGCTAAACAAGGCTGAGGCAATAGTCTGCACATGCGGCCCCCCTGTCATGATAAGATTCGTCTTAAAGAGGCTTGTCGAGCTAGGCTACTCGAAGGAGAATATTTACGCCTCTCTTGAGAGCAGGATGAGGTGTGGAATCGGAAAATGCGGGCACTGCCACTTCGGAGGGAAGCACGTGTGCCTAGACGGCCCAGTTTTCCAATACGGTGAGATGGCTAGTCTACCCAGGGGCATATCTCCCTTCTAAGAGGTCTTGATTCTTAAAAAAAGAAAGCCCGGTTGGCGGGTCTAAGCCTGAACGATCTGTAGCCGCTTGCCTCCCCCAGTCGCTGCCTTCCGCCAGGCTGCTGTTTGATGTTGTCTCCCAGCAACCGGTGAGAGGCTGCTTCCGGGATTGGCTTGCAGCCACTTCCCGCCCAAGCCTACTCCCCACGCCGGGCTTGGGGAAATATGCTAGTGGAATATAGAAAAGGGTTTCGGAGCCTATTCTGTAGTTGCTTCTCTAAAAGTCTGGATCCCGCCGCGGAATATAATATTTTTAATAACCGTAAGACACAGGTTGAGAGGGAGAATTGCCCGGAAACAAGTTCGAGGAGGATGTTGAAAACCTGGTTAACAGGATTGGGAGGAACGTAGACCAGGATGTTAAGAGGGGGCTTGAAAACCTGAAGAACAGGCTTATCGAGCTCAGCCAGAAGGGGCTCGTGAAGATAAACCATTCCGTTATGGAGCTTGTCTGCGCTAAACACCTCATGCTTAAGGGCTACGAGGTTGATGTTGAGCACGACCTTGGCGGAGGGCTTGTCTGCGATGTTTACGCTGTCAGGGGCCATGGGACGCTCGTTGTCGAGGTTGAAACGGGATACGTGCCTCCTGAAAACGCTTTAGACCCTGAGCTCTACTGCAGGGCTAGGGTTGCCAGCAAGATCACTAGGTATAGTGTTCTAGTGGACAAGTTCGGCCTAGGCATCCCTCCCTACTACGTTCTTCAAATACCCCCGTCCCTAGCCAAGCCCCCGAGGTTTAGGAGAAGGGGGGAAATAGAGGAGATAAAGAGCCTCTGCGACCTCTACTATAAGAACCCCCCTGTCAGCTTTGAAGAGGTGAGGAACTCTAGGCTTCACACGGTTTACGTTATCGACGTCGCGGGAGACCTTGTTTCAGAGGTTGACCCCGAGCTTTATGTTTCTGCAGTAAACGGCCTGTTGGACCTCACGCTGGTGATGAGTGGCGCCGCAACCCGGGGTAGGCTGGCTGAAGGCTTAAAACGTTGAAAATAGAAAAAAGAAAACAGGATGTTCAGGCTATTTCTTCCCGCAACAGTCTTTATATTTATTGCCGCTCCAGCAGGGACACGGGTCGCCTGGCTTCGTCTTCCTACCGGGCTTGCTTTTACGGGACATCATAATTTGCTGAAGCCGTTTTTATCTACGCTTAATTCTTCAAGACTCTAAGAGGAGGAGGGGCAGACCGCTGGAAGGCTCCGGCAGGCCTCTTCTAAACCTTACCCTAACCGTCCCTCTCCTCCCATGCAGCCCCGTGACTCTGCCGAAGACCTTCTTCCCCCTTCTCAGGATGCATACTACTTTCCTTCCGAGGAGCCGCCTAGCAGCCTCCCGCCTGTCCGAGACTCCCTCAAACCTGGCTAGATACTGGTGTTTCTTCACGCTCTTCATTCCGAGCCTGGGTCCCTCAACCATTCCACGGAGAGCCCCCGCCCCGCTCATGGGGCTGCTTGGAAAAAGCATGTAGATATATTTTTACCTAGGTTGTGGGGGGTTTATGGGAAAAGTTAATATAACCCTGTTATAAAAACCGTCTTTCTGGGCGAGAAATGATAGTTTCAAACGACATAACCGGCTTAATCGGAGGAACACCCATGGTCAGGATAAACAACATGACTCAGCCAGGAGACGCGACGGTTTACGCTAAGCTCGAATGGTACAACATAGGCGGCTCAGTCAAAGACAGGATGGCGCTCTACCTTATGGAGTACGCAGAGGTCTCTGGAAGGCTAAGCAGGGACAAGACTATTCTTGAAGCAACCTCGGGCAACACCGGGATAGCCCTCGCGATGCTTGCCGCAGCCAAGGGCTACAGAATCACCATAATAATGCCTGAGTCAGCCAGCGTCGAGAGGAGGAAGATTATAAAGGCTTATGGCGCTGAGCTGATTCTCTCCCCTGGGGAAAGAGGAACGGGAGGAGCTATAGAGTTGAAGCAGAAGCTTCTGGCGGAGAACCCTGATAGATACGTTGACCTAGACCAGTTTAAGGATCCTGCGAACATCTTGGCGCATTACCAGACTACTGGGAGAGAGATCCTTGAGCAGACCCGTGGAAGAGTAGACATGGTCGTGGTCGGAATAGGGACGGCGGGAACCGGGGTTGGAGTTTCTATGCGCGTTAAAAGGTTTAACCCGGGGATAAAGATTGTAGGCGTAACGCCTAGGCTTGGCGTGAGCATCCAGGGGTTGAGAAACCCGGGGGAACCATACCCCACCAGGCTTTTCAGGAGAGAGTGGTTCGACGAGATTGCTGAGATAGGGGAGGAGGAGAAGAAGGAGGCCTTCAGGATTGCCCGGGAAACAGCTAGAAGGGAAGGGCTTCTCATAGGGATGAGCTCAGGTGCAATAATGCTTGTAGCCCTCAGGAAGGCGAGGGAGATTGGAAGCAGTAAGACGATCGTTGCAGTACTGCCTGACGGCGGGGAGAAATACCTGAGCACAGAATTGTTCTAGCTTGCGAGCATCAGATTTAGCATCATGCTGCTTCCTAGGACTATGACCCTGTCTCAAAAATGTTAAAACAGTTCTCAGAATTCACCTGCTATTTCGATGGGCTGGCTGCACTTGATTTTAAAGCTTAAATACTGTTTTTCAGGTTAGCCTCATTGCTACAAGGTGGTGTGACATGCCCCGCCAATTCGCCGTTCACGGAAAACAAGCCTAAAGAAAACATTGATATACAGACTTATTGTTGACCCCGTAGCCCTGCTTACAACGTACGTTCTGACGGGTGAGCTCTCGGGCTCAATACTTGCAGTAGTACTGATAGAGGCTTTCTCAACAGTATTCTACTATGTTCTTGATAGGATAATGTGAGCTGGGAAAAACAATTCTTTTTTCTCTATCCTAAGATCCTTGTATGCAAATTTTAAACTGTTCAAGGTAATCATTTGAAGCCGAGGATTTACCGGGATAAGGGGCGGCTCATCCTCGTTCCGTGTTCAAGCCTCCCCTGTGCGCCAGGCATCTTGCGATCAGCCTAGCCACCCTTATTGGCTCAGGTATTCTTCCAAAAAACGTAAACTTGTTCAAGACAAGCCTTGAATCATAATCATCTATGCCGGCGCTTCTAACGAAGACTTTGAAGCCGTTTTTCAGCGTGACCTCCCTCCTGGGGCCGAGCCTCCTGTAGGCTTCAAGCTTACTCTCCCAGTTAGCCGGGAAATGCTTCTTGATGGCTTCCTCAATCCCCTCGGAGGGCCTGTAGGTTACTGTCAAAACCGGCTTCCCAGTCTTCTCGAAAACCCTGTTAACGTCGACAATGTTGTACATGCTTATGACTGCTCCCCCAATCATAACCAGGTTAATATCCTGCCTGCCCAGGGAACTGAAGAGGGCTATAACAGAGTCTGTAGCATCGTCCCCGGAGATGGTTGTACGGTTGATGGCGAAACCGTCTATTATGAAGTCGCTGCGCATAACTACTCCGGCTAGAAAAGCCTTAGCCGAACCCTTTCGGAAGCTTTCAGCCACCCCGAGCGCCCTTATGGCTTTCTTAGAAGCCTTTACTCTCATCGCTGAAGCAATCGCGGATAAGAATATATCTTTTTAAGCCTCGTGGCGAAAACCTGCCTAAACCCTTTTAAAACAAGTTTTTAAAGGATTTTTCGTGATGCTTTTACGCAAGCAAAATTTAAC
Organism: uncultured Nitrososphaerota archaeon; assembly: GCA_964635675.1. GTDB lineage: Archaea > Thermoproteota > EX4484-205 > EX4484-205 > JAAOZP01 > JAAOZP01. The sequence goes on along the minus strand of CAZWPT010000053.1, from coordinate 2,711 downwards.
TATACTGTTTTAAAGAAGGTATAGGAGAGGAAGAACAAGGCATGGGAGAGGAAGCGAAGCCGAGCGAAGAAGCACCGTTCTCACCGCTCCTAAACAGGAGCGATGTTCAAGTACTGCTCAAAGCTCTGTTCGACGGCGTTCTCGCTGAGCTGAAGCCTGAGCTCAACCAGGCCGGGGAGTTCGTCTACCCTGAGGCTGAGAAGATAATGGGCTCGTCCAGCAAGAGTGTTAAGGAAACCCTTGAGTCGCTTGCCGACGAGGGGATACTGGTGAGGGAAGCCTCGACAACCGTGCTCGCCTGCCCTCACTGCGGCGACACTAGGTTTCTCGTGGAGCTCTCTGATTCACAGGCCGCCTCAGCCGAGGCAAGGTCTAAGGTGATTGAAAGCATCGTTAGCAGCCTGCTCGGCAGGAGGCTGATCTGCGTTGCTGAGAAGCATGTTTTCCACGAGGGTGAGGGAGTGTCTAAGAAAATATATTCCTACAGGCTTAACGAGGATAAGAGGAGCCTCATAGAGAAATGGGTCATGGATCTGAAGCCTCTCGTGGAGGCTCTCAGGGCTAAAGGCTGGAGGGTTGACTACCCGGCGAGAATAATCGGCAGGTCGGGTGTTGAACACGTTTTCACGCTCGCAGTATCCTACAGGGAGGATTCCGAGAGCGTGGACGCTGTAATAGATATTATTGTGAGCAGGAGGCCTGTCGACGAGTCTGCTCTTTCAATAGTTCTGAAGGCTATGGATGTTAAGGCGGATAAGAAGCTGCTGCTCGTTGTTCCAAGCCTCTCAGACAAGGCTAGGGCTCTTTTCGACTACTATAAGACTTACGACGTGTATATTCTGGAGTGTCATACGATAAGCGAGATAAACGAGGCGCTGTTCGACATTCTGTCAAGCCTCGCTAAGATTAAGCTTAGGGAAACATGATGGTTCTCCAGAGCGCGCTAGCCTGTTTTCCCAGGGTTGGAATCCACAGGCCTCTTTAAACTACTGTAAGCCCTGCTCCTTAAGAGTCCTCTGCGTGTTGGCGAGAACCTCGTCGCTTATTTTCACACCCGCCTTCTCCAAGGCTATCAGGGATGAGCCTATTACCGGCGGGAACCTGGGCGAGGACAAGTAGGCTTTCGGAGCAACCTTGTGCACAGCCTCCTCCAGAGGCCCCGTCACAAGCCTGCCTGCTTTGAAGACTCCCCCGATCAACCCTATTGGGAACTCGTCACCCTCCATTTTAAGCCTCCTGATTACTCCGCTGACAGTGTTTGCAAGCTCCCTTCCGGCGTCGCGCAGAATGCTTAAGGCAACACTGTCACCTTCGAGGGCAGCCTGAGTCACAAGGGGAGCCAGCCTGGCGAACTCAGTGATGCTCATCCCACCCGTGTACACGTGCCATATTATTTCGTCAGGAGTCTTAGCGTTAAACCTTTTCAACAGAAGGCTTGTTACCATGGTTTTCGGGCCCCTCTCCTCATACTCCAGGAGTGCCGCCACGATTCCCCTCTTAGCCAGGTAGAAGCCGCTTCCCTCGTCCCCAAGAATATACCCCCAGCCGCCAGCCCTAGCATACTCTCCCCTGCTGTTTATGCCGGCTGTCGCAGAGCCTGTTCCAGCTATTATTATCGCGCTCTCCCTGCCCGCGTTCGTGGCGTAGAGGGCAGCCATAGAATCGTGCACGAGCGTAATGCTGCCTATGGGAAACCCTTCCACCGCGTCCTCCACGGCTTTAAAATCCAGGCTGCAGTCGAGCCCCGCTAGGGAGGCGACCACCACGCCAACATCCTTTGCTTCAACACCCGCTTTCCGGATGACTTTTAAGCATGCTTCCTCCAGGGCTCTTCTCGCCTGCTCCACCCCGACATTATGATAGTTCGACGGGCCTGTCTCGTCGTGCGAAGCCACTTCCCCGTTAAGCCTTAGGAGCGCCGCCTGAGTCTTCGTCCCTCCCCCGTCAATACCTATAACATACTTCACTCCCCATCACCTCTTATAGCCTATTTTCCTCAGGAATTCACGCCGGTGCTTCTTCTCCTCAACGCCCTCAACGCCCTTCGTCTTAACGCCGTCAACCACGCCGAGCACTCCTCTCCCGAGCGGTGTTTCAGCGATGACGACGTCAACCGGGTTGCCTGTTGCGCAGAAAACATTCGCAACCTCTTCAACGTTTTTAATCCTGTTTAAAACGTTAACCGGGTATGCGTTTCTCAAAACAACTACGAAAACGTGGCCGGCTGAAATCTTGAGAGCATAGTCGACAGCCAGTTTCTCCAACTCCTCGTTACTGCCCTCATACCTTACGAGGGCGGGTCCACTAGACTCGCAGAATGCGACTCCAAACTCGACCCTAGGCATGCTTGAAACAACCGCTTCGTAAAGGTCTTCAACGCTCTTTATAAAGTGGGACTGGCCTATTATCAGCTGCACCCCCTCCGGGGGTCTTATCTCAACATGTTCAACCCTAACGCTGGCCATGACTGGTTTAAACAGCCTTAAGGAGGTAAAAAGTTTTTAGGCGGGGGCAGGAGACTATTGCTCGGAGTGTCGTCTAGAAAAGGCTTCTTCGACCTTCGCCTCCACGGCGGCAGGGCTCCGCAGTGGCTGGTTTCAAGAATGATTCGCCTAGGGGGCGCTATAGTTGAAGCCATAGTCCTGGAGTTCGGCACGCTGGAGCTTTTAAAGCGTGTCTCAGACCCGCTCTGGTTCCAAGGCTTCTCAAAC
>CAZWPT010000052.1:0-49709 GCA_964635675.1 uncultured Nitrososphaerota archaeon | reverse complement strand
GTCCCTGGCTTCCCCCGGATCGGATCGTCATCCAGCCGGCTGCCTCGAAGGCCTTCCTAACCTTCCGTTCAGCCAAATAGCCTTTAAGCTTAGAGTTCAACCTGGAGGTCCTCCAGCATCCTGTTCAGCGCGCTTAACGTTCTCTGTCCCAGGTCTTGAAGCGAGGGGGAGAAGTAGTTTCGCATGAAGACTGTTTTTCCAATCCGGCCTTGAAGCAGGTCAACCTCCTCCCTGATTAAACCGTGTTGAACCATGAAGGTCGCATAATGGTCCCTAATCTCGTTAAGCCGTATTTTCATGCCTCTCTTTTTCAGCCTGTTTCTAATAGCCGGATATGAGACTGGCTTCGAGGCCGCGATCCTGTCAACTAGGCTTCTAGGGATGAAGCTGATGTATACGTTCTTGGTCCTCCGGATGAATAGTTTCTCAAATCTGAAATGTTCCAATACCTGGAGACCGGGATTATAGTATTCGCTTAGCCTGCCTTCCCTGTTTAGCCTGATGATCAGGTTGAAGCTTTTGAAGCATTCGCTTTTCCTCAGCCCGGTTGACAAGGCGAGAAGCATGAGAAGCCTCCCCCGGTCGTCTAGAAGCCTGAGGCATTTCTGAATCCATTCACTGAGGCCGTTGCCAGAATTCGCCATCCTGAGGAACGAGGAGAAACTGTCTTGAGACTGCCATTTAACACCATGGTTCCTTATCCTTGTTTTAAAGGATTCATAGCAGCCGAGATACTTCGAATAAGCGATCAGCGACTTCAAAACGTTCAGCCGCTTGCTTCGGCTGAAGGATTCGAGGCGGGTTAAGTCGCCGTTAAGCATCCAGCCGTATTTCTTAACGTTGCGGTAAACCTCCCTTGACCATGTTTCGCTATACCGGTTGTCCAGCCATTGTTTAAAGTCCCCTAGGCTTGCCTTCCAAGCTGGGAATCCCGGGTTCAAATCCCGGGCGCCGCATAAACCTAATAATCTTCAAAACGCTCTCCCAGGTTGAATGGGGAAGAGGAAGGCGGTAAGCATCGCGGAGGAGAGGATAGACATCCTGCTTAAGCTTGCTCTAGATACTGCGGAATCCGACTTGAGCGGGGCTGAATCCTACGTGAGGCTCGCCTGGAGGATCGCTGAGAAGTTCAACCTTAGGAACAAGACTGTTTTAAGAAGGTACTTCAGGTGTAGCAGGTGTAAGAGCTCCCTGATACCGGGCCGCAGCCTCAGAATCAGGGTTTTAAAAGGCAGGGGGATTGGGCTTATCTGCCTGAAATGCGGCAGCGTCAAGCTCATCCCTGTTTTCGACGAAAAAAGATAAGAGCCCCGCGTGTCAAAGCCTATTCGATTAGGCTTGAGCCTGGAGCTCGCAGCTGAAGCGGAGCGTTTCACGAAAGCATTCATACTGTTATTCGTCATACTTGATTCTGTTGGAAACATTCCCGTTTTCCACACTTTCCTAGAGTCTTTTTCAAGCGAGAAGAAGAGGAAAATAATCAGGGAGTCTGTTGTTGCTGCAACAGCCGTGTTAGTGTTCTTCGCCCTGCTCGGATCCCTGATGTTCAGCTTCCTAGGAATAAGGCTGTTCGACTTCTACATTGCTTCAGGAATGGTTCTCGTAGCAATATCCTTAAAGTACATACTCGTAGGCGAGGAGAGCGAGCTGAGGAGAGAGAAGGCTGAGGAGATATCTGTCTTCCCCCTGGCGACGCCGCTTCTCGCAGGACCGGGGAGTATTTCCACGGTCATAATAATATCAAACCCCCCGTACAACATTCTCATATGCATACTCGTGATACTGTTGAACGCGGTTTTAGCGTACGTGATTCTAGTGAACGGTGAGAGGATTATGGCGAGCATAGGTAGAACGCCTTCAAAGCTTATTGCGAAAATATTCAACCTGATAATAGTGGCCTTCGGAATAGTCATGATCAGAAACGGTTTAGAAGGGTTTCTGCATCCAGCCGGCTGAGCTTAGAAAAGTTAATATAGTAGTCGGGTGGCCTCAGCTTAGGAGGTGTGTCGTGCACACATGATGCGTAACGCCCAAAGGGGGCGAGATTACCTGCGTTCCAGCGCAAGCAACACCTCTATCAGAAACTGTTGAAAAACAGTATTGTTTCAAACCTGTTTTAGGAGGGGCGAGTAATGGTTTGGAGAGGATACCTTACTGAGGCGAAAATACCTGACAAGGTGGTTCTTTTCGACACGACTCTGAGAGACGGCGAGCAGACTCCGGGGGTTGCGCTCACGCCTGAAGACAAGCTTAAGATAGCAAGGCAGCTGGACTTGCTTGGAGTACCAGTATTAGAGGCAGGCTTCCCGGCGACATCGCACGGCGAGGAGGAGGCTATTAAGCTAATAGTCAGAGAAGGGTTGAACGCGGAGATAGCCGCCCTATCCAGATGCGTGAAGCAGGATATTGAGAAGGCTGCTTCAACCGGTGCTGGAAGAATACATCTCTTCATAGCGACCTCGGACATTCATTTGAAGAAGAAGCTCCAGATAAGCAGGGATGAAGCTATACGCAGAGCGGTTGAATCCATCGACCTCGCTAAATCCTATGGTTTGAAAATAGAGTTTTCAGCTGAGGATGCGACTAGAACAGGCATCGACTTCCTAGTGGAGTTCTACAGAGCGGTTGAAGAAGCGGGGGCAAGCATAGTTGATATTCCGGATACTGTAGGCGTCGCCACGCCCTTAGCCATGAGGGAGATCGTTAAGAGGGTTTGCGAAGCCCTGAGGATCCCGGTTGCTGTGCACTGCCACAACGACATGGGTCTAGCGGTTGCGAACACGCTGGCAGGCATTGAGGGGGGAGCGGCCGAGGCGCATGTAACCGTGAACGGGCTTGGCGAGAGAGCGGGCAACGCGAGCCTAGAGGAGGTGGCGGTTTCCCTGAAAGTATTATATGGTGTGGAAACAGGCTTGAAGTTTAAAGAGATATACAACACCTGCAGGCTGGTTTCACTCATAACAGGCATAGCAATACCTGTGAATAAGCCGATAGTCGGGGAAAACGCTTTCTCCCATGAGAGCGGAATCCATACTCACGGCATAATAGCGTCTCCCGAGACATACGAGCCTATAAACCCTGAGTTCGTCGGGGCTAGGAGAAGACTGGTGGCTGGGAAACACGCAGGCGTCCACGGGATTTCAGCGCAGCTTGAGGAAATGGGTTACAGGCTGAGCGAGCAGGAGTTGAAACAGGTCCTTAAAATAGTTAAGGATATTGGCGACAAGGGTAAGAAGATTACTGACGCTGAGCTCGCCTCGATAGCTGAAAGCATCATAGGATACGGGGTTGGCGAGAACAACCGTATTGAGCTTGAAGAGCTTCTGGTAGTTACGGGCTTGAACACGACTCCTACTGCAGCGATAAAAGTAAGGTGGGGCGAGCAGGCTTGGAGGGGTGCTGAGTTCGGCGTTGGACCGATAGATGCTTCGATGAAGGCTGTCAGCAGAGTCCTCGGCGACCTGGTTAAGATAAGGCTTGAAAGCTTCCGGCTGGAGGCGATAACCGGGGGTACGGACGCGCTTGCGGAAGTAACTGTCAGGGTTTCAGACGAGGACGGCCGGAGTGTTACTGCGAAAGGCTTCAGCGAGGACATCGTGCTGGCTGGGGTTTACGCGATACTGAACGGGGCGAACAGGCTTCTTCAAATAAGGAAGAGGGCTGGGAGATGACTGGTTTAACAGCGATACAGAAAGTGGTCTCGAGGAAGACAGGTAGGCCCCGGGTGGAGGCGGGTGAAATAGTTGAGGCGAAAGTGGATTTCCTGATGCTGCACGAGGTTACTGGGCCGCTGGCTGTTGAAGAGTTTGAAAAGATCTCGGGGAGAATCTGGGACCCCAGCAGGGTTATTGTAGTTTTCGACCACGATGCTCCCCCGAGCACGATAGACCTAGCCAGCCAGATGAAGAGGATGAGGAGCTTCGTTAAAAAACACGGGGTAAGCAACTTCTTCGAAATAGGTAGGGGAGGAATAGCGCACCAGGTTCTCTTTGAAGAAGGCTTCGACACGCCCGGCTCCCTGATAGTGGGCGCCGACAGCCATACTTGTACTGCTGGAGCAACCGGCGCAGTCGGAATAGGAGTCGGCTCCACGGATGCTGCCGTAGTCCTAGCCACTGGGGAAATATGGCTAAGAGTCCCTGAAACACTTCTCGTCGAGGTTAAGGGGAGGCTTGGGAAAGGCGTTTTCGCGAAGGATGTTGCCTTAAGCATCGTCGGGACAATCGGCAGCAGCGGCGCAACATACAAGGCGCTGGAGTATTGTGGCGAAACAGTAAGCCTGATGACACTGTCTGAGCGGCTTACCCTGGCGAACCTCTCCGTGGAGACTGGTGCTAAAACCGGGATCGTTCAAACAGACTCTAAAAGCATCGAGTATGCTGAGCGCTATGGAAGAGGCAGCGGGCTCCTGGAAGTCAGGAGTGATGCTGACGCAGACCTGGAGAAGATCGAGGTGGATGCTTCACGCCTTGAGCCTGTTGTAAGCGTGCCGCACAGCGTGGACAACGTTAAGCCCGTTGCGGAGGTTGAAGGACTGGAGATAGACCAGGCTTTCCTAGGCTCCTGCACGAACGGGAGGGTGGACGACCTGCTAGTAGCCTTCAGAATCCTGAGGAGCAGGAGGGTCGCGCCGGGTGTGAGGCTTGTGGTGAGCCCAGCTTCAGTCAAGGTGTATGAGGAGGCTTTGAGGAAAGGCATTATCCAGGAGATTGTTAAAGCGGGCGGAGTCGTGACCAGCCCCACGTGCGGCGCATGCCTAGGAATGTCTAGAGGCGTTCTCGCGGAGGGCGAGGTTGCGATTTCAAGCAGCAACAGGAACTTCATAGGCAGGATGGGTGATAAGAAGAGCAGGGTGTTTCTGGCTTCTCCAGCGACTGTCGCCGCGTCGGCGGTGGAGGGGAAAATAGCCGACCCGAGGAGGCTTCTGGCTTGAAAATACGCGGCAGGATCATTAAGCTTGGAGACAACGTTGACACCGACGTGATAATACCTGCAAGGTACTTGGTGACTCATGATGCCGATGTTCTCGCGAAGCATGTTTTCGAAGACTATTATCCTGAGTTCAGGGTGAAGGCTGCTGGCGGAGCCATAGTGGTTGCCGGCGAGAATTTTGGACTGGGGAGCTCTAGGGAGCACGCTGTAATAGCGTTGAAACACTCCGGTGTGAAAGCGATAGTCGCCGAGTCTTTCGCAAGAATCTTCTATAGAAACTCTATCAACCTTGGTCTCCCCGTCCTTATCCTTAAGGGTAAAGAGGGTTTAGACAGGCTTAGGGATGGTGAGGAGGCTGAGCTCGACGTCGCCAACGGGGTTTTAACGATTATTAAAAGCGGGGAGAAGTTTTCCTGCGATAAAATGCCTGAATTCGTGATGAAAATAATAGAGGCGGGAGGTTTAATAAACTATTTTTTGAAGAAACGATGGTGAAAAACCCAGTGGAAAAAGGGGCCCGATAACTATTTATAAACCGGCTCCTAGTAAAACAACTACTGTTGCAGCGGAGAGAAGCGGTTAGGAGGGAGGCAGTTGGCAGTTACTCCTGTGAACAGTGCGGACGCCCACTCAGCCCTGAATACAAGTTCTGCCCAGCCTGTGGAACACCGCGGAAAGGAGTCTCCTATGTGAGAAGGGTTTCAACAGGCAACCCGACTATAGACGAGATCCTGGAGGGCGGGTTCGAATCCGGCAAAACGTACCTGCTCGCCGGCGAGGCTGGAACCGGGAAGACGATTTTCAGCCTACAGTACCTCATATACGGGGCTAAGAGCAATGAGCCCGGGATCTATGTGACGATAGACGAGAGGCCGGAGATGCTGGTGAGGGATGTTAGGAACTTCGGCTGGGATCTGCAGCCACTTATAGAGACGAGGAAGCTCGCAATCCTCCCGGTGAGAAGATACTTCACCTCCAAAATGTGGGGCAGGGAAATGGACACTATAGTTAACAACATAATAGAGGAGCTTGACAAGAGGAGGAGGGAAATAGGGGCCAAGAGGCTCGTCATAGATCCGATAGCCCCGTTGGTGACTACCTACTCGAACGAGGTTGCCTGGGTTAGAGAATACATCAGGAGCCTCATATTCTCAATCGAGGAGAAGCTCGGCGTAACCACCGTGATAACCTCAGAGGTTCCCACGGGGGAGAACATGATGAGCAGGTATGGTGTTGAAGAATTTCTGGCGAGCGGCGTCATAATACTCTCACTATCCAGAGTTGGAAACTCTATCATAAGGACAATGTTCATAAGGAAGATGCGCTGGACCGCGGTGAACCCGGCGATCTACAGGTTTGAAATAGAGAGGGGCCGCGGAATAGTTCTTAAAGAACCATTAAGCTAGGTAGGCAGCCTAGTTCCGCATCTGAAGCAGAATTTGTAGCGCGCATTGTTTATGGCTCCACACTTAGGACAGGTTTTAGTGCCTGCACCGCCAGCCGCCTCCTCTGAAGCAGGCCGCGGCGCAGCGGCCACGGTTTCAACCTGCTCCAGTTCCGCCTCCTCGTATTCAGCAGCCTCCTTGAAAGAAGGCTGCGCCTCAGGAACACTGGCTACGCCACTAGCTGGAGCAGCCTGAGCCTCCGGCTCCCTCGGCACATAGACAGGCGGCTTCGCTGAAACCTGCTCCCTAGCCTGGGCCTTCGGCTCCTCACGGGTTTCGACAGCAGGCTTAGCCGGCGCAGGGGGCGCGGCTGGAACAGTAACCTCCTTCTTCAGTATGACGATGTCTTCAGCAGCGTCAACCTCGCTCCAGATGAACTCCATCTCCCTATTGTCTCTACCTACAACAACTATTCCAACAAGGTTCTCGCCCAGGACAAACCCTATGTCTTTCACAGTGCCGACATACCTGCCTCTCTTATCGTAAACCTGGAGGCCTATTATCTTGTCTTTTCTAATTAGCAACCCGTAGATGAATCCTTCCGAGGTGACTTTTATTCTTTATCTCCACATTAGTATACAATGCTAACGGCTGACACACGGTGTTTAACCGGCAGTGGAGCGGTTTTTCCAGGTCCTGGAAGACGCTTAAAGTCATTTCTCCACGGCGGAGGAGAAAAAGCCCTTCGCAAGACTGTTGACAGAATCCTCGAGAAGCATCCTAGCCTCCCTGTCCTTCTGAACCATAAGGCCCAGCCTAGAGAAACACTCCTTCAAAACTTTCTCCCTGGCTGCAAGCATCGTCGCGTCAGCCTCAGGCGAGCCCGCGCCCAGTGACACGCGCTTCGAAACGAGGACACTCGTGTCAGCCTCCCTCAGTATCTTCACAAGTAGACTGCTAACATCCCTACCCAGCACGCGCAGGGAAACCTCCCTTAGATCATCACCGGCAAGACTAGTCATCCCCCTACCCGTCTTAACGCTGAGCTTCACAATCTCTCCAACAAGCCTGTGGGCAAGCCTGAAAGGAACCCTGGCCTCCTCAACTATTCTTTCAGCAACATCCAGGGCGATGATGCTTGGCTCAGTTAAAGACCTTATTCTCTCACGGTTCTCCTCAAGGTTTTCGAGAACAATCCTGACGATTCTAACAGCCTCCCTGGTTGTTTCAACCGCCTCGATCAACGGGGGCTTAGTCTCCTGAAGATCCCTCACGTAGCCGCTGGGAACTGCTTTGCAGACCATTGAAAGCTGGGCTAGGCTTGAGAAAACCCTGCCTGTTCTAGCACGGGTCAGCTCAAGTATGCAGGGGTTCTTCTTGTTAGGCATCGCGCTCGACGGGAAGGCCAGCTCATCGGGAAGCGTGAAGAAACCATACTCGGAGGAAAGCCAGATTACGAGGTCCTCCATAATCCTGCTCAGGTTAAGCATTAGAATGTTAAGGTTTGAAACGACCTCCAGCGCGAAGTCCCTGGAGGAGACAGCGTCGAACGAGTTCTCCACAATCCCGTCGAACCCTAGGAGCCTCGTGGTGAGGCTCCTGTCTATTTTAAGCGAGGAGCCGACTATCGCAACGCTCCCCAGAGGATTCTGGTTAACCCTTTTCAACGATTCTGAGAGGCGGTCGAAGTCCCTCAGAAACATGTCGAAATAGCCTAGGAAGTAGTGTGAGAGGGGAGCGGCCTGAGCCTGCTGCAGATGAGTGTAGAACGGGAAAACTATGTCGAGAGTCTCCCTCGCCTTCCTTATGAGAACAGCCTCAAGCTCGAGAAGCTCCCTCAAGATGCTTAAAACCTCCCTTCTCGTCTTAAGCCTCACCGCCGTAACAACCTGGTCGTTCCTGGAGCGGGCCGTGTGAACAAGGCCGCCGACCTCCAGACCAGCCTGCTTCACCACGAACGACTCTATCAGCTCGTGAACATCCTCATACTTTTCAAGGTCGAGCTGGCTTAAACCCTCGTCACGCAGCCTTTTAAGAGCCTCAAGAATCTGTTTAAGCTGATCCTCAGTAATGTAGCCCTGCTTCATAAGCATGAAGTCGTGAGCAACCGTGCACTCAATATCCTCGTCGAATATCCAGACGTCCTCCCTGACGCTGGACACGTACCTCGTGGCCTCTGAGGAAACCGGTCCAAGCCTGCTCCGGTATATGCTTCCACCAGCATCCTGCTCCCCGGACAACCCTAAACCAGAACTAGCGTCCGGAAACCAGCTAATAAGGGTTACATAAGCTCTTCTGGAGAACCCTGCTGAAAACTTAAAAATGGCTTTGAACAGGTGTTTCATCAAAGGGTTAAAGGAACCTAGGTCATGATGGTTGAGGAGAGGCTGGAACTCGGGAGGCTTGTCACCTTCACGCCTAACAAGAATATTCCAATACACAACTGGTTCCACTATAAGGAAGCTTTTTCCCGCGACTTCGTAGCCTTAGTGAGCAGGCAGCTCGGGCTCGGGGAGGGCTCATGGGTGCTGGACCCGTTCTGCGGCATCGGTACAACCCAGCTAACTGGGAAGGAGCTTGGAATAAACACTGTCGGTGTCGACGTGGCTGAGCTCCCTGTTTTCGTCTCCAGGGTTAAGACTGCAGACTACGATGTTGAACAGCTTAGGAAGGTTTCTGAAAGGGTTTTCTCAGAAAAGTTCCGTAGGCCCAGCCTTAGCGGCTTGAGCAAGCTTGCTAGAAGAGCCTTCCCGAGGCATGTTCTGGAGGACGTGGTGTTCTTCAGAGAGATTGTTGAAAACATTGAGGATGAGACGGCAAAGGGGTTTTTTAAACTCGGCTTAATGAGCGCCGCTATGAAGGCGTCCTACGTCGTGAAGGACGGCGGCCTTCTCAGAATAGTCAGGGAGAGAAACGTACCGCCCTTCAGAAAATTCTACAGGAGCAGGATTAAGAGGATGATTAAGGATGTTAAGGCCTGCAGGATGCTCAACCCCATAGTGGCCACTTTCAAGGCTGACTCTAGGAGCCTAGGGTTCCTGGGGGACGAGGCGTTCGACGCGGTCATCACCTCCCCGCCCTACTTGAACAAGATAGAGTACACTAGGGTTTACAGCGTTGAAAACGAGCTTTTCTTCAAGGGCTCTGAGCCCATGTTAAGGTCGTACATAGGTGACAACGTCAGGCTCGAGGAGGGTTTTGAAAACGCTGGGGGCATGCCTGCGGTGGCTGAAGCCTACTTCCAGGATCTGCGGAGAGTCCTCTCAGAGGTCCACCGTGTCCTCAAGAGGAAAGGGATGGGCGTGTTCGTCATAGCTCAAGGAGTCTTCCCTACTGGCGTTGTGGAAACAGAGAAAATATTCGTTGAAATAGCTGGGGAAACCGGTTTTGAAACCGAGAAGCTCTGGCTTGTCAACAGGAGGGTTGCGACGAGGGACCGGGTTGTCAAGATCGGTTATGCTGACGAGTATGTTGTTTTCATCCGCAAACCGTAGAAAGCTCTAAATCCTTAGACTGTTCCCCATGCTTGGGCGTATAGGGTGGGAATCGTAGCCGAGCTTCTTAAGCTCCCTGGAGAACTCCTCCGGGAAACCGTGGACTGTGAAAACCTTCTCCGGACTGGTTTCCCTCACGATTTCGATCAAGCCTTTGAAATCAGCGTGATCGCTAAGGGGGAAAGCCTTGTCTACGCCAAGCGTCTCACTATACCAGTTGAAAAGCGACCTGCCTGAGAAGCTTATGAAGACGGCGCCATACTTCCTCTTGATCAGCTGCATGAAAGCATTCCTGCCTGAGACACTAGGATAGTAGAGAGCCCAGGAGCCGTTGGGCAGCTCTGAGGACTGGGGTGTGAAAACCTTCTTCCCCCCTATTCCTATTGAGAAGAGCCTGTACACGTTGTTATACTCTGCTATCGACGGGGAAACGTATGTTTCGACAACGCCTTGGAGAACAGGATCCAGGATCATTTGGAGATGTTGAGACTTCCCCAGCGGATAACCCATGAGGACCATCGGCCTGCCCCTCCGGACTGTTTCACTCACGTAGTCAACAATCTCCCTGATCAGCTGCCTCCTAGGGGGGAAAACCAGGCTGGGACGCCCATAGTTCGACTCTATTATCAGGGTGTGGACCCGGGGGAAGCATTGCCTAGGTATTCCTTCAACAGGGGAAGTGTTAACGTCCCCCGTGTACAGTACTCCACCCCTATCGGTTTCGACGAGGAGTGCTTTAGACCCTAGAATATGGCCTGAGTCGAGGAGAGTAAAAGGATCGTGTTCAACACGTTTAACCTCAAGCCCCCTGAGCGTTGAAAGCAGCAGGGTTTCCTCAGAGCATACTGCCCAAGCCCTCCTCGCATCCGACTTACCAAGATGGTCGAAGTGAGCGTGGGATATGAAAAGATAATCCATTGACTCGGAGCCTGTTTTCAGAAACGCCTCTCCTTCTCTGAAGCATAGGGTTGCGAAACGGTCCAGCTTAATCGAAAAACTCCTTGGGCATGCTGCAGACATTTTCTAGGTGAAAAACCTGTTTTCCCTCAGCTTAGTCAGGAACCTGCTTTCAAGCCTCCTAGCCGGAGGAGCCCATTTCCTCCTCCTCTCTTCAAGCTCATCCCTGTTAACAAGCAGGTCCAGCCTCCTTCCCGGCACGTCTATAAGAATCTCGTCACCGTCCTCCACTAGCGCTATGGGTCCTCCCGCGTAAGCCTCTGGAGAAACATGGCCTATCGCGATGCCCTTCGTGCCGCCTGAGAACCTTCCGTCAGTAACCAGAGCAACCCTTTCAACAAGGTTCCTGCCAACTATGAGCGAGGTGGGCATTAGCATTTCCCGCATGCCGGGGCCGCCTAGAAGCCCCTCGTAGCGGACTACAACCACAGTGTTCACGTTGAAAACTCCACTCCTAATGGCGTCTACAGCCTCCTCCTCAGAGTTGAAAACCCTAGCCTCGCCCCTGAAAGTCCTCAGCTGAACAGGCGTCCCGGCGAGCTTGATCACAGCGCCCTCCGGCGCCAGGGAGCCCCAGAGCACCGCTATCCCTCCTTCACCCCTGTACGGGTTATTCGGAGAACGTATGAGCGTGCCCTTCGGATCAGGGAATGCTTCGACAAGCTCCCTGAGGCGCCTGCCGGTAACAGTCAGAACATCCAGGTTAAGATACTCCCTGAGAATCCTCATCAGCGAGGGGACTCCGCCAGCGTTGTAAAAGTCAACCATGAAGCTCTCGCCGGAAGGCCTTATCAGGACAAGCGTAGGTATCCTCCTGCTAATCTCGTCGAAAGCCTTCAGCGGCAAGTCGTAGCCAGCCTCCTTAGCGAGAGCGTTCAAGTGTAGAACAGTGTTGGTTGAGCCTCCGAGAGCATTGTCGACCACTATGGCGTTAATCAGGCTTTCAGGCTTAACAATATCCTTGAACCTTAAGCCCTCCTTCCAGAGCCCAACTATCCTCTTCCCGGACTCGTAGGCAAGTGTCTTCTTACCCTCGTCCTCAGCGTGAGTAGCAGCCATCCCCGGGAGAGACATGCCCATCGCCTCAACCAGGCACGCCATAGTGTTCGCAGTAAATAGGCCGGCGCAGCTCCCAGCACCCGGGCAGGCAACCCGCTCAAACCCCCTCAGCTCCTCAAGCGTAATCCTCTCCTCACTATACTCTCCGAGAGCCTCGAAGACTGAAACCAGGTCCACCCTCCTCCCCTTGAAAACCCCGGGGTACATTGGCCCGCCTGTAACGAATATCGACGGAAGGTTCAGCCTGGCGGCTGCCAGCAGGTGGCCGGGAACAATCTTGTCGCACGAGGAGACGAAGACCAGAGCGTCGAACATGTGCGCTGAAACCATTATCTCAACCGAGTCCGCTATAACCTCCCTGCTGGGAAGGGAGAACCTCATCCCCTCATGGTTCATCGCAATACCGTCGCAGACAGCGATCGTGTTGAAGACGAAGGGAACCCCGCCCCCGTCCCTAACGCCTTCGGAAACCTTCTCCGCAACCGCGTCGAGGTGAACATGCCCCGGGACAACGTTAGTGTAGGAGTTCACTACGCCTATGAAAGGCTTGTCGAAGTCCTCGCTACTCAAGCCTACGGCGTGGAGCAGAGCCCTGTGCGGAGCCCTGTCCACACCCTTCTTTACAGCGTCGCTCCTCATCAAGCCTTTCTCAACCGTATATCATCGACCTTATTTTCCTACCAACGTTCTCTATCAGGTGGCTCCTCTCCCTTTCGACAAGAGTCTTTAGAACAACCTGGTTGGAACTGTTCTCCAGTATCCACTCTCTTGCGAAAACTCCTGTTTGAACGTCTTCAAGCAGCTTCCTCATTTTTCTCTTAACCTCCTCATCTATCAGATAGGGGCCGCGCGTAAGCCCCCCGTACTTAGCCGTGTCGCTCACAGCCTGCCACATTCCGGATAAGCCTTTAGACCATATCAGGTCGACTATGAGCTTCAGCTCGTTTAAAACCTCGAAGTACGCCACCTCAGGCTGGTACCCTGCTTCAACAAGGATTTCGAAGCCGCTTTTAATGAGCGACGAGACCCCGCCGCACAGCACAGCCTGCTCCCCGAAGAGGTCTGTCTCAACCTCCTCCTTGAAAGAGGTCTCTATCAAACCGACTCTACTCAGCCCGACGGCTTTCGCAAGCTCTCTTACGATTCTCGAAGCGTTCCCAGTGTAATCCTGGTGGACGGCTATCAAGCCCGGAACCCCGGTTCCGCGAACATACGCGTCCCTTAAAGCAGGGCCCGGCGCCTTAGGAGCCACGAGAACAACGTCGAGCCAGGGAGACGGAACTATCTGCCTGTAGTGAATGTTGAAAGCATGCGCGAAAACAAGCGTCGAGCCCTTTGAAACATTCGGCTCAACATGATCCCTGTAGACAGCCGGCTGAGCAGGATCAGGAATAAGCATAAGTATGACGCTGCTCCTCTTAACGGCCTCGCCTATCTCGTAGACTTCGAAACCATCGTCGGAAGCCTTTTTCCACGAGGCTCCCCCGCTTCTTAAGCCTATTATAGTCTTAACGCCGCTGTCCCTAATATTCTTAGCCTGAGCCTCACCCTGGGAGCCGTAGCCTATGACTGCGACAGTCTTATTCTTAATCAGCTCAATACTTATCTCGTCATCTCTTATTATCCTAGCCATCCTCAGTCACTCCTACTCCTCAGCGGTGATTTCTTTTAAGCTTTTTACTTTCTGAAACGGTTCAGAGTGTGAATCATCACGCCGCTCCTCGAGAAGCCTTCAATACGGTCTTTAAACTCCTCCTTGAAATCGTCAACCATCCTGGGGTCTGCCAAGAGCTCGACGAGAAGCCTGGAGCCGCTCAACAGGGTTGTCCTAGCCCTGTACCTAACCCTGATGTAGTCGCTCACGCTCGCGTCGCAATCCTTCAGAACAGCTATGAAAGCCTCCCTTATCACGTCGTACTCGAGAGAACCTATCTTAACCTCGGAGACACAGGGGTTTTTCTCAAGAATCTTAACAATGTTTTCAAACTTCTCCTGGGGCAGGCTGAAGGTCAGCGATATCTCGGATGTCTTCCCGTTCACCATGCCGACAGTAATCGTGTCAATGTTTATCGCCCTCCTAGCGAATATTGACGATATTCTCTCCATCACCCCCGGCATGTTGACAACCCTGAGCACGATGAACCTCTTATTCCTGTCAGAAGCCATTCCACCCTACCTCCTCACGATAACGCTGTCGAGCGGGGAAGCTGGAGGAACCATTGGGAAAACATTATCCTCCCGCTCAACTATCACGTCGATCACAGTCGCCTCATCCTGCTTCAGAGCAATCTCAAGAGCATCTTTAAGCTCGCTTATCCTCGTCACCTTAAACCCTCTAGCGCCGAAGCCCTCTGAAACCCTAGCTATGTCAGCCCTACCCTTCAGGTCCACCGCGATATACCTCCTGCCGTAGAAGAGCTCCTGCCACTGCCTAACCATACCTAGGAAATAATTGTTGAGAACCACGACTATGATCGGCAGATTATAGTCGACTGAGACAGGAAGCTGGTTGCAAGTCATGAAGAAGCTGCCGTCCCCAGCAATGTCGAAAACACGGCTCCCAGGGAAAGCCGCCTTAACCCCGATCGCAGCCGGAAGCCCGAAGCCCATTGTCCCCAGGCCGCCGGAGGATATGAACTGCCTTGGACGCCTAGCTGTGAAGTGGAGTGAAGCATACATCTGGCACTGGCCCACCTCGGTCGTAACGAAATCCTCAACCCTAACGTAGTCGCTAAGAACCCTGACGGCAGCACTAGGATCCACTGGGACAGCATCATAGTCATAGAGGAACTCTGACTCCTTCCTGAGCTGTTTCACTCTCTCACCCCATGCGCCAGCCTTACCCTTCTGGAAAAGCCTGAGAACCGTCTCGCGAACCCTGCTTAGAACCTGCTTAGCGTCACCGGCGATGCCCAGGTCTGGCTTAAGCAGCTTCCCGATCTCAGACCTATCTATGTCCACATGTATCTTCCTCGCCCCCGGGGCGAAGCCGCTCAGCTTACCCGTAGTCCTGTCGCTGAACCTCATGCCTACTGCGAAAACAAGGTCGCTCTCCTGAACAGCCTTGATCGCTCCAAGCCTCCCGTGCATGCCAAGCATCCCCAGGGACAACGGGTGGTCCTCAGGAATGCTCCCCTTACCCATGAGCGTAGTCGCCACAGGAGCGTTCAGAAGCTCAGCCAAGGCGATAAGCTCGCTGGACGCGCCTGACATTATTACTCCTCCCCCGGCGATGACCACAGGCCTCTCAGCCTCAACCAGCATCCTGGCGGCGGAGAGAATCTCCTCGTCGGAAGGCGTGGGCGGCTCATACGAGTAAACGTAGAAATCATCGTCAGGCTCACCCTCCATGAGCTGAACATCCCTGGGAACATCTATGTGAACAGGCCCAGGCCTTCCGGACAAGGCTATTTTAAAAGCGTTCTCAAGAGCAGAGTTAAGCTCGTTCAAATCCCTGGGCAGAAAGTTCATCTTAGTCAACCCTATCATCATCGAGAAAATATTGGCCTCCTGGAAACCGTCGTAGCCTATCAATGGAGTCGCAACCTGGCCGGCTATGCTTAAAACCGGCGAGGAATCCAAGTAGGCGTTAGCAACACCCGTGGCAAGGTTAGTGGCACCGGGACCCGATGTCGCGACGACAACACCCACCCTGCCGGTTGCCCTAGCATAGCCGTCAGCCATGTGGGCAGCACCCTGCTCATGCCTCGTCAGAATGAACCCGATGCTACTCTCCTTATACAGCTCGTCTAGGAACGGGAGTACAGCGCCACCGGGCACTCCGAAGATGGTTTCAACCCTGTTCTCCCTCAGCTTCTCAACCAGCAGTCTAGACCCTGAAACCATTTAAAACACCTCTCGCAAACAGCTTTTTGAAAACCACTGTTTCTCTAGCGGAGGCTGGTCTTGTAGCGGGACTCCTGCAGTTGGTGGACGGTGTCCCGCCCCCTTGGAGCGTGAATACTATGGTACACTCAGCGCACCTCCTAAGCAGTGTGCCCACAGAAAGGACTATATTAATCTTTCCCCTTCAAACGCTAAACAATGCTCATATGCATCAACCATGCAAATGAAGCGCGCGTGAGCGCTGAGCGTTGACTACAGCGTTGAGAGGTGAAGAGGGTAGGAAAAAGGCCAGGAATCAAGTATTAACCACTTTCTCAGCAAGGAGTTCAGGTTCCCCCAGCGCATCCAGAAGCCAACGGTTCAACCACACCCCTCGCCTGAAACATGTTTAAACATTGCTATGAGGAAAGTGTCGCCCCACACGTTTTGACCCCGGAACCTGCCCAGCGATGCACAGCGTCAGCACAACGAAGATTCATGCGTGTAAAAATGCGCTCTATAGTGTGATGCTATACATCTAACGGGGCGCGCGCTAACCCGCTTCGCACAACTTGCATAACACTAAATATCGTCGATACGAATATTCTTGACCACCAGAGAACACGCATACAGGGCTAAAAAGTAGAGCGCCACGGAAACGATTAGAACACCCACAATAAGCATGAACGACGATCCAGACTTAAACATGTCGATGAAGAAAGAGGGGGATAATTCGCCTGGCTGCTGAGTATTAGGTGTAACCGTCGCGCTGAAAACAAGAGTCATCAAACTGAATCCAATCATGCAGAGAAAGACTGCCTTTGAGCTAGCAAGTTTTCTAAAAACCTCTTCGGAGAAAACAGATCCCAAGGATAATGAGAAAAGCCAGTTGCCATGCGTTACTAAAAGAAAATACATAAGGCTCGAAACCACTTCATCACCTGAAAACCGGATTGAAGGTATCAAAACAATCAGTGTCTTAAGCTCCAAGAGAATAAGGGAAACCAAGGAATGTGCTAGCAACGGCTTGTACTCAGACGTGTTAACGTAAAGCTCCAGTTTAAACCCCCTGTTTAAAAACTCCCTGCGCCAGATCTCAAGCTCGAAAAACGTTGAGAAGAGAACTATCATTACCCATGTTGTTGGAAGTAGATGAATAATAGTTTGAAAGAAACCTGAATACAGTATAACGTAAGCGACCAACGCAGCTGGAGCAAGCTCTAAGACTATTAAGAGCGGCGAGGTGAAGAAGAACTTCAGCTCCCGGTCTATCAAGTTAGCCAAGGCGCGTCACTCCTCCATGAACCTGCTGGCAGACTCAAGCAGGTGCTGCCTGCTGCTAACTATCTTGTTCACCGTAGCGTTGTTCTTAACGAGGAACTCCAGCATGCCTTGGATTTTCTCCGGAGTATTGTCCAGCTCGATTATTGCTTCACTCTCGCCTGTCGCGTACCAGCTTACACCCATTTTCTCAAGATTTTCAATATTGTTTTCAACGCTGAAGCCTGAGACGTGTATTGAAAGCATACCGGGGCCGCTTACCCCGGTGACGAAGCTCTCAGTATGGTCTAGAACAGCCTGCTGCCCGTTGTGAAAGATGAGTATCCTGTCGCAAATATCGTCGAGGAGAAGAGGCACTGTTGAGAACACTAGCACAGACTTACCTAGGTCCGTCGAGGTCTTTAAAAAGTTCCGCATGAGGGAGGCGACGTCGAACGTCGCTCCCCTGAAAGGGTCGTAGAGAAGCATCACGCCCGGGTCGTGGACGAATGCTGAGGCGAAGCAGAGCTTCCTCTTGAGGGAGAGGGAAAGCCTAGACCATTTAACATTTGAAAAACCGGCTGCTTCTAAGAGGGAGAGCAGCTCCCCAATTCTTTTAACAGCCTTCTCCCTAGGCATTCCGTGTAGGGAAGCAGCCAGTAGGAAGTTCTCCATGACCGTTAAGTCTTCAACAAGGTTCATGGTGCACGAGTAGAACCCAACCCTCCTGCTGAAATCCCTCCTGCTGAACCTCGGATTGTTGAAGTATAGTATGCTGCCTGAGGAAGGCCTATTCAGGAGAAGCAGAAGTTTGAAAAGGCATTCGACGGGCTCAGTCCTGTTTGAAACAATCCCGAGTATTTCAGCACTATCAAGGACGAAGCTCGCCTTCGAAAGCAGCGCGTGCTCACCCTTTTTGAACGAGACGTCTGAAACCTTCAGCGGCGCACCAACGGGTTCGGCGATACTCAACCTTAAACATCCTCCTTAGAACGGTGGAAGCTCATAACTCAAGATCACGAGCACACGGCTCAAAGGCCAGAGAATTCATCGTCTTCCACCGCGTTAAGAGTATTCGAAAACAGGGGCTTTTAAGCTTTCCCATGGGTAACAAAGCCAAGGGCTTAAAGATAAGTCTTATCCAGAACAGGCTTCTACCCGCATCGCCCGATTAAAACTGTTTAATGAAACGCTAACACTCTCCCTGCAGCGTTAACACTAGAGGGGATAAAACTTTTAACCGTCCAGCCTGTTTTACTCCAGCGTCTGCGGCGCTGGTCTAGCCTGGTATGACACCAGCCCCCCAAGCTGGGAACCCCGGGTTCAAATCCCGGGCGCCGCATCCCCCACTCTTGTAAGCCGCTTAAGGGTCTTCAGGCGGCTTCAATACTCCCACCGGGAAACCTGCCGTCAAGATTGTTTTCACATCGTTAAAAAAAGAATATATGCGGGCAGCGGACACTGTTAGCATGCTGAAGAATCCGGAAAGGCTCTGCAACTCCAGTATTGTAGTGAAGCCTGTCAAAGGATTTCGAAACACCCGCCTAGGATGAGTCTGAGATGGCGAGGAAGCCCGGCGACAGGGTTCTAACATGCGTCGACAAGGGTTTAAGCAGGCTTGGAGAAACCATTAAAAACGTGATATACTGGTATATTGAGAACGAGTATGGTTTGAAGAGGGAGGAGATACCTGAAAAGCCTGAGGAGTTTCTGAAGGGCCTTGAGAAAATGTATGGTCCAGGAGCCAGGGTGATAGAGAGAAACATACTTAACGAGATGAGCGAGGAGTTTGGAATAGCTAGTGAAAGCCTTACAGAGGCTTTTAGGATCATTTAAGGGCTTAACTGTAAGACGGACTAGGTGAAGCCGGGGAAATATTGGGAAAAAGATTGAAAAAAGATTAAAAGGGTTTTAGTCTAGTTCGCCAGCGCCGCCTTCCTCAGAGGGTGGCTTAGGAGGCCCCTTCTCCTTGAGCTTGCCTGCGGCAATCACGTCGTCAATCCTCAGGATCATGCTTGCAGCCTCGCTTGCAGACTTCACTATCTGCTCCTTCACGAGCAGTGGCTCAACAACCTTGGCAGCCCAGCTGTCGGAAGTCTTCTTCGAAACGATGTCGATGCCGTACCACTTGTTCCCAGCCTCATGCTGCTTCCTAAGCTCAGCGATTATGTCTATCGGATCCATGCCGGCGTTCTCAGCGAGCGCTGAAGGAATAGACTCCAACGCGTCTGTGAACCTTAGTACTGCAAGCTGCTCCTTCCCAGATATTGTCTCAGCCTTCTTCCTTATTCTCATCGCAACCTCTATCTCAGGAGCCCCAGCACCGGCGACGATATACGGGTATGTGACCACGTCCTTCACGACGCAGAGAGCATCGTGGAGAGCCCTGTCAGCCTCGTCAACCATCTTCTCAGTCCCACCCCTTATCAGGATGGTTACAGACCTCGGGTCCTTACACTGCTCGATGAAGACCCACTTGTCCTCACCGACCTTCCTCTCCTCCACAAGCCCAGCGTAACCCAGGTCGTCCTTAGAAAGCTCGTTAACGCTGGTAACGATCCTGGCGCCGGTTGCCTTAGAGGCTTTCTCAATGTCAGACTCCTTAACTCTTCTAACCGCGATTACCCCAGCCTTTGCGAGATAGTGTTGAGCAATATCGTCAATACCCTTCTGGCAGAGAACCACGTTAGCACCGGCCTCAACAATCTTGTCAACCATCTCCTTCAGAATCTTCTGCTCCTCCTCGAGGAACGCTTTAATCTGCTCAGGCCTCTCAATGCTTATCTTAGCGTCGAACTCAGTCTTCTCGATTTCAAGCGGGCTGTTGAGAATAGCTATCTTAGCGTTAACGATCTTCCTAGGCATCCCGGAGTGGACGATCTCCTTGTCCAGCACGATGCCGTTTATCAGCTTGGTCTCCATCACTGAGCCACCGGCCTTCTTCTCAACCTTAACGTCGTCAAGCCTAACGGTGTACTTCCCGTTCTCCTCCCTCGCAACCTTCAGAATAGCTTCGACAGCAATCTCCGCAAGCTGGTCGCTGTACTCCCGGACAACCTTGCTCCTGAGGGCAGTCATAGCTATCAGCTTGAGAGTCTCCCTGTCCGTCGGCTTAACCTCTTGAGCAATCTCCTTCAGGAACTGGAGCGCCATGCTGGTGGCCCTCTTGTAGCCGTCGACTATGATCGTCGGGTGGACATCCATGTCTAGAAGCTCCTCAGCCTTCTTCAAAAGCTCCCCGGCTAAGACTACCGCCGAGGTTGTTCCGTCGCCAGCCTCGACGTCAGTACTCTTAGCGACTTCAACCATCATCTTGGCAGCCGGGTGCTCAATCTCCATCTCCTTCAGAATCGTTGCACCGTCATTCGTTATCGTAACGTCCCCGAGGGAGTCGACGAGCATCTTGTCCATTCCCCTTGGGCCAAGGGATGAGCGGACTATCTCTGAAAGGGTTATTGCAGCGTTAAGATTGTTCCTCTGGGCTTCCCTGCCCCTCGTCCTAGTGCTTCCCTCTTTAAGGATTAGTACTGGTGTTCCTCCAACCGTTGCAGGAATAGCTGTAGCCATTTCAATCTCACCTCAAAACCCCTCATTAATAAAAGGGGTATAAAAACTTTATTTCAAGAGTTGAAAAGTGAAAAACTTAAGTCTAACCTTCTCCTCAATAAATAGAAATGAGTCCAGCGTTAATCTGCCCATGCGGCAGGAGTATTGAGGATGCTTCCGAGTTTAAACTACTCTACCTTAAGAAGGAGCTTAACGAGATAGATATCCTGTGCCCTAACGACAACTGCTACCTGAGGGAAGTAGGATACATAAAGTTTGAAATAGTAGACGGGAAGCCGAAGTTCAAGGAGGCGAGCTTCTACCCTCCCTTCGTAACCTGGAACGCCAGCCAGATGGGTAGGGATGCAGCGCTCGCGGAGTTGAAGGCTACTCTTAAAAAGCTTGTCGAAAGAATAGACTGGAGCATGATAAAACCGGTTGAAGCAAAAACCTAGTTAACCAGGCTGTCTAAGGCTACTCCACCAGGTCTTCGACCTTAGGAACCTCAGCTGGAAGACCCTTCCTCTTCCTTATTTCAGCGATAACGTTGCCTAGAAGCTGGCTTGGAACAGGCTCCCATCTGGCGAAGCTAGTGTCCCAGAAAACCCTGCCCCCTGTTGCGCTCCTTAAAACCTCTGAAAGATCAAAGCTCTCAGCAGCAGGAACCTCCCCGACGATATAGGTCATCAAGCCCTTCTGCTCAATATTCAGAACCTTGCCCCTTGCACGGCTAATAACCCTAGTCACGTTCCCAACCTGATCCATACCGGTTCTAGCGTCCAGCCTGAGAATAGGCTCGAGAATCACAGGGTCGGCAAGGAGTATTGAAGCATGCGTAGCCCTCCTCACAGCCGGAATAATCTGCGCCGGACCATGGTGAGCAGGATCCTCGTGAATAGTAGCGTCGAGAAGCTTAACCTTCACACCCCTAACCGGCTCCCTGGCTAGAATACCCTCGTTCATAGCCTCGATGAAGCCCATCCTAATGCTTCCGGAAACCTGTTCAAGCCTCTGAACACCCTTCGTAGCGTCAACCAGAACACTGAAGCTCTCGCTCACAGCCTCAACACCACGAGCCTCGTCGGCAGGCCAGCCGCACTCCCTCAGCATCCTGGCAACCTCCCTCCTGTCAGTGAACTCCCCTATCTTACCGGTGGCGATAAGCTCTATAACCCTAGGCTCAAGAGGCTCAACCTCGATCAGAACCTTATTGTGGCCGTTTGGAGACCTCACCATCACCGGCCCACCCTTCCTACGAATACTCTCACGGTAGATGACGATTGGACGCGAGGTAACGATCTGAATACCAGCCTCCTGAATAAACGTAGTCGCAACCTCAAGATGAAGCTGGCCCATTCCTGAGAGAAGATACTCCCCGGTCTGCTCGTTAATAGTCACCTTAAGATTAGGATCCTCAATACTAAGCTTATGCATCGCGCCGATAAGCTCGGGAAGCTGACCAGGATTCCGGGGCTCGACAGCAATCGTCATAACAGGCTCAGAAACATACCTGATGCTTTCAAACGGGACAAGATCCTGAACACTAGTAATAGTTTCACCGGCCCTCGCAGACTCCAAGCCGAGCAGAGCAGGAATATTGCCCGCAGACATGGCGCCCACAACCTCCCTGTGCGGACCCATGTAGATGCAGACCTGCTGAACCCGGCTCTTACTCCTGGAGTTAACAAGATAAACCTCCTGACCCTCGTAAACAGTGCCTGAGAAAAGCCTGCCGGTGGCGACGACACCAGCCTGAGGATCAACACGAATATGCGAAGCAGCCATCACAATAGGCCCATTCGGGTCACACTTCAACATCGCCCTCCCAACATCACTATCCAAATCACCCTTCCAGATCTTCGGAATCCTATAGGCCTGCGCAACAACAGGAGGAGGATGAAACCTGACAACCATGCTTAAAACAGCCTCGTGCAGAGGCAGAACCTTAGAAAGCTCAGCCTGCCCACCCTTCTCGTAGGCGGAAACAATATCGCTAAACTTCAACCCAGCCTTCTGCATCATGGGGATAGTGAAGCCCCACCGGTCCTTAGCACTCCCGAAGGCAACCATACCCTTCAAAGCGTCGACACGCCACTCAGACTTAAACTCCTCAGGACCATAAAGATCAATAAGCCTGTTGAAATCAGCAATAATGCGAAGCAACGTCTTCTCAACATCCTGCGGAGAAAGCTTAAGCTCACGAATCAAACGGTCAACCTTATTAATAAACAACACGGGACGAACATACTCCTCCAAAGCCTGGCGAGTCACAGTCTCAGTCTGAACCAAAACACCCTCAACACTATCAACAACAATAACAGCACCATCAATAGCACGCAAACTACGAGTCACATTACCCGTAAAGTCAATATGTCCAGGAGTATCTATAAGATTAATTATATAAGACTTTTTATCCATCTCGTGGAAGAGGGACACATTTGCAGCCTTGTATGTAAATTGTCTTTCTTGTTCGATTTTAAGGTAATCTAATGCTAGCGCTTCACCAGCCACCGTTGGCGATAATAACCCAGATGCTGCAAGCAGCGAGTCAGATAAAGTGGTCTTACCATGGTCGACATGCGCACAAATAGAAATATTCCTAATATTCTCTAGACTCTTTGAGAGCCGCAGCACTTCCTCCGTCGTCTTATATCTTGGCAAGTCCTATTGACACCTTTAGTTGACGAGGGTTTCCCTTGAAAACGGGTTATTAAGCCTTTCTCTCGGACGGTAAATTTGTTTTTAATGCTTCACGCATAGAGGTTTAAATATTGTTGAAGCGTATTCTAATGTGATGGGAGAAGGTAAGCATAAAATAAAGGTTTTGGAGCGCGATCTCAATAGAAAGTATGTGGACATCGAGCTGGATGGGGAGAGGGTTAGGGTTGAGAAGCTTACTGAAGAGGAAATTAAAGAGTGGAATGAACATCTGGACAGCGGGAAGTTTACCATTTTAACCATACGGACAGGTTGGATAGACTTTGATTATGGCTCAACGAGCCCGTTCGATAAGGAGGCTAGTGAAAGGGTGTGGAGAGAGCTTTGCCGGCGTAAGGCATTAGCGGTTTACAGGCTCCTGTGGTACTTCGGTCCGCCTTACCAGTTCGCTACTGGCGAAGAATTCTCCTGCACGTTCACGTTGAAGTACAAGGGATACGTCTTCGAAGTATCAGATAGATTTGGTGAGCACATGTGGGTTAGTTCTATTCACTTGGTCACGAAAGAAGAGTTCCGCAAGCTGGAGACAACAGAACGGAAGAGGCAAAAGGAGTATGCTCCTTCCGAGGAAATAGGGGAGGAGATCCTGAGCATAGTAGAATACTTGACGAAAAATCCCGTGACGGTATATACTGATGCTGGCCCAGCACGAATTTAGCCCAAGCACTATCCACCATATCTCGTTTTCATGTATTGCTGCAACGCATCCCATCCGTTTAGCAGTACAAGCCATTCGCTCATATCTCCAAATTCTTTCTCAACTATGCTTTTCAAAAGGTTCCACTCATCTTCCGGGAGCTTTTTAAACACGTACACAGCTTTCCTTCCAGTCTGTTTCCAAGCTTCTCTATATCCATACATTTGTTTTAGGAATTCAGCCACTTCTCCTGGAATTTGAAGAAAAGTTGGCTCACGGTACTTCACATCCAAATTATCATACTCATATACGAAGTCTATGATGATATGCTTAGTGCCGCTCTTACCTTCATACTTGAATTCTTCTTGGTACGCTATCGGCTTAGCATAATCTATGGTTTTATCGAAGGCTATGAACTCTGCCAACTTGCCTTTGCGACCTATGTCGGTTAATGTGTCCAAGTCTTTTTCTGACAAGGTCATTACCTCGGCCAACCTTCTCGCAAGGTCTTCGATAAGCTTCTCGTCGCCGAGTAGATACTGGTTTCTAAGGGCATCCTTAGCCTGTTCTATGTTCAGCTCCTCATGTTGTTCAAAGCCGAATTCGCATACTACGATCTCATCCGGTTTCGCTATGTGGCTGATCCTCGTCCTGACGATCTCCTGTTCATGGGGCTTCAGCAGGATTAGCCTTTCGCATTCCTCTCCATCCTTCATAGCCCTTACCCTTAAGGCCATATGGTCCTCGTCCAGATTCTCCCAGTTCAGCACGTAGCCTCTTTCCGTATGGATGAGGTATCTCTCCCTCCAATCAGCATCCTTATGGAGGAACCTCTCAAGCCACTCGGTCAGCACTATTTTTCCCTCCTCTTCGACCCTGACGGGCATGATTACCCTAGCGTTCTCCGACACGCCTTCCGTGAACAGGATTAGCCCGGTTTCCCCCGGCAAGTATCCAATCTCCTTAAGGTATGCTTGGGCGTCATGGGGAATCGCGGTGATGCACGACTCTTTATCGCCTATCCTTGTCGCGATCACTGGGATGTATATTTTCTCACTATCCTTATCAACCATGATGTAGTTGACCTCCTCCGGCGTGTTCGCCTGATACCTTATGGAACCTTCGGAAGTGGAAGACCTCATGAGCGAGACATATGCATCCTCAACCTTCGATGCTGATTCCCATTTGCTCAAGCAATCCTCAAGCAAGCTCGGTTTAACGCTATCCTCCTTTAATCCAGCGTAATCGAGCAAGTGCTTATAGAAGTAGTCGATGAAGAGGCCGTAAGCACCTTTACTACCATGAGTGCTCAGCAGATTCCCAAGGATTTTGGAGATTCGCAGCATCTTGGCCCCGTCTAGCCTGGAATTCGAGGCTTCTGCCAGCTCCACCACCTTATCCACTATTGTTCCGCGTTGCGTGCTTCCCTCGGGAAACGCCTTCCATACCTCAGCCATCCAGCCGAGCGTCCTCGACAGGAAAGCGACCCTATCCCTATCTTGGGTTTCAATGAATTCATGAAGCAATTTGAAGACCTTCTCCTGCCGTGTCCGTAGCTCAAGCGCTACTTCAACTCCTTTCAGAAGCTCGTAGAAATCGCTAACATCATCGTCAAGTCTCCATGCTTTACCAACATCATTTAGTACGTTTTCCTCCGCCTCCTTAACCTTGCCGATTACCTCTATAATTTCCCTGCGCATCTCCGGACCGAGCCTCATCAGGAATTCGGAGATCGCCCTCTCAGCCTCCCTCGACTTAGCCGCTATCTCCCTCAGTATTCTAAGGACCTCTCTTTGCTTCGGCACTTCGATTCCGCCGCCGTCAAGCATGGTGTTTACGCCCATCGCTTCTTTCTGCCCAGCTTCCTTAGCGCGCGCGCTAAGGTGGGGAAGTGGATTTACATAGGAAAACTTTCAATTCTCTTTACTGAGATTCGAGGAGGAGGAAAGCTGGGTGCAGAGTGCTTTAAAGTTCTTTCAATTCTCTTTACTGCGCGCGCGCCTCTGCATACCTAGAAAATTACCTAAGAATCTCAATAAAGAGAATTGAAAGATATTTGGGATGCGGTTGATGCTACCTTTAGTAAAAGCGAATCTCAATAAAGAGAATTGAAAGGCAACGTATCCTTCGCTTCTTAATCTTCATCTTCCTCACCGAATCTCAATAAAGAGAATTGAAAGTTTCGACCCTCGTCAGTTCGACCCTCGGCACTTCCCGGTGAATCTCAATAAAGAGAATTGAAAGGCCATAACGTAAAACCTTTTAACCGCATCAATAACTGAATCTCAGTAAAGAGAATTGAAAGTCCTCGCTTGGAAGGCAATGAAGTCTGCTATTGAAAGAATCTCAGAATCTCAATAAAGAGAATTGAAAGTGAGTATCAAGTGTAGCAAGGTTTATATCGCATGAACCGGAATCTCAATAAAGAGAATTGAAAGAATATGTTGAGCAGGGCTATTAGCGCGCGCTAGATTATGCATATCTCTCTTTCTTAGGCACTTCCTATAGACACTGTAGCTTTCTAGCAAGCTCTCCTTTTCAACATTCTTCAAAAATCCTAACATATCCTCTAAGGACTTTACTTTCCCAATATCTACACAATCCATGGAAGTTCTCAAAATCATCGGCAAATACCTTAGCTTAAACCTAAGAAGCCTGGGCTCATTATCAAAAATAGTTATATGGCCCAAATCATTTTCAATTCTTCTCCTAAGCTTAAAAGATCGCGTTTCCTTCAATTCCTCCTCAAGCCTCTTCATATACTCGAAAATAGGGGCATCTTTCAGGCTCTCTTCAACTTTTTTCTAAGCTCAAGCTCGTCCGGGCTTTCCTCAACAACCACTTCCAAAACTCAATCCATCTTCCTTAACTCCCTTAATAATAGGGCAACAGAATATTTAAGCTACTCGGTAAGGAGGGTCTTCCTGATATTCGTCGAAGAAATGTCCGGAGAGCTCTTCAAGCAGGGTGAGCGCCGCGTTGTCCTAGCCTCTCCTATTCGCCGACAGCGTTGTAAATACCATTTTCAGTCCCCACGAGCTTGACTACTTCATCTTTTTCTAAGGCCATAACGCTTTCATAAAGCTTCATAAATCTCTCCCTTAGCGTGTCGGTGAAACCATGCATAAGGCTTAAATAGTTCCGCTATGGAACCAAGTTCCGGTGTGGAACTTGCTTTTCGACCTTAGGCCGAAGACATCTAGGAGCGACTTGTTCAACAGGGAGAGGGAGCTTAGAGAGCTCGACAGGGCTGTTAGCCGCGGATACCCGCTTACACTCGTGCTGGGAATCAGGAGGATTGGGAAGACGAGCCTTGTAAAGGCTTTTCTGGAGAAGTACAGGGGGGTTTACATAGATGCTAGAGGGGTTTCGAGACGGTCTGAGCTTTATGAGAGGATAGGCGATGGTCTTTACAGCTCTCTCAGCAGGACTAGAAGGTTGTTAGAGGGCATAAGGGGGATAAGCATCGCGGCTGCAGGTGTTGAAGTAAGATGGAGAGGAAGCGATTCCATAAGCTTCACGGGGCTCCTTCAAGAAATTAATAAAAAGGGTGAGAGATTCGTCTTGGCAATCGATGAGATTCAGGCTCTCAGGCCTCCCCTGTCTGCTGAGCTCAGGAGTCTTGTCGCATACTCCTACGACAATTTCGAGAACATATCCATCGTCGTATCTGGATCTGAAGTAGGCCTGTTAAGAAGTTTTCTCGGAGTTGATGATGCTTCCTCGCCGCTCTACGGAAGGTATGCTCATGAGGTTCATGTCGAAAGGTTCGCAAAGGATCTATCTAAAGAGTTCTTAATTAAAGGGTTTCGGGAGGAAGGGTTGAAGCTACGGGAAGAAGCAATAGACGAGGCTACAGAGCTTTTCGACGGGATTGTGGGATGGCTAGTGTTTTTCGGAAGAACTTACGCAGACGGGGTGAGAGACATTGGGAAGATCTCTAGCATGGCGGTTAACTTGGCTCTAGACGAGTTGAACAAGCTTAGCCCAAGAGAGAAACTTATCTTAAAAGCCATGGCGGAGGATGCGAAATCATGGTCTGAGGTCAGAAGCTTCGTCTCTGAGAGGAAGGGAGTTGTATTGCCTAAATCGACTGTAACAAGAATCATAGACAAGCTCGAAATGATGAGCATTGTAAAGGATTATGAGTTTCTTGACCCCATATACAGGAGGGCATGTAAGAAGCTGAAACTCTAGCGCGCTTGGATGAGTACGTGCAGAGACTGAGAGAAGCTTTGGGACAGGAGCTGCTAAAGATTATGAATGGTCTGGATAATCTTAGCTTGGAAGAGGGTTGAAATGGCGGAGTATCACATCGGGCTGAGAAGATTTTCAATAAAAAACTAACCCGTATGTTTTCAACCCGTCGTAATGCCTAATGTTTCCCGTTAACAGCTTGAGCCTCTTCACTACTGCTGTGCTCCCTATTATTAGGTCTCGGTCTTCAACAATCCCGCCTGAGGCTTTGAGGCTTCTCCATATTTCTGAGGCTTTCCAGAATCTCGTTGTCGAGCCAAACAATGCTGAAGGATCTCTCAAGTATTTTCTTAGCTTCCTTCGCATTCCTCGTTCCCCTGATGAACTCGTAGACAGTTATTTCCGAAACATGGTGCGAATCCTCCGGGTTTAACTCCAGTTCCCCCCTATAGTAATCGATTAGACAATCTGTATCCACTAGTATTCTCTCGCCCATTTTCTAACCCTGACCTCGTCATACCCCATTTCCAGAAGTTTCTGCATCTTTTTCCTGTTTTTAAGCCTGTTTTCACTTAGAGCTATATTCACAAGCTCGTTCAGAAACTCGTCCCATGCTTTCTTACCTTTAATACTCTCCAATCTTTTCTTCGTCTCCTTACTAACAGGTAGCGCGCGCTTATAATTATGAATCATGAATTATAATTTATAAACTTTTTCGCGATGCATTACAGCTCTGGCCATTTTTTATCTTTAAACTATACGGTGAAAAGAAATGTCGCGCGCTAGCGACAGGAGACCCATACTGCGAATACACGGTAAAAGCTTAGCTAAGAAACTATTCTCCTTATCGCGCAGTGTTTAGGCACGCTTCTTAACGAAATAGAAATGTTAAAAAGCATCGTCATGACCATTAATACTATGGAGGGGGAGCTTAAAGCTAGGAAGGCTGAGCTCGAGGAAAAAATCAATTCTCTAATGAGGGAGAAGGAGGAGCTTCTGAAAAGAATAGAGGACCTGAAGCTTCAGTTGGAAATAAAGGAGCTGGAGGAGAAAGCTAAGATGCTTGAATCAGAGGTCGAGGTTCTCAGGACTGCGGAGAAAAGCCTAATTGAGAAGATAGTCTCGTCGGAAACAGTAGGCTGAGGACAGTAAGGATCCGGTGAATTTTTCACTATATTTCCAGAAAATATGTGGCTTCTCATTCATCCCAAACGCATCCAGTAATGCGTGTTGCTGATTAATAAGTATCCTTAAACGCGGAAAGACGTGGAAAAGAATATAATGCTCCAAGCTCTACTAAGGCGATTCTCAATAAAGAGGATTGAAAGCTGTTATTGCGAAGAATAAGGCTGCTCCTATGGTATCGAATCTTGATAAAGAGAGCGTGTGCTAATCCTATTTGTTGCAATGGCACTAATAGCGTAGCCTTCTTAAAGAGGTAAAGCAAGCTCGTTGAAACACTAGAAGCAGAGAGGCGTATCTGGAAGGGGGACGAAGATGCGCAGCTAAACTTGTAAGCATGCTTTTCAGCCATATTCCAGAGTTTATCCTTATCTACGACTATTCTCCCCATGCTCACCTTTTTAACGCCCCAAGCTACCCTATCGTAATACTGTCTCAAGCCGCGCAGTCCACGGTTAACCAGCAGCTCGACCCTCAGCGTCACCAGAGCCTTTACGCCTCGTCCGCCAACATTCTCCACGCACGGCAGCTTCGGATTCTCGTCGAAACCCGGTTTGCCTCCGAAAGACGGTGTTAAGGGTATTGCTCCAACAACCACTTCCATAATGGTAGGCACTTTACTATCTTGTTATCAACCATGATCTCGTCCTCGTAGTCCCATGTTACTATTAATAGATCCCTGCAATTTAGTTCTTCACCTGCTTTTAAAATGCTTCTTACTTCTCTTTTTTCAATCTCATCCTTACCGGAGGCATAAGTTACTTGAATCAAATTTTTAATGTTCATGCCTTCTTTCAAAACGAAATCAACCTCTCTCTGCTGGTGGTCTTTCCAATAATAAATTTCTAATTCTCTTGATTCTAAACTTCTCCTTCTTAAGAGTTCGGTTGCAACAACATTCTCCATAATCCTGCCCATGTTTTCCATGAATCTGAAACCCGCTAGGGTGAAAAAGGAAATGTCCGTTAAATAGTTTTTCTTCGGGGATCTCTCCTGTTCTCTAATGCTAAAAGAAAATCTGCTGACAAAGTTTGTCATTCTTGCGACTTGAAAATAGTTGACGAATCTTTCAGTGGTTTTTAGAGGTGTTTCCATTTCTCTGCTTATGCCTCTAATACTTACTAAGGATGAGGGGTTTGATATTAAGAACCTTCCTACTGCTCTTAGATGTTCGTCTGCTCTAATCTTGAATCTTTTTTCTATATCTTTTATGACAATTGTTTCCCAATAATCTCTAACTATGCTTCTCCGTTTCTCTTCATTTTTCTCTAAGACAACTTCCGGGAAACCGCCAAACTTCAGGTATGGTACTGCCCATTCCTTAAATACTGTTGGCTTCAAAACAATATCTCTTTCAGAGAATTCAATTCCATTGAACAACAGAAATTCTTTAAAGGAAAGCGGGAAAATTTCAAAACCCACGCATCTTCCAGCCAAGATGCTCTCAAACTCCTCAGCCATTAGCTTTGCACTGCTTCCCGAAACGATTATTCTTGCTTCGTCCTTTTCATGTAAACTTCTAACAAACTTTTCCCAAAAATTAACTTCTTGTATCTCGTCTAAAACTATTACTGGTTTTTTCTTTGGGTTAACAAATTCTCTATAAGCTTCATAGGTTTTAATTAAAAATTCTTTATCTATTTTTGCAGGGAACTTCATCTCCTCAAAATTTACATACAGAACTTCTTCAGCGGTTTTAGCCTCGCTAATGTTTTTCGCAACCTGTCTCAAAATGTAGGATTTTCCACCCCTTCTTATGCCGAAAACCGAGATTATTTTATTCACTCCACTTAAATATGAAGCTATTTTTTGAGTGTATAGTTCTCTCTCTATGCCCGTTTCTATCCCGTTGCCCCAAAAGTTCCAGCTCGAAAGCACTTCGATGATTTGTCTTTTCTCCATGCAATTGTAGCACTATGTGACACAATATTTAAAGTTTTTGTGCCACATAGATAAAATAGCGCGCGACGGGAACAGACTGGTTTCTCGGAAGGCAGCTAGCGCACGCTAAAAGGAAGTAGTTCTTAGCCCGGATATGGTGTAGGGTTTATGCGGCCATGCTTGCAGCTTAAATCGTCTCTGAACCTCTCACTCAGCCTACTAATCAGAATAGTAGAACGTGAACCAGAATAGCTTTCCAAACTTCCTGTAAGTGTTGAGGATCTTCTCGTACGCGAGGGCCCCGTGCCTAACGAAGTTGAGCACGTATTCCCATGTTGCTCTTCTCTTCTCCTCCTCGCTCATCTCATTCCAATTATCCCTATATTTGAGACTTTTAGCATTAGACTCGCTATTATACCATAGGTCTATCTTCTTCACGAGCTCTACATCCTCCTCGTTCTCCAGCCTAAGGAACGAGTCGCTCTTAATAAGCTCAAGCCCAGCCCTAACCTCGTCTAGCTCGAGATGAGCCCTGAATTCGGCGACTGGTCGAAGCGTAATCTAGCGATGGGAGAGGCCATCTCTAAGAGAGAACTGGCGATCAGGATTGGGAAAACCGTGTTGAGCGCGAGAAGAAGGGAGAACCTCTCTATTGAATGCATACGTTGGTTTTATCCCCTTTGAGAAGGAGGGGGAGAGTAGAGGATCGATAGTGTTCAAAAGCATGGCGCTGGCTGCTTACAGGCTACTCTGGTATTTTGGCCCTCCTCTTTCTATTTTTCACACTCCGCCACGTTCCGCATATGCTTTCAGTTTGAAGTATAAGGGATATATCTTTAGCATACATGATGAGCTGGCGTGCGTTTTTCACTTCAATTAAACGCTTCCCTTTCGCCTTTAAATCAGCCGTTATTCTTCCCTTCATGCCTTCGACACCCACTTGGTAATCCTCAAACAAGCCATAGCCCCATAGTATTCGGGAACCCGTCCACTCGACGAAATATCCTTTCAGTCTGGTGTCTGTTAATGCTAAACCCTGTTAGCGCGCTAGGGTCAATATCTACGTGCGCTAGAGCTGAAAATATCCATGAAAACTTTAAATAATTATACTGTCTTCGATCCGACGGGTATTGTTGAACACTCGGATGATCGCTTGTAAAGCAGGGGGAGCTGCATGTTTCTTAATAACTATGTTGATGCTGATAGTGATTAGGCCTTCGCTTGAGGGTTACCTGTTCCTGGTGCCGCTGGCTATCGCATTATACTCTTTGGGAGCGATCGGCCTCTTCGGATCAAGATTCGGAGAATTCCCGTATCTGACTGCTGGGCTAATGTTTATCGGTTCGGGCGTGATGCTACTCGTACTGTTTATATGGTATTTTTATTTATACGGTGAGACCACTATTTTCATAGCGGGTTTCGTTAGACGGGGATGAAGTATGGGGGTTACTGTTAACATACTACCGTAAAGCTAGGAAAAACCCGAAGCTTGAAAGACCTCCTTACCCCGTGCCAGACTATCTAGCGATACTGGTGAAACAGGGGCATGTTCAACAGGAGAAGCCAGCGGGGCTAAGGTATGAGAGTTTAGAGAAGGAGAGGTATATGCGGATAAGGTAGAGTAACTTAGACACGCACTAGGCTGTAACCAGCGTGCGCCTACACTGGTTTCTTTAATGCTGCTCTGGATGCTGTTAGGGTCAGGATCCATGCTGCGAGCCCGGCTACGATGGCGAGTGGGCTCAGCGCCAGGCTTAGCAGGAGGTTTATTACGAGCATGGCTGCGGCGGCTGAGAACCCTGGGTTTCCAAGCTTTCCCCCGAGTTTGAAGAGCCCGGCTGCCAGCCCTGTTTGCCCGGTGACGAGTAGGGCAGCTCCCGCCCAGAACAGTATTGTCGGAATGGTTGAAACAGGTTTCCCGCTTGAAACCTCTGTGGCGAGCATGATTACGGCTATCAGGAGGACCACGGGCCCGGCGCAGCCGGTTTTAACGAGTGTTAAGGGGGTTTTGAAGGATTCGTCGTGCCTCCTGATGGATCCGAACGCTGGGAGGAGTAGGCCGTATTCTAACGCAAAAACCGTCAGCCCCCCGCTGACAGCGAGCAGGAAGAGCATGATTATTGGTGCTGCAAGCAGATAGGGTTCTCCCAGGAGACTTTGAAGCGTGAGCCAGAGGCTTAAAACCATGGTTGGAAGCTCGCTACGGAGGTTGAGGCCGACGATAGTCGTGAAGCCGGTGGCAAGTAATAGTATTGCTGCGCCGGCGAGCGGGGAGCCGACGACGTAAAGGGGAAGCATCCAGCCGAGCTTGTTAAGACCCTTGGCGAGATTCTCGTCTAGAACGGTTTCCTTAGGCCCCCTGGCGACGTTGGCGAGGAATCCTTCCGCCGACGCGGCTGGCATGGACACTGGCCGCGGTGTTTCCCTGGGTTCAAGCCTCGGCCGAGTGGTTTTAAGCTTCTTCAGAGAGACGCAGTCATGCTCCTCAGGGTCTGAATGTTTCTCGCAGAACACCCATCCGCAGAAAGAGCATGGTTTATAATCCTCACCTGTTTTGCCGCACACGTGGCACCTTTGCAGCATACGTTTTTACATAGTGTTGTTTTCGAATAAAAGTTTTTCCTTATAGGATAATTATTGAATATTAGCGCTTAAAAATACGTTTAAAAAACCTATTGGCGGGGCAGCATCCCTTTTTGCAACGCCCCAGCCACGGGGAGAGGAGGCAGGCGCACACTACCTGCTAAGAATATGTGCCGAGCT
Organism: uncultured Nitrososphaerota archaeon; assembly: GCA_964635675.1. GTDB lineage: Archaea > Thermoproteota > EX4484-205 > EX4484-205 > JAAOZP01 > JAAOZP01. Next base: position 15,873 of record CAZWPT010000052.1, on the reverse strand, counting down.
TTTTAGCGAGGTCAAGCATAAGCAGGAAGTTTTCAGCATTCGTGTTTGAGCAAACACTAGCCGAGGCGGATAGGACGAATCCTCCCCCCGGGCTACCGTCCCGTATGCACCTGCTAACCTCTTGATAAACATCGTCAGCACTGCCGAACTCAAGTATCCTCGGGTCCACATTGCCGACTAGACATATCCTGTCCCCGTATTGTTCTTTAACATGCTTCAAGCTCATGCCGGCGGTCACGTCAATAGACTGGTACGCGCTTATGCCAGCATCCACCATTTCTGGGAGAATTGGAGCCGTGTTGCCGTCCGAGTGAAGCACCACGAAAGCACCCTTGCTTTTGAAAGCGTCGCAGTGCCGTTTTAAAGCGGGCTTAACAAACCGCCTGAACATTTCGGGCGAGAGCCATGGCCCAGTCTTGTGCCCATAGTCTACGCAAAGCTGTATGGCGTCAGCCCCCTCGTCTATAGCCCATTTTCCAACCTCTATCGCGTGCCTAGTGTTGAAGTCTATAAGCGCCTCTACTGCTTCAGGATGCGTGTACACCCACACGAGCACGTGGCGGAGCAGGTTGGGATTTGAAACAATATGGCCCCAGGTGCCGTCAGCGTCGAAAGAAAGAAAATACTCTCCCTTAACCTCTTTCCTGAGCATGCGGAGAATGTCGAAAATCCTGGGGTTGATCTCAGCCTTAGCGTTTCTACAATGCTTAATGATGCTTTCAGGATTATAGGTTTTCGGCTCATCCAGATCCCAGATTGAGCCGGCACTCCACCTGTATCTTCTGCCATCTATTATCCACTCGTGCTCACCCGCCATCCTGATTTCTCTAGGCTTAGCCGCGTAAGCATGGATCACTCTTATCCAATCTATACCTGTGCTCCTGTGAAGCTGCAGCAGTTCACTGGCTAAACACTTATTGATTTTCTCCAGGTCAACCTCATTCTTCGCCATTAAGGAGTATAAGGCCTCAGTGTTGTGCAGTAGAATAGAGTCCGCAGGCTTGTTAAGAATCCTGGAGGCAATCACGGGGGGAATAGCCATCTCGTAAGTAGGAACCCTGTCGGGCTTCGAGACCTGCATCGCCCTAACGACTCGCTCCCAAGAATTCATCGCTGACAGATGGAGCGGACATATTTAAATACTATGTTTCAATAGCGCGCCCGGCTTCCAACCGGTTTACGGGATGAAGGCTTACCGCGCTTCCTCCTCCCACCCGTGTCCACACCGTTGGCGAAACGCACCGTGCAGGCTAATCAGCAAACGGCTCTAGAAAACCCTGGAGAAGCCGCTTAGAAGAGGATTAAGAATGCTTGAGCAACCCATAGTGGAACCGTAACCACCGCCCATGCCGCAGTGCGCGCTTTAGGACAACACCCTTCTTCCTCACACCTTGGAGACAAAACTCTCTGCGAGCAGCGAGTAGGCTTCAAGCCAGGTTTCACCAGCCTCCGCGCCCCCATCCCGCTCCATTTCAGCCGGTTGAGCTTAAGCGGGTGCAACTTTTTTGAAAACCCGTCGGCCTCTAAAAACAATATAAACAAGACTATAGTGCGGTAAGACATGGCGAGACTCTACAGGAGAAGGATTCCGAAGCTGAATGTTGAAACGAGCGCCCTAGGCCTTGGAACATGGGCCATAGGGGGGCCTATCACGGGGGCCGACGGGCTGGCCCACGGGTGGGGGAAGACTGATGACGAGGAGGCTCTGAGAGGCTTGAAAAAGGCTTTCGAGCTCGGCGTAAGGGTTTTCGACACTGCTGACGTATACGGCTGCGGCCACAGCGAGAAGCTAATTGGGGAAGCATTGGGGGAACATCGTGGCGAAATAGTAATCATAACGAAGTTTGGATTAACCTTCGACCCTGAGGCGAGGCGCGAGACAGGCGAGGACGGTTCTCCACAGTATGCTCGTAAAGCGGTTGAAGCCTCGCTTAAAAGGCTGAAGACAGACTACGTAGACATCTACCTGCTTCACATATGGGGTTATCCTGTTGAAAAAGCGGTTGAAACCATGAATACGCTGGAGGAGCTGGCTGACGAAGGCGTTATTCGAGGCTACGGGTGGAGCACTGACTCAACAAGCCGTGCAGCCGCCTTCGCCGACCGTGAACGCTTCGCGGCTGTTGAAAGCGAGCTAAACGTTTTAAGAGTTACGAGCGAAATCATCAGGCTCTGCGAGGAGAAAAAATTGGCCAACATAAACCGCGGACCCCTGGCGATGGGGCTTCTCTCAGGAAAGTATACTCTGGACTCGCCGAGCCTGCCTGAGAACGATGTCCGGAGGTCCACGCCAAGCTGGCTGGTCTACTTTAAGAACGGGAGGCCAGCGCCAGAGTATGTTAAGAAACTGGAGCAGATAAGGCAGATACTGACGGAAGACGGGAGAACACTTGTTCAGGGAGCCATAGGCTGGATCTGGGCTAAGTCGCCCATGACCATACCGATACCCGGCTTCAAAACAGTGAAGCAAGCGGAGGAGAATGCGAAAGCCCTGGAATACGGGCCGCTTAAGCCGAGCCAGATGAAGGCTATAGACGAGATACTTGGGCCGCGCGACCTGGTTTACGAATAGTTTTAAACTCGAGAGCAAGGCTTAAAGTGTTAACCAGCCTGCGCCAGCATCGCGCGCGCCTATTTCCCCTGTTTTCAGCAGCCTCGATACGGTGTCAAGCATCCTTAGGGCTGCATTGAACAATTCTAGAACCTCCTCATCCGCCAGATAGCGCGCTGCTAGACTCTGGCTGAAGTAATCGAACGAGCCGCGTGTCCTATTTAGTCTCCTTCCACTCCTTCATTATCTCTTTATCATAGGTGAAGACTGGAAGTTTCCTTGCTTTCGCAACTGAAACTATAAGTTTATCGTTAAACCTTTTGAAGGAAATATTTTCTTTCGAAATAGTGTTGATTGAATCTAGGAAGTGTTGCCTCGTAAGGGGCACGATCTCCGCTTTCTCATCGCGAAGAATCTCCAGTATTTTTCTCACGATGAAGCTTTTCTCCACTTTTAGCTGTAACAGGACTATCGCAAACTCTTCCAGCACAACCGTTGGTATAACCCATTTTTTCAGGGTGGAAAGCTTTTCCCTAGCGTCTTCATGGTAAGCAGAATCTTCAATCGTATCATAAACCAGGATATTCGTGTCTATTACGGCTTCCATCTCACTATCTCCTTCCAACCTTCTTCAATAAGTTTCTCAACATCCTCCGGTTTAAGATCTCTTCCAATCTTTAATTTAAGCCTCTCCTTTCTACGCACCCCTTGAGTAACCCCGCCCCCTAGCTTCTCATTTATAAGTTGAGAAAGCTTCTTTGTCGTCCCGTATTTTTCCAGAGCCTCCTGAACAAGCTTTTTGTAAAGTTCATCGTCTAGAATTATGGTCGTTTTCACCATAGGGCATGCGTATTCCTGGAAAACAATATATAAACTTTACGGTTATATGGTTTTATGGCCACCGACAACGTTGCTACCGCGTCGCAAGGAGCATCGGCCTCAAGAGAACCAGGGTGAACTTTTCCCAACATCGAATTTCTAGGACGGATTCTCAAGCCTCTTTTCAGAAATTCCAAGACGCAGGGTATGCTAAGGCTGCTTGTTAAACACTCCAGCTGTAAGCGTTATCCTTCCCAGGCGAAAACTGTTTTATCCCGAGAAACCAATTATTAAAGACAATAGTTTCATTGGCTTTTAAGAACGTTTATAAGCTTAGTAAGGCTGAGAAATGATAAAGCTCAGCATGAAGAGGATTGTAGCGGTGGCTAAGGGCGACGTTCAAAGAGTCGGCTACAGGGACGAGGTTGAGAGAGCCGCTAGGGAGCTGGGCCTGACGGGTTACGTTGAAAACGTGAAGCCTTATGACGTCAGGATTGTGGCTGAAGGCGATGAGGAGAAGCTGAAGCTGTTCATGGAACGCGTAAAAATCCGGAAATACCCGATATTCGTTGAAAATATCGAGGTGAGCTGGCAGGACGCTACGGGGGAATTCAGCTTTTTCGAGATAAGGCGTGGCGAATGGACTGAAGAACTTTTTGAAAGGCTCGATACTGCTGGAAGATTTCTCTACAGGACTGTTGAGCTTGGAGAGAAAAGCATTGAGCTCGGTGAAAAGAGTGTTGGACTCAGCGAGAAAGCTGTTAAGTTGGCAGAAAAGAATGTAGAGCTCGGTGAAAAGAATGTTGCGCTTAGCGAGAAAGCTGTTAAGCTAGGTGAGAGGAATGTTGAGCTTGCCGAGAAGGCTGTCGAGTTAAGCAAGAGGAACGTTGAGCTTACTGAGAAAGCTGTTAAGCTAGGTGAGAAGAGTGTTGAGCTTGGAGAAAAGGGCATTAAGCTGGATGAAAGAAATGTTGAGCTCGCTGAGAAAGCTGTTGAGTTGAGTGGGAAAAGCGTTGGGCTTGGTGAGAAAGCTGTAAGCATAGGGGAGGAGACGCTTAGGGCGATAAGAGAGGAGTCTGAGAAGACGAGGAGCGTGATAAAGGATGAATCTGAGAAAACCAGGGAGGAGATAAGGCTGCTCAGAATCGACTTGAGAGAATACATAGAGGAGAGTTTAAAGGAGATCCGTGTTAAAATCCTTGAAATAGAGAATGCTTTGAGGAAAGCTGGAATAATGTAGCTCTAAACCAGGGCCTATGGTTTCTGCACGCACTCTAACGGTTTATGAACAAGCGTTGCTTGGTTTTCGAAACTATTTTTACGAATGAAAGCATTGACGGGACTTCCCACAGGGGGCCGACCACGGTTGCGAGAGCCGCCCCGGAGTCGACGCCGAATACGAGCGTGGCTGTTGCTATTGCAACTTCAAACTGGGTTCCTGAGCTGATGAACGCGATTGTAGCCGTGTCCCTGTAGTCAAACCCTAGGAGCCATGGCACCAGGTAGAAGACTGTGGCCATGATGAAGAAATGCATCAATATGGGTACCGATATTAAACCGATTAAGAAAGGTTGGTTTACGATCACGTCGCCCTTTAAAGAAAACAGTATTACGATGGTGGCAAGCAGCGATGCTGCTGCAACGTTCCCCAGGATGGGGCGGAAAGTGTCTCTGAACCACTTTTCACCTTTCTTCTCGATAATGAGCTTCCTTGAAGCCTGGCCTAGGATTAACGGTAGGCCGACGAAGAGGATTACGCTTTGAGCAACCGGGGCTATTGGAACAGGTATTCCTCCAACCCCGAGATAGAGGGTTGCCAGAGGCGTGTAGAGGATCAGGGTTGACAACGCGTTTATCGCGGTTATCACCACTCCTTTGGCCACGTCTCCCCCGGCAAGTAGAATCCAGAATAGAACCATCCCTGTGCAAGGCGCTATCCCGAGAAGGATGGCTCCTGCCGCATACTCGGGATAACCGCTTAAGAATATGCGGGCCAGCAGAGCCATGAGGGCTGGGGCCACAAGCCAGTTGCCTATTAGTGTGATGACCGTGGGCTTAGGGGACTTGGCTGCCTTCACTATTTCCTTCAACTCTATGTTCACCATGGTTGGATACATGAGTAGAAATAGGCATATTCCCATTGGAATAGATACTTCTCCTACTTGGAGTGACTCCAGCCATAGCCCGAGCCATGGAGAGAACCTGCCTATGAGAAAGCCGGCAAACATGCTGAGAATAACCCATAAGGTGAGATATTTCTCGAACCGTCCTAGAGTAGCTCTATTCTCAGACACGTGGAAAACACTCCACATTTCTTTAAAAACTTTCCACGAACCAGCACGTTAGAAGTGGACAGTACCACCGTAAAGCATTTTCTATTCTCGAGCCAAGGGGTAAACACGGGTCAACGGCTGGAGTAGCTTATTCTCGTGCCCACCTTCTCCCCGGGGGCTGCTCTTATAATGTTTTCAGGGTCGGAGCCGTTTACGATTACAACCGGTATCCTTGACCTTTCAAGTATTGAGAAGGCGTGCGCTAAGTTATTTATATTCCATTCGACGCGCCTTCGCTCAGAAAGATTCCCGTTAGGAAGTTTGCCTCGCTATAAGTCCCGTCGTATGCCTTTGTAGTAGAATCTTAAAGGAGCGCGCGCTACACTTTATACTCGAGAGATTATAGCATACTTACCTAGATCGATTTTAGCCTTACTAAGAGCTTTCTCAAGCATGATATGTTGCCCTATTGAGGCAACAGGCTTCAAGCACTATTACCTGCCAACGGGTCTTTAATAATGATGCGAAGGTTTCTCCACGAAACCTTCTGTAAAGCCAGTAATTCTTGGTCATGAGTGTATAGGACTGGAATCTTGTTAGACAGGAAGTTTGCAATGACTAGGGCATCTCTACCACCGAGATTGTATTGCACAGCCAAGTTGAGTGCAACCGTCGAGGTTTTCTTGGTTTGGCTGAAGAATTCGATGTACGGATGCGTCAACAGCATTCTCAACCTTTTCCGCGCCTCGCCCGGCATCCATTTCTGGCTGAAGACGAGAGTATGATAGGTCTCGTGAAGCACTGTTGGGTTAATGGCTGCGACGTTTTCCTGAGACAGGTCGAACAATAGGTTTCTCAGCTTCTTATGCTCAGGGTACGCCGGGTCCAGAGCATAACACAGTATGTTTGTATCAAGCCCGACCAGCATGCTACGGTGTCCTCCATATAGACTTCATCTTCGAAGGAGCCCAGTTCTCGGGTTTACCAGTCCTCCGTGGTTTGGAAGCAATAGTCTTACGGAACTCCTTCAGAAAGTCCGTATGCTTACCTGGAGATATCAGGAATCCCTTAGAAGTCTTTTTAAGAATAACGATGTCCCCCACCTGCTCCCGTATATGGGGTGGAATGTACAGCCTCCCCTTAGAATCTATTTTCAGATGCACCTCCTCCAATTTTCCCACTAATATTAAGTGGGAAAGATATTTAAACGTTCTTCAACGAGCAAAACGGAAGGAACCCGGGATATACATTTCTGAAGACAGGGGAGGAAAGTGAGCACGACCATGCTTTTAGCTTAAATTTCCGTGGCAAGAATGTAACACACGCGTCCTAACGCAATACTCAACCCCTTATATTCGAAGGAAATGCCTGAGACCCCTATGCAAGGTATGAAGCCAATTAGTAGAGATCAAGAAGTCTTTCCCAACCGCCTTCTGAGAAACCCGTCGGCTCAGTGCTAACTTGTTAGGCTCGAGTCCTCATGTCTTCTACATCGATTTTTTGCGTCTAGGATTGCAATACCGCTTTCCGACGTTTGGGTTTCGAGGAAACGTGTTACAACGTTTAAATACCGTAAGCCCACTCTCTTTATTAGAGTAAAATGGGGCATTCTTGGGTTGAGATAGAGGTGTCAAGCTTAGAAAGGAAGAAGCCCGTTAAACTGAAAGCATTGGTTGATACGGGGGCAACTCTGACAGCGCTGCCTGAAAAAATCGCCGAAGAAATTGGAATCGAGCCTGTCAGTGAGGAGAAAGTCATGACTGGAGCTGGAATGGTTAAGGTGAAAAGAGGGAGGGCATGGATAAAGTTGAGGGATAGGGAAGGCCCTTTCGACGTGTGGATATCTGGTTTTATAGATAAGGTTCTGCTAGGTGTCGTTGTCCTAGAATCCTTCGGCTTCGAAGTAGATCCGGCGACTGGAACCCTGAAGGAAAGACCCCTATTATTATACTAGCGCATATTAACGAAGCCTTAGAGAAAAGTTAAGGCTTCAGCTTCTCACAAGAGTTGGACTCCGTAATGCATAATTGGATTAAACGATTGCTGACTAAGCGTGTCTCTAGGCAGGTTGGCTCAATCTTCTCCCAGAAGCGAGATGAGAAGATGATAGGCAGGATGAGGGTGAGAGTATAACATATAAAAGCTAGCATGAGGAGCCTTTAAATCTCCCGGCGTTTTCAGCCGTAATATTCAGGTATAATTCTCCATATTCTAAACTCGGCTCTATTTCACTGCCTTCATGCCACTCGTTCCATGAACATATCAGCGCCCAATTCGCGTTGGATTCAAAGACAATAGCCCAAGTCTCTCTGTAAGTATCACCGTCTCTCCGAGGCACGCGCTAGGGTTTAGTGTTGCTGTAACCCCCGACGGACCCCCGGAAACAGTTAGTTGAACAGGTTGATTAAAGCCACCTATCGATTTTACGGTTATCAGAGAAGTTGCGGCGCTAAAGCGCGCGCGCTATTTTATCGATGTCATGAAAAAGTTCGATTTACATGACCTAGTAGTTGATATGAAAATCCAAAAAGGGAAAGAATTCCTAATAGGTGCTAGCTCATTTTTCAAGGAAACTGATGAACCGGAGAAGTATGCGTTTCAGATCATGAAAGTTGATAGATATCAGGGAATTGCCAGTATGGAACTAGGTTTGATAAATGAGCAGGTAACGGCTTATGCCGACTTAAGCGGAATTTATCTTTTTTTCTTTGGTCTATGCTCCTCTTACGTGGCTACTGCAAATAGAGGTAATGATTATTACCTCCTATTATTCGAGGTACAAGAGTTGACAAATGCTTTAGAAAAACCAGGGACTTGGATGCCATTAAAGAATCAGCTGTCTAAGAGATTGAGAGAAATACTTAGTAAGACAGAAAGATTGCCTAGCGAGCTAATCACCTTATCTGTGCTTCTAGACATTTCAATAATAGAATTGATGGAAAAGGAAAATATAAGGGAGGCCAGCTTTAGGCTAGTTAGAATAAGTAAAGAGGGTAATACATACAAAGTTTACGAGGATATCCCAATAAGCCTATTTACTACTCAGAGGCTATACCAAAATAAGGAACTATTACGTAATCTCGAAAAAGCTTTGGGTTTTCTTATCAATCCTGTATCAAAATTCACAAAAGGCCAAGACTCTAAAGGCGACGGTTATCATGCGTATATGGCTGTGAGATATCTCTATAGTTACATCACCACTGAAAGTCTAGAATACTTGACGTATTTTTACCGAGAACTTCACACAGCTCACGAAATGGATCCAAACAAGGGATACTTGAGATGGGTATTAAGGACTGCTATCTAAAAATAAAGAAGTATCTTGGGTCAAAAAGTGGGTTTTCGGAAAGGGGATTCTTAGATTACTTAATTGAGAAGATCGCGCAATCTGATTCCTCAAAGCCCTTCTTCATAAACGCGCCCACTGGCTACGGGAAAACGGCAATATCAGAGACCATCGCTCTTGATGAATACGAAAACGGCTACAAAACGATAATCTCCTATCCACTGAGATCGCTGATCGAGGATCAAACGAGGAAAGTAAGGGAACTAATGAAGAACGTAGGAGTTGGAGAGGAGATAGTGGGACTTAGATATATGGGTCGTCAAGATTCTCCGTATTTAGTGCATCCAGTAACCCTAACCACTATCGACACGCTGTCTCTAACAGCTTTGGGTATTTCCCCAGAGGATTCTCAAAAAGTCTTCAGGGAGGTTATGGGTACGAGTTATGGAAGCCTTGGTCATTACTTATTCTCGTTAGCATCAGTATATACTTCGACCATGATCTTAGACGAGGTTCATCTTCTTTATAGCACGCGCGCAATATCCGGTTTTCCTCAGGGGATAAAAACCTATAGGCTTTACGAGCATGAGAAAGCTGACAAGTGGGTGGTTGGGTTCACGGGCAGGGTTGGATTCTCCCTGCCAGATGACCTCTTCAATAAAAAGCTCGCCGCGGATTTAGATGCCCTCTTTAAATTCGTACAGTTCTCAAACGTCGGAGGTGGCAGGACGGCGGGATTGGGTATGGTCGAATACTTGCCGTTCGAATATGCTTAGCAAGCAATGTTTTCAAAACCTGGTTCCACATATCTCTCCAATAGTATGCTATGCTTATCATTCACGTCGTTATGTTTTTATCTTTGAGTTGAACAACAGCTTCAACGAGGGGTATAGAACAATTTTCTTGTTTCCGGTTTTAAAAACGTCTTCCCTTCCTTGATAAACAAGGATGCCGTGGCTCAGCTTATGTTTATCCATGAACCATATTAGGTTTTTCAAGTCGTTTAATTCAACCCTCTCCTTCTCCTTGACCTCTATTGGAATTATTTTTTGGTTTACAATTAGGAAGTCTATTTCCCTCTTGTTTTTCCTCCAGTATTTGCTGACATTTAAGGCTGAAGCTACTAAGCCTTCTAGGATCTGCCCTTCTTTTAAACTCGGATAGAAGCAAAATGATAAAGCTATATTGTATGGGTAAACCTTCACGAGTTTTCTGGATTCGGCTCTAATCGACGGCCTATAGTTTCTAACTATCCTAATTATCTTTCCATACTCCAACAGTTTTATGTGATTAACCAAGGTTAACTTATGAACTCCCAAATCCTTTGCAAGCGAGGTGACGTTTAGAATCATTCCCACATCCTTCATGAATACCTCCACTAAGGCTGAAAGAAGAGAAATGTTAACGTTCCCAAACAATCCAGGGATATCCGACTTCACTACTTTTTCAATAACCAGCGTCCTAATGTACTCATTCACCTTTCTAACATCGTTCCACTTCACTATTTCGGGAAAGGGCTTTCTGACGTAATCCCTAGAGACCATTTTGAGCTTATCTTGATGTAGTTCGAAGTCATCAATCTTTTTTTCGAAATAGAGTTCAGCAAACTCTTGAAGGGTCAACGGCTGGACTTCATAGGAGAAATGTCTGCCAGCTAGGTTTTTCCTAGCCTCTCTTTCAACAGTTATACTCGCAGAGCCTGAGACGCAGATTTTTATGCTTGGCAACGCATCATAAAGAAGCTTTACTTTAGAGCTCCAATTTTTTAGCTTGTGAACCTCGTCTAAGAACAGAAAAACCTTCTCCTTCTTCCAATCAACTTTTGTTATCCTACCATACTCTTCCAGAACTTTAATTAGGTCTTCCACCGCCTCATCAAAGGAAAAATATAGTATGTTTTTGGGGTTAACTCCGCTTTTCAACAGCTCTTCAATCAGCTGGTAAAGCATGGTTGATTTGCCAACCCTCCTCAACCCGGTTAAAACGAGAATTTGCCTATACTCAAGATACGTTTTTATTATTTCGTAAAATACTTTTCTCCTGTATTCCTTGGCTTTTTCTCTAGATATAGCGCCGCTTTCCCACCATTCGTTGAGTAAGAGTAAAATATTTTCCATATTAGTTCTTTTATAGAACCGATATTTAAACTTTTAGTTCCAAAATGGAACTAATAATCGAAGAAAGCGCGCGCTACACAATATTTTTATATTTTAACCCATCCCTAAGAGAAGGCTTGAAGAAGCTTAGTTTCATGCTCCTGCTTCTAGCCTTTTCAACCATAATTTTCAACATTGTTCAAACACCTGCTCATGCTTCTCCTTTCGAGCTTGCTTACGATGATGGTAAGGCTGGCTACGGCTGGAGCGACTTCTACCCTAGCGGCGCAGCCGTAAGGTTCTCCCCGCCTTCGGGAAGCTGGAGGATAACAGCTATTAGGCTTCACGCAACCTGCATCCTAAAGGGTCCAGCGTCGCTCTTCTACATTCAGATATGGGATGGCGGCTTAAACACTAAATACTCTGAGCCACTCCTCTTCAACAGGGTTTTCAAAAACGCTACTCTAGACTGGTACACAATACAGCTTCCGAACGTTGTCGTAACCGGCGACTTCTACGTCGTCATCGTCCCGATGTTCACTCTCGACGGGCCTCAGCTCTGGATAAGCGTCGACGATAATCCGCCTTTCTCCAATATGAGCCTGATCATGGATGTGGATAGGCATACTCCTCTTTTCCACATGAACGCGACCAGCGGGAAGCCTGGCGACTTCATGGTTAGAGTCGTCGGGGAGACTGCTCCAACTCTTCCCGAGCTCAGGCTCGCGTCAATAGAGTTCAACGAGGAGGAGACTGTCGTGACCTTCACCTATCCTGGGGAGGTTAGGAATGCTTGGGCAAGGCTGACCAAGGTTAACGGCGACCCTGTTGAGTGCAGTGTTTCCAGAGAAGGGTGGAGCTTCACCGCCAGGGTTAACGAGACAGGGTTGCTGAACTTTTTCGTAGAAACCGTTGGGGGCGAGATTGTTGGAGCCGGCTTAAGGATTAACGCCAGCCTCAGGACACGTTTCAAAACCCTTTCGGCGAACCATACTGCTCTGAAAGAGTCTTCAGAGGTTTTGCGCAGGCTGGTGGAAACCCTTGAAGCGGAGAACGAGAACCTGAGAACCCAGGCGAGGGACTTGAGCTACGCGGTCAACACTCTTCAAAAACAGGTCTGGGGGCTCATGGAGAACAATACTAAGCAGAACCAGCGGATAGCTGAGCTCGACGGTAATATTGAGAGGCTCAGGCTTGAGAACACTGTTCTCCTCACACTCCTGATCGTGGCCTTAGCTGTTCCTCCTGTCATTCTGACTGTTAAAAAGCGAAGGGTGGGGAAATGAGCGGGCTGAGGGCTAAGGCTGCAGGAGTACTCCTGGCCCTTCTAGTCGCCAGCATGGAGTTCACGCCAAACCTATTGGTTTCAAGGGTCTTGGCCCAGCAGGATAGCTACGAGGATTTCCTGAGCAGGCTTGAAGGCTACCTCAGGGATGCTCTCCCGCCTGAGTCAGACCCGGTGAGGGAGTGCGAATACGTCGCTCCAGAAGGGTTCAACGCCTCCATGGCTGAAAGGCTCTGGAGGATTGTCGGATCCAGTGTGAGCATGGGGGCTTCGGAGGAGGAGATTAGAGGCGTTCTTCAGAACGCTACTTCCAGCGGCTCGAGCGGGATGCTTAACGTTACCGGCACGATGGTTGAGAAACCCGGGGATGGCAGCGTTAAGGTTAAGATACCTGTTTCCTCAGACAAGCTCCTCAACTACACATACTTCAACTCGACAGACGTTAGGATGCTCTACGAGGTTTGGAACGAGACGCTTGTCAGGTACTATGGGGTTGAGAGGTATACTGGTCTCTACAGGTATGTCGTCAAAGACATTGAGACCGGGGTTGTCTTCGACTTTGTTTCAAGGCTTGGCGTAAGCCCCTTCCCTGGTTTCGCCCTGGAGGACATAATGCTCGTCCACCCTGAGGAGAACTGGCCATGGTTCCTGGGAAACCCGATCATAGCTATCCCCGGCCATTATGAGGAGGTTAAGACCCTTGTCCCCGAGCATGAGGAGAGCTACAGGGTACTGTTTCCAGCGTACGACCCCATTATTATCGAGGGCTGGGTTGTAAGCACCAGCGTCTCCTCGACAGGCCTAAGCGTGGGCGAAACCCTTCAGATAAGCTACCTTGCAGAATACTGCTCGTTTCCCGGAGAGGAGCCTGAGCCGTTAAACGCGACCCTGACGCTCAGCGCTCCAGAATCCTTCCAGCCCTTGGATGGTGTTAAGAGGAGGCTTGACGACACGCATAAATCAGGATCCTTCAATCTTAAGGCTGTTAAGCCTGGGACCTACAACATCACCCTCAGGCTGAGCGGCAATGCCCAGTTCCCCCATGTTCCTGGAGACGAGGAAACCTATACCATTCAGGTTGTTTCCCCGCCAGCCCCTTCGCTGAGCGTGGAGATTGTTGAGCAGGATACTTCTATACCTAAGCACGCTAGGCTTGTCCTCAGGCTTAGGAATAGCGGCGGCAGCCCTGCGAGAAACGTGGTCGTGGAGATAGCTGGAGCATGCCTGCATGGCTTGAATAGAAGCGTTGGAAGCATTGAAGCCGGGGAAACGAGGGATGTTGAGCTAAGCCTCAGGCTTCTCAACCCTTCTTGCGACGCTAGGATAAGGGTTGCTTATAGCGACGATGACGGTAACCCTTACCTAGTCGGCTTCTGGACGAGGGTTTCGACAGAAAGGTTCTGGGTTCCGGAGCACTTCGAAGAATACGTCGTCACCGTTCCCGAGCACGAGGAGGTTACGAGGGTCTTCGTACCTGGCTCTGAGCAGGCTACTCACGTCAGGTTCTACTGGCTAACCTTCAGACACCTAGCCCCCGCCTACCCGGGGGAACTCGTGGTGCCCATGCCGACGTTCCAGGGGCACTACGGCGGCTTCGAGCTCGTCTCACACCTGACTCCGACGGGAATGCCGGAGCTGAATGCCTCCGGCTGGAATCCGGAGAAGTTTGGGAACCCTGATATGGTGATGCTGAGCCTCGAGCCCTACCTCGAGCAGGTCGGAGTCTTAGAGGAGAAGGATGCTGCGGGAATGCTTGGCGTTAAGCCGGGTGTGCTCAGGGTAAACAGCTCCATCAGGGAATACAGGACTAGGCTGGTCAGCCAGACGTGGAGGACTAGCGGAAGCATCATGATGAACGCAACACAGTTCGCAACCTACAACCACAGCATGAGCAGCTACATCGCGGAGAACAGCCTTCAGGACGAGTTCAAAATAGGCCGGAGGAAGCTTACCAACGCGACAAGGCTCTCTAAGCCTTCTAACGAGACGGGCTTCCTAACTCTGATCTACCGTCCCCTCAGCGTGAAGGGGAGTGGGCCGCTGAAAACCATCCAGGTCAGGAACTACGCTGGCTTAAACGCGAGCTACGTTATGAGGATTCAGCAGTTCGGGCGCCAGGCCTACATGAACCAGCCTCCGTCGATGGATGTTTACAGCAGCCCCCTGACCGTCAATAGCGGGGAATACAACGTTTCTCTCGTAGGCCTAAACGCTGCCGAGGGCTACACCTGCCTCGTGAAGCTTCTCTTCGGCTCCAGCGTGGTTGCTGAAGCAGTCTTCGACCTGAATCCGGAGCCCTCGCCCTTCTGGGGATGCTTCTGGGAGGAGGTTAGGGGTAGAATACCATGGATACTGGCGACGAGCACGATAATAGTCCTAGTCGGATTCCTCACGGGGCACGGCACAACCGCGGCATACGCGGGCCTAGCCGTCTCCGTGGTTTCCACCATAACCTACCTCGTCAGCGGGACAGTGTTGAACTGGGTGGAGATAGAGCAGTGCAGGAATGCATACTCCTTCTACAACAGTCTGGCTGATGCTTTCAGGGACTGGAGCTACGAGCTCAGCAACTATACTCCGCCTGAAGCCGGGCTTCCACCAGGGCCTCCGACAGAAGCCCCCAAGCCTTTCGAGCCTAAGGGTCCTCTCGCGGCGCTCTACTGGAACTACTCCCAGTACTTCAGAGGGGTTGCGAACAGGATTCTCGAGGACACTGTTCTAGACCTTGTCGTAGGATGCGGCGTAACGGATTTCGAAACAGCGATGAACCGAAATGCTAGCGAGTGCGCAAGGGGACGCGCAACAGGAAGAATAGTCAGTGCTGCGCTATCCTTCGCAGCATTTCTGATAGCAACTAAGATAGCCAGCATAGAGGCTAAGGCGGCTAACGCTAAGGCCCCGTGGAGATTCGTCAGCACGGTTAAAGCCTGGGTCACGCCGGCGATATACGACCTCCTCGAGACCCTTGTGAAGGGCAGGAGGACCATAGGCTTCATAGTTAGGAACCCGGGGCAGGCCCTGCAGATCGGGAAGTTCCTCCTCTTCAGGGGGCTTAAGACGGTGAAGAGCGTTGCCTCAGAAGCCTGGGAGTCCGCGAAACACGATGTGAAGGAGCTTGTTGAAAAAATCGAGACGGGAGTGGGAAGGATTGAGGATTCCTGGGACAAGGCGGTGGAGAGGCTTAAGGACTTCCTAGGCTTCCACGACGAGTTTCATAGCTACGCTAAGAAAGCTGGGCAGGAGAAGGCAATCAGCGTAAGCCACAAGTTCGACGGCGCCGGGTTCGAGGTGCCGGAGCAGGCGGAAGCCTTCAGAATACTGGACGAGATAGCTGTGAAGTCGAGGCTGGCCGAGGAAGCCCTCTCAGAACTGTTGAAGCAGCTTGAACCAGAGAGGCTGAAGGAAGCTGTGAAGCTGATGGGGGGAATGGACGAGTTGGAGAAAAGCGTGCTCGACGACTTTGGGAAAGCATGGTTGCTTAACAAGGATGCTGACGATCTCTATGGGCTTCTCAAGGGGCTCAGCATGGCGCCCGACTATCCCGCCCAGGGGAGTAAATTCTA
>CAZWPT010000051.1:0-4993 GCA_964635675.1 uncultured Nitrososphaerota archaeon | reverse complement strand
CGATCTTCTTCTCCCCGTTTCTTTTCCTCCAAGCCATCTTTCTTCCACCTCCAATCATGATGAAGGCGGGTGATTATTTAAAGCCGGCTCGCATTTCAAGCTTACAACCCGTATTCCAGCATAGTAATCACATAACGTGAGTTTCCGCATTCCAGATTCTACGCGTCGGAAGCGTGTTTTTCAAGTCGTGACATTTATGCGAATTAATAGAGCTGGGAAAGATGGATGGTTAGAAGCCAGGGAATAGCGGGTTTGAGTGGTCTTCAAAGATATGCTTATATTATACCTTGAGCATTGTTAAAAGTTACGCGATGGTTAAGTTGCTCGAATCCATTTCGAAGATGATTGACCACTCGCTTCTCCATCCTACTCTCACCGACGGGGATCTTAAGGCGGGGTGTCTAGCGGCTAAAAAATATAATGTTGCCGCAGTATGCATTAAGCCTTATGCAGTTAGGCTTGCGAAAGAGATGCTTTCAGGCTCAAGCGTGGCTGTCTGCACCGTGGTTGGTTTTCCTCATGGTAGCAGCAATACTGAAATAAAGGTGATGGAGACTGAGAAGGCTTGTGAAGACGGTGCTACTGAAATAGATTTCGTAGTAAACATTGGGAAGGTTTTAAGCGGCGACTGGGATTATGTTTCAAAGGAGATTAAAGCGGTTAACGATACTGCTGTTGAAAAGGATGCCATAGTCAAAGTGATTTTTGAAAACGACTATCTTACGGATGATTGCAAGATAAAGCTATGCCACGTGTGCAATAAGCATCGCGTAGCGTTCGTTAAAACATCCACAGGATACGGTTTCGTCAAGCAATCCGATGGAACGTATATGTATAGAGGTGCGGTTGATAGCGATGTCATCCTGATGCGTAGAGAGTGTATCCCGGAGATCCAGATAAAGGCGGCAGGTCGAATCCGTACGCTTGACGATCTGCTGAGGCTTAAACAGCTTGGTGCGACGAGGATAGGGACCTCTGCAACAGTTGCAATACTGGAGGAGGCTAAGGAAAGAGGTTACCTTTGAAAAGCACTATGGATCGTCAGGTTTCACGTTTCATCCTAGCGTACTCGGCATAAATTTTAAAAATGGAGGCGAGTTAAGCCGTCTGTGAGAATCAACTATCATATTCACACCATGTTTAGCGACGGTTCATCCAGCATGTTGGATTATTGTGAGGCAGCGGTTCGCAAAGGCTTTGAGGAAATAGCTTTCACTGATCATTTGACTGTTTTCCCAGACGGATCTTCGACTGCTCACTCTTTAGACTGGCTTAGGCTTGAAAACTATGTTAGAGAAGCTAAGATGGCTCGTGAAAAGTATGGGGGCAGGCTGGCTGTGAGGCTTGGGCTGGAGGTTGATTACATTCCTGGAAACGAGAGGTTTTTAGAGGATGTTTTGGACAGTTATGACTTCGACTTTATAATGGGCAGTGTGCACTTTGTCGGGGGAATTTGCATCGATTCCCCTAAGCATAGAATCTTGATGGAGAGGGAAATAGGGAGTATCGGTTTCAACGTTTTCTACTCAAGATATATGCATCTTGTCAGTAAAGCCGTAGAGACTGGTCTTTTCCACGTTATTGGCCACATCGACATAGTGAGGATATGGGGGTTTAATCCTAGCAATGGTGTTCTCGATGAGCAGAAAGTTTTAAACCTTGTTAAGCAGCATAAAATGTGTATTGAAGCATCTTCAAGAGGGTTGAGACAACCAGTTAACTCAATATATCCCTCGCATAGAATCATGAGGAAGGCCCGTGAACTAGAAATACCTTTGACAGTGGGCACTGACGCGCATTCCGTTGAAGAAATAGACTACGCTTACGATTCTTTAATAAGCTACGTGAAGGCGTTTGGCTATGAGGGTATAGCCACCCTAAGCAAGCGAAGAATCCTGGTGAGAAAAATTTGAATAATGCGCTAGCGCGCTACGCGGGTTTAAGGCTTAGGGAGCTCCCTAAGCCTCTTAACATTCTCCTCGTGCTTAGAATTCCTCCTAAGATCTACAGTTAGTCCAAGCTTTCTAGCCTGGTCAACGGTCAAGCCGGCTTCCTTTAATTCTCCAAGTGAAAACCCTCTCGCTCGTCTCCAGTATGGGACAACGCCTTTTATTCTCTTAGCTAAAGGAATAGCTCCGCCTCCCATTTTCAATTCCATGTGTTTTAACACCCTTTAAAAGTTTAATCGTTGTTTTCGACGACAGTAGTGTTAGTGGCGCGTTCCGCTCCGTAGTTCAATTGCATTAACTTTTTATTTTAAGCTTATAATTGCTTTAGGATAGGCTATTTGCTACTCCAGATTAAAATATAGTTCTCTCGGCTGAAGCTCCTTGAACTCGTCTGTCTGCTCCACTACGTGTCTTCTTATGTCCACGCAAAGGTGGCACTTGGAAACGTATCCCTCCTCCTTCTCCCTATAGTTGAATTCTCTGACGGCAAACTCGTAAAGGCTCCTAAGGCTTTTGGCAAGCGCGTGCAGTACGGGCTTATCCTGAAGGTCTACTCCGCTGGTTAAAGCATCCAGGTCTCTCGCGTCCCCGAGAGATATTCCACCGCAATACCCCGCCACATAGTTGAAATAGTTGTCCACGTGAACATGCCAGCTCCTAGTCAGCTCCGATATGCATGATTCGTCGAAGAAGGCTTTAGCAGGGTATTTCGCAAAAAAGTGTTTAAGCCTGTAGCAAGCCCTCCCCATTGGAAGAAGCTCAGAGAAGCGCAGTGCCCACCTGTCTTTCTCCAGATACTGGTCAAGGGTGATAGTATCCCTTATACGGAGGCTCTTGAACCGGTGGTAATACGTCTCCTGGTATATCATCGTGTTCCCGCCAAATATCTCCCTGCCTATCTTAATGACTCTCTGAGTTCTTTCGAAGGGAACCTGCTCAAGTATGAAAGGGTTTACGCTGACCAGTATCCCCTTTAACCCGGCCTGTTTTAGAGCCGTCAGCCTCTCTCTAGCCTGTTCATCGTTAACGCACCAGAAGCAATTTGTTTCGACGAATGTCGACGGTATTCTAAGCTCACCCGCAATCCTAACCGCGTTAAGAAGAAGCTGAAGGTTCAGAAACGGCTCTCCTCCTGTAAAATGCAGCCCATGGTTCAGGCTGACGTTTTCGCAACCATGTGGGCTGGGCTTAATGCTTGAAGCCAACTGTCTAAGGATTAGCTCGATGCTTCTCACGGTGGGCCAGTCAGCCCTCCACCTCGGGGAGCAAGCGTACATGCAGTGTTTACACGTGCTGCTGCACTTATAGGAGAGGATTATGCCGGCTGAAACCGGCTTAGGCAAGTGAAGCATATCCATTGGCGTCATGCTCCATAGTCAACGGTATTCGGATAAGCTTTTCCCTGGTTGAGCATTCAACGGTTAATCGGATAGACTTATTAGTGGATTACACAGGTATGGTTCTGGGCGGCTTGGGATGAAACCCGGTGGTCTGGTTTCCGATAAGGATAGAGAGCTTTTAAAACGTCTGGCAGAGGTGCGTACCGCAGACGTTATAGATGCGTTGGACAGGTATAATGTTTACGATTCTACAATAATGTCTGAGGAGATAAGGCCTCTCTTCAACGATATAAAGATGGTGGGCGTCGCGCTGACAATAAGGCTGGTCAAGGCGAGGGAGCCAATACCAAACATGTCGCCTGAGGAATATGATCACTATGCCTCTGAATGGTATAGGGGTAAAAACAATGCTGAGCTCTTCCTAAGGTTGGCTGAGCCTGGTCATGTCCTAGTTGGAGACGCCGGCGGCTACACTAGGGTTGGCTTCTGGGGCTCTTACATAGCTTTAATCGCAAGGGAAAGGGGCATAGTTGGGCTAGTGATAGATGGCGGTTGCAGGGATTTGGCTGAATTAAGGAGGGAAAGGTTCCCTGTTTTCTGCAGGGGAGTAGGCCGCACTGAGACTGTGGGGAGGCTTATCCTTAGGCCTGAGGACGTTAACATACCTGTCACCGTCGGGGACGTGCCTGTGGAGCCCGGAGACTTCGTGATGGGCGACGATGACGGAGTGGTGGTTATCCCGAGGGAACTGGCTGAAGCGGTCTCGGAGAGGGCGCTGCGGCAGTTTCAAGAGGACCGTGCCAACCAGAAGCCTTATTTAGAGAAGTTTGGCATAAGGCTTTAGGAGGTTTGAAGATGGACTCCTGGGAGGCGGGATTAGGAAGAATTATCGTGTTGAGGGGGGACCGTGGCGAGGATCTTTTAGAAACTATTGAAACCAATGCCCGGGGCAACCATGTTGCAAACGGCGTCATAATCTCGGCAATAGGTACTCTTGAAAACTGTCGCATTCATAGGGTTACTTCCGAGAAGCTTCCGCCTGAGGAGGAGTATGTTGACATAGATGGTCCTTTAGAAATAAACTCGGTAAGTGGCGTGATAGCTGACAGTAGGCTTCATGCGCATATTTCTGTTTCCAATGGTAAGGGTACTTACGGGGGGCACTTAGAGCCGGGAAGCCGAATACTTTATCTTGCGGAAATAGTGGTGGCAGAGATTACTGGAGTCTCGTTCAACCGGGTTCCAGACATGGCGACGGGTCTGAGCCTTCTAAGGGCTGTCTGAGTTAAAGGCTTCAATCCTGTTTGCCTGTGAAAATTCTTAAAGGGCTCTGGCTGATTAGCTTCATGGGCAGGTATATTCAGGTTTTAACGACAACTGGGAAAAGGGAGGACGCTGAGAAGATTGCAAGAATACTGTTGGAAAGAAGACTGGCAGGATGTGTTCAAGTAGTAGGCCCAGTATCGAGTCTATACTGGTGGAAAGGAGGAATCGAGAAAGCAGAAGAATGGTTATGCATAATCAAGAGCAGAGAAGACTTGTATGAAGAACTTGAGAAAACTATTAGAGAAAATCATCCCTATGAGATTCCAGAAATTATTGCGATGCAAATAGTTTCCGGAAATAGAAGCTACTTGGAATGGATGAATGCGGAACTTAAAAAACAATAAGCATACCCTCTTTCTTATCTAACCTATTGATTAA
>CAZWPT010000050.1:0-6798 GCA_964635675.1 uncultured Nitrososphaerota archaeon | reverse complement strand
TAGCCGAGGGTTCAAATCCCTCCCGAGGCTTCTTAAAGGACTTATTTCTTAGAAAAGCCTCTGAGCACTCTTAACCGCATTAAAGCTATGCTTAAAAGTTAGGGTCCTGTTTAAAGCGTGTTCAGCGTTGAGTTGAAATGCTGTTAAACATAGGTATAGATGACACTGATTCGGAAGTATTCGGCTGCACTACTCACGTGGCTGCTAAAATAGTTTCGCATCTGGACGGTATGAAGGGGGTCGTTTTCATAGATTATCCTCTTCTCGTCAGGCTTAATCCAAACATCCCTTGGAAAACAAGGGGAAACGGGGCTGTAAGCATAAGGATAAGCGTGAATGACCAGGAGGTTTATGAGAAGGCTGTAGAATCCGTCTTAAGCATCGTGGAAGAGCTTTCAGATTTGAAAAGCCCCAGGTCGGAGCCTGCAATAGTCTTCGGCAACAGGCTTCCTGAGAAGGGGGATGTGCTTCACCAGTTCTACCTGAGGGTTTTGAGAAGCATGGTTCCCCCAGTAGAGGCGTTGAGGATTGCTGAAGCCACGGGTGCTGCCTGCAGGTTTCTAAAAACCTCCAGGGTGGGGGTGGTGGGGGCGCTTGCAGCAGTCGGAGCAGTCTTCGACGACTATACTTTTGAGCTTCTCTCCTACAGGGTCAGGGAGAACTATGGGAAGCCCCGTAGAGTAGACCGGGAAAGCGTCATCCTCATGAATGGGATTGCTTCTGAAAACACTTTTAATAATATTGACCCGGAGACTAAACGCATACTGATAACTCCTCACGGCAGGGATCCGGTGCTGTTCGGAATAAGGGGGGAGACACCTGAAGCAGTCTACAATGCTTTCAGGCTTGTGAAGGCTGAGGAGGAGATTGAAGGCTGGTGTATTTTCAAAACCAACCAGGGTACTGACGCGCATTTTCCAGACGAGCCTGTTGCAATCAGCCGGGTTAAAAAATATGATTCAACATGTGTTGAGGGACGCGTGATCGACAAGAAGATTATTCGAGGTGGACACGTTATAGTGACTATTGAAAACTGGGGAACGATTCCATGCGCGTTCTACTATCCAACAGGGGGACTGAAGAAAGCAGCATCCATGCTTGAGCCCGGCGACTACGTAAGGGTATACGGCGGTGTTAAAGAACATTTGGGAAAACTGGTTGTTAACGCCGAAAAAATGGAGGTTTTAAAGCTTTGCGAGGAAACTAGGAAAACACCCCCGGCGTGTCCGAAATGCGGAAGAAAATGTAAAAGCCGTGGGCTACGCCAAGGCTTCGCTTGCGAGAAGTGTGGCGAAATAGTTGAGGAGCCTCAGACAATAGCGGTGGAACGAGGATTGAAGGTGAATCAACCGTATCTCCCGCCTGAAAGGTCCCATAGGCATTTAACCAAGCCTTTGAAAAGATATGGTCTCGAGAAGAACAGGCTTAGAGAGGACTACGGCTTCATAAGCCCGTGGCACTTTCCATAGGGTGCTTCAGTTTCTCCCCGGCTCGCCTATGAAGGCCAGCGCGTCGTTAATAATGCTAACAAGGCTTTGAAAACCGTGCTGAACCCTGCTTTCAGTAAGCTCTCTAATCGGAAGAACTATCTGTAGAGCAGGAATCTTTTGAAACCTAGCCATCGCGACCGCAAGCGCCAGGGAGCTTCTTAAGCGTCTACCCTTAACAAGAATATACTCCTCCCTGTCTTTAAACCTCTCAGCAAGCTTCGGAGAATTAACTATGAGATAAGCCTTCTTATTCTTGCCTGAAACATTCACGCAGTCAATGGTTAGAAGGAAACTGGAACCGACTAGTTTCATAGTGTAGAGAAGCGAGGAGAAAAACATGTTGCGCTCCCTGTTCCCGAGAGAGTCAATATACTGTTGCCTAACCATCGTCGTGAAAACGCTTATGTTGAAGCCTCCTGTTCTAGCATGGTAAATATCAACCGTAGGAATCTTTCCAACACCCATAGAGTCCACAATCAAGTTGTCCGGGAAACCGTAGAAAACGATCTCGCCAACCGGCTTCATGTTGAAGAGCCTCACAAGGTTTCCCGCCTGAATAACACCCATACCGCTGGAGCCCTCTAAGCCGAGGAACGTTAACCCCCTGCCGCTTATCTCATCCCTAAGCAGTATCTCTATCAGCCTTCTTCACATCCCTGTTAAACTGGATGAGGAGAGACACAACCCTACTATTAAGATTTAACGCGACAATCTTGTTCGCTGAAAGCCTCTCAATCCTAATAAGGCCGAGCCTCATAAGATTTTTAAGAGCCCTGTCCACGCTTGAAGAGGAGCAGCCAGCCCTCCTAGCCAGCTCAACCTGAGTAAAAATAGTATGGGGAGAGTTTAAAAGCTCCTCTAAAACCCTAGCCTGAACCCTACTGGCGAAAACCTCACTCAGCCTCATCCTAAAACTTAAAAACAGTCCAAAATAATATGTCTTACTGCAGGGAAGAAAGGCGGGGGTCGCCAAAGCCAAGTAGCGGCAAGGCCAGGTTAAAGGCGGGAGGCTCAAGACCTCGGGGAGGAACCTCTTCCCGAAGGGGTTCGTGGGTTCAAATCCCACCCCCCGCACTTTTTCAGATAAGCCACACCAGAACCTCGTCTCCCCAAATGTCTACCTCTCCAACTTTAAGCTCGTCAATGTCCTTCCACCAATCGTAACCTAAAATTCGTTCCGCCAAGCCTCTTTCAAGCATCCTGTTGCTTAAGGAATATAGTAAATCCTTCATGCATGAGAGGTCTTCATGCACCACCTCTATAATTATCTTGTTCGCAATTTTCGAGCTTAATTCGCAGAGGAGATTAGTTTGAGGGATAAACACTATCTTTCTCCCTTGGGCCGCAGATTTCACCTTCGGGTCTTCACTAAATTTTTCAACGATGACTTTTTCACGTTCCCTGAGCTCTTTTTCCACGTCTTCCATAGATTTCCGATATGCTTCTTCACCTGAAAGTATTTTGTCAAATAAATCGATTGAAACAAAAGTGACTTTAACATCGTTCTCGTCAAGCGCCGTATAGAATAAGCCTTCAGCCAGATCTCCGACGCTTTGAGGCTTACTCGTATACGCAACGAGGTAGTAACAAATATCCTCATCCCTTTTTCTGGCTGAGACCTCTATGCTGCATTCCTTTACGTTCCCTCCCCATTTTTTACTAACATATTTCTCACAATTCTTTCTAACATTTTCAAAATCATCGCCCCATACCCAAAGAGTAGCGGCCTTCTTCATTCTAACTAGTCCTCCTCTTTTTTCTTCCTTCCATTTATTAACTTTATTAGTTCAAACCTTCTTTTGTGCTCCGACTTCTCTGAACCTATTTCCTCTATGAACTTTAAGTGGTCTTCTTCTGGAATGCTAAAATAATAGTTATATTCTTTCCTATGTCGCCCAGGAGTGGGTTTCTCACGTTTCTCATGAATTTCGCTCGGATGGAATCCTAAATCTTCAAACATTTTTCTTAATTCTTCTAATCCTTCTTTATAAGATGAATAAATACGAATTTGGTGCCCGCCTCTTCTTGTCATAGAGACATTGCCGTCTCCAGAAAAGAAACCCCTTAAATAAGCCCTCTTGCCCTCATCATCAAGGTATTTTATAGGCGGATGGAACTCGTAGGGCTCCGGACCCTTAATGTTAAGGCTCCATAGGTCATATGCTACTCTCCTATTGAATATCGCTATATGATAATGCTGTTTCTTCCCCTCCTTCGTCTTATGCCACTTAATGTGTTCATGAGGAGTCATACCATAAGTATCTTCAGACAGCTCCTTAAAAACTCCTATGGGCGCATGGTCTACATTCCTTAGAGAAACTTCGTATCCGCCGCTACGATATTTGCAAATAGTACCATCTGAGGATATCAAGCCGCATAACTCAGCCTTTTCCGCAGTAAGTATTTCCCTAATTCCCTTCTCAGAAACCACCAGGTTCATCCCGTGGCTTAGCTTGAAAACGATCCTGTCCTCCTCAATCCTGGCCTCGGGAAAGATTCCAACAACCTCTCCGCTCTTGAGCAACTCATACCCGTCGCCCTTTACCTCGCGAACCTCATACTCTCCGAAGGTTCCTACGGTATGGAATGCTTTCTCTTCTCTCTCCCCACGTTTCTGCTCCCCCTCGAAGAACCTCCGTTCGTATTGTTTTATTCTTGAGCCGCTGCCCATTTAGCTTCCTCTCGCTAAAGACCTCTTCATGTCGAGTAGATTATGCAGGACGAGGGTCCTGAAACCCTGCTCTTTATTATCTATCATCAGGTCGATTATCTCTTGAGGCATTAACCCTTTACATACCTCGCAATCGCATTCCTCAAACCTTATCGCAGGATCCCTGAGGTCGTAGGACCATCCATCCTTATAGTAGCATCCATGCTTAGCCTCCAGAAACCATGAGAGGTTGCTGTAACTATTTATACCCTTATGCTTAAGTCTGCGGCCAACACCGTAAACCAGCAGCTCAAGGTCTTTTCCGATTCTCTTGGAAATCCACCTCAGGCTCATAATGGTCGCCGGTAAAAGATCACCAAGCAAGTTGTCCTCTAAGAGTTCCCTCGCCGGCATCGCGAAGGAAACATAGCCCATTTCAACCTGCCTCCTAACAGCCCAATCTATCTGAAGGTGGTTAGCTCCCTTAACAAGGCCGATTAACGGGATTTCAAGCTTGAGAAAGTCATTCGCGAAGGAGACGAGGCGTACTGTTTGTGACCAAGATAGGAACAAGGGGTCGTCAACATAGGTATAGTTGTCTGGAGCCATAGTAGCGTCAGGCCTAAGGTCTTCAATTAGCTTAAAGTAGTCCTTTGTTTCAAGCTTGTCAATCAGTTCATCGGGCATAACCGTGGACAGGAAAATTCTACCGTTAAAAGTCAAGAAGTCGTGCAGACCCTTTGAAGAGGCTTTCCTTAGAATTTCTTCGTTAGTCAATAACTGCCAGAGGGGCACGAAGACCTCGGGCAACTCCACACCATGCCTCCAGAACCATGACTTCTCATCGGCAACATCTATCTCAGGCACGAACTTCTGAAAACCAATCTTAGCCATCGACTTTCTATTTAATAAGGGGGTTTGAACCGGAATCCTCTCCTGGTTTTTAACCGGGCAGTAGGGCCTGAGCCTGCAGAAGCTCCTAGGATACGTTATTCCCGTATAGTGAAAACCTCTTTGGCATCGAGCTATGAGACACATTTTAAAGGAGCAGCCGCGGCAAAGCCTCGAAACAAAGTAATAACAATTCCTACAACCCTCATACCCACACCACCCCTTCCTCAAGGATATCCCTACCATTTTACTCCTTTTCGAATTTAAAAGCTTCCGTGAACCATAGTTCTCAAGCCTGTCAAAGGTGCTGGACTGAGGCTTAGGTCCTCTTCCCGAAGGGGTTCGTGGGTTCAAATCCCACCTCCCGCACTTTTGCGTTTATCTTTATTGTTGCATTGAGAATATGGTAAAAGACTGTTCCGGTAAGAAATCAAACTCCTCCTTCAATTGGTATCCAGCCTTGTGCATCTCTGCCACAATGACTTCCTTCGGGACAAAATGCCTAAACATTCTATGAAAACTAAATCCACCGCCACTTCTATACTCTATGATGGCAACTCTTCCCTCTGGTTTCAACACGTCTCTCAATTTTCTAAAATAGTCT
The DNA here is from genome assembly GCA_964635675.1 of uncultured Nitrososphaerota archaeon. GTDB lineage: Archaea > Thermoproteota > EX4484-205 > EX4484-205 > JAAOZP01 > JAAOZP01. The sequence continues at coordinate 1,163 of CAZWPT010000050.1, read as the reverse complement.
ACCCGATTTGGCAAATGATGAGTCACGTTTCGCATAAAGACTAAATCTAGACTCCCTCTAGGTAGAGGTAACTCGTTTTCCGCAGCAAGGATCGTTTCAACATTATCTAAGCCTTTTTCTTTGGCATTATCCTTGATAAATTCTAGAAAACCGGGATCTGTGTCAACCGCAAACACCCGGCCTTGGCTCCCGACTGCATTAGCGAACCGTAGAGAAAAATATCCGCCTCCAGCTCCAATGTCAGCAACTGTTTGTCCTGACTGCAATGCGAGTGCTTCCAATATCTGATCAGGTTTGTTTTTGGGATCAGACGCTTTCCTATTAAACATCTCTGCCTTAAGATTTCTCATACTCCATATACCTCATCAACAATTCCGAATGCTCATACTTTTAAGTATTCTTGGAAACATAAAAACGGGACTTTCTCCAAATCTTTGTTTTGGGTAAAAACGAGAATTTAAACCGAGCGCGCTAAAGGGTTTTTAAGCAACCGGCTTGCAAGCTTCTCAATGTTTAACGTTTAGGAGGGTGAAACAGTGCCGGCGAAAAAAGTCTTGCTGCTGTCTGTCCTCATCGTGGTTGCATTAATAGTTGTCTCAATGTCCAGTCGCCTGAACTATTCTAAGGAGGAAGTAGTGACTCCAGCCGATTCCCCCGAGAATCCTATTCGAGGCTTCTTCATGGGGATTCTCCCTGTTCCAGGCAATGGCCAGTCTTTTGAGGAGGCTTATTCTCAAGCGGCACAATACTGCGAGTTCACACCTGTTTGGGGAAGGCCCACACCATTCTACAGTCTTGCCGGAGAACTGTCTGGAAGCTGGGGGCGAGAATTTTTAGATAAGAATATACGTGGGAATGGGATGTTTCCATTGATCCATGTCTCCTTCATCGGGCCTAACGTTACGCTCGTAACTCCGCCGGATATGAAGAATGCTACTCTCAACAGCTCCGCATGGAGGGAGGCCTATAAGCAAGCTGTTCTCGACGTAGTGAAATCTTCAAGACCCTTGTACCTTTCAATTGGCAACGAGGTTAACCGCTGGTATGAGAAACACGGCAGGGCGGAGAATAATCCTAATGGTTTTCAACACTTCGTCAGCCTCTATGAAGAAATATATGATGCTGTAAAGAGGCTTTCCCCTGAAACCAAAGTTTTCTGCACG